>ONEC01000194.1 GCA_900316715.1 uncultured Eubacteriales bacterium
TAACTGCTCAACACGTCCCTGCTTCACGCCCGGTATCATGCATGGAACAAGAAGAATTATCTTACTGATCAATTCCGGAAACTTATTAACAAAGCCTCTCGCAAGAAGCCCTGCATAGGATTGCCCTATGATCATAAAGGGCTCTCTTATTATATCAACAGCAAATCCGTGCAGCAACTTTAGAATGTCATCTGAATTCTTAACATCGCCATGTTCAGAATCTCCCATTCCCGGAAGGTCTATGTAGAAGCGTTTATATCCATCCACTTCACGAAAGATCGGTTCAAAAGCACCTTTCATTGTAAGCTTACTGATTCCCCATCCATGAATGATAAGTACCGGCATACCTTTGCCTATAACATCATAATCTATTATTCCGTATTTCATGTATTTTTCCTTGTTTCCTTCAGCTCACTCTTTACGTCTCGTTTCTCTCGCATCTTAAAACTGTTCCCAATGGATCTGCGCATCATAGTCCACATCTATCTGTCTGGTACAGACTGCATCCTCAGCAGGTCGTCCGATTCCGATAAAACATGGGATCAAGTAGTCATCAGGTATATTTAACGCGCTTTTAGCCACAGACTCCTCATTTCCAAGAGGTATTCTGACATTACATCCGTACCCCTCCGCTGTTGCCGCGAGCCACACATTTTCTATACTGCACCAAATGGACGCATAACAGTTAAGATCCGACAGGCAGGAAGGATTTAGAATATCCACTTTCTTCTTCATCAGCGGTATGATAATCGCCGCGGCATCGATCAGCATTCTGTATTGCTTAGGTACAGCAACCTGATAGCTCTCCTTCTGAACAGGATCAGATATAAATGTCATGGCATCCACATCCTTAACGGTCAGATTCTTTGGAACACCTTCGATAACATTTTTCATCATCTCCTTATCTGTCACCACGACATAATGCCAATCTCTGAAATGATCATTTGCAGGCGCTGCATACGCCGCTTTAACTATTCTTTCCATTATATCCTTGGGAATACTCTCATTTGCAAAATCTCTTATACTATGACGGGAATTAATTATCTCATAAAAATCCATATTTAAATTCTCCTTATATCTCAAACATCTTAGTCAAAACAAAAACTGCAATTTTCTGTACAACATCATAATATCATTAATAAATTGTACTGGGAAATGAATATATGTTATTATTTATAAATAAATGGAATAAATAGATTTATACCCAGATAAGGAGATTCCTATGACAACAGCTCAGCTTGAATGCTTTATCAGCCTCGCCGGCACTCTGAATTATATGAAAACAGCAGAACAGCTCGGTCTCACGCAGCCCGCAGTATCAAAGCAGATACAATCCTTAGAAACAGAACTGAGATGTAAACTCTTTAACAGAACTACCAGATCCGTAACGCTGACAGCAGCCGGTACGGCTTTTCTTGCTGACGCAAATACTATAATCGACACCTTCTATCACTCCAAAGAACGTATATCCAATTATCAGGAAAGGGAACTTCATTCTCTTAAAATAGGCTATATGGATACGCACACAATAAACCTTATAAGCCGAATTCTTAAGCCGCTCCTCGCATCAAAACCTAACGTGATACCTGAGTTTACCCAGGACCAGACAGATGCTAACCTAAGCCGTCTGGTAAACAGCCAGCTGGATCTTATCATCGGCATGAAGGATGCTAAGTTTATGGATTCCAATATAACTTTTACCAAGTTATACGATGAGGAGTTATTCTGCATCATAAACAAAGCTCATCCCCTGGCAAAAGAGTTACGAAAGCATAAAAAAAAGACGGTATCCACAAAAGATCTGTGGGAATACCGTCAGATTATCTCTGTTCCTCCATATCTGATAAGGAACCTTTTTTCAAGAAGAAGATATATTGTCCCTGTAAATGAAGATATAGATAATGCCATATGTTCAAATGCCAGTGAAACATACGGTCTGCTTCTTGCAAACTTTGGATATGCTCTTCTTCCGGGATATGAAATATTGGACAACTCTGATCTTGTCACATATAAGTGGGAAGAATCTCCTCATGCACCATTTGGAATATATACCAAAGCATCTGTTCTGAAAGATAAG
>ONEC01000193.1 GCA_900316715.1 uncultured Eubacteriales bacterium
GAAAGGGACTCATCTGACACCCCTAAAGAAATGATTATATATCTGGAAAGACAGGGATACAGATTGGTT
The DNA here is from genome assembly GCA_900316715.1 of uncultured Eubacteriales bacterium. Lineage (GTDB taxonomy): Bacteria > Bacillota > Clostridia > Lachnospirales > Lachnospiraceae > Eubacterium_Q. The sequence continues at coordinate 70 of ONEC01000193.1, forward strand.
AAAGAATACAGCATTGTTAATCAATACTGGAATAATGTTCTGATAACTCTATGGAAAGATTTGCACAATAAGGAATTCTGTATGGCTTATGTTCAGTGTGATGCCGTGGATACATATCAGCGATTGTATCTGGATATAGGAGAGACATATCCCAGATGCATCTGTAATTTTAGATATGAGTTCGATAACCCGATACGTGGATACAGATTCTTCAATAATTATGAGAAGAAATCGTTATATATTATGGGAGATTGTTTTTACTCTGATTATGAATGTATTGCTCAGTGTAAGCACTATCTTACAGGTGAAACCGTAAATCTTTTCAGAAAGAAGATATCGGGGTTCGATTTGGACGACTCCAAGGATTAATGTAAGAAAGAGATTATATATGTTATACGAGGAGGAGATAATATGCTGAGAAAAGAATATAACAGAGAACTGTTAGTGAAAAAATTGCATAGGCTTTATGATTTCGCCTCATATGAGATTGATATTCTGGAACTCGAAGATAGGATCGATTCATTATATGAGATGGTGGGTATGGGCATTTACAATAATGAGGAAATAAAATGGAAGATTGGGCAGGAAATTGAAAAAGAAAAAAGGAAAAGCGAGAAATCCTACAAGAATATGCTCAGAAACCTGAAGGAGGCTATATTTCTTCTTCATGGACTAGAATCAAACTTATGTGAAGTAGAAAGACTGGATGAAAGTATCGCTAAAGAAACAGACAGTGATAAATTAGCGGAACTTAAAAAATCCTGTGATGAAGCAGTAACGAGGGTTGACAGATTATCCAAGAGATTTGACAGAATAACACATTCATTTACAGCAATGAAGCTTAAGGAGCTGGGGTTTGAGGATTTATAATCAGTTTATGGATATCGTTGACGGTTCTTAGGCAGATGGAGAGGAAAGGAGACTGGAATGTATGAATAACTGTACACAAAACTATATAGACAGTATCCTTTTTCAGGATAGATATAAAATCTTATCGGATACAATGGAATTTCCAATTACCGATAACGGTTTTTTTGCATATATGAAAAAACAGTTTGAATCATCACCTGAACTGATCCATTTCTTTGCTAGTATAAACAGGGATGTGTATGGAAAACCATATATTAACGTGTTTATCTGGGATCAAAAAAGAGGCAGGAGTTATAAGAGATTTATTATTGCCGAAGGGTATAGATTGTCGGAAGAAGATGAGAAAAGTTTCCTATATTATCTTGGTAAAGCCTGGAATGAAAAATTTATTTGCCTTGACGGTATCAATTTATGGAGATTCTATAAAAGAGTACGAAAACATCTGCCACAGCTACATTATAGATTTTATCCGGAACATAGATTGGAAGAGGCATTCAATCACTTATATTATGCATCCTTCTGCTCCTGTAAAGAAATACTATACAAAGCCGGACTAGACAAAATTGCGTACCTTTTAGACGGTATAGAAGGTTATAATATTATAGGTTCAACGCCGTCCAAGATACTTTTTAATATGCCGTTAAAACTTCTGCGTATTCTCAATTCATCATATCTTGTAACAAGGCTTTTGTCTGAGGCTCAGCGAGAACTGGCTTTAAGAACGTATAATAAATTCTGCTCCTATATAGGGAACGGAGAAGTCAGCTGTGCACAATGGGCTTATCTTGAGAATCTGACTAAAGGATATACATATCTTTCAGAGATAGGATTTAAAAGATCCTTTTACGAAGATCTGAAGGATAAGTCGGAAGATATTGTAGAAGAGTACGAGCTGTTCCTTCATAAGATGGAAAGTATAGGAAAAAACGGCATAAAGAAGCTACCGAAGGCAGACGATATTGAATATGCAGTAGAAAACCTGAGTAGAGTATTAGAGTGTTATAATGATGAATATGTTGAGGGAAGGATAACAAGAATTTCACAGCAGACTTCATTATTATATGAGAATGAGGAGTATGCAATAATCGCCCCGCAAAGCTCTTTGGATTTCTATCATGAAGCAATAGGACAGGGGAACTGTATTGTGAA
>ONEC01000188.1 GCA_900316715.1 uncultured Eubacteriales bacterium
TCTTCCAGATAATCCATATATGCGCGATCTTCTTTGTATGCGGCAAACTGTTTTAAAATCGTCATTGCATAATAAAACTGCAGTGCAACAAACGAGGACTCTCCATTTTTGCCCAGACGCAGACAGTCATTCCAGTCCGCATAAAGTCCTGCCGGAAGTCCGTGCGGTCCCAGATGATTCACAGAAAACGCAAGTGCTCTCTTCAAGTGCTCGTATACAGTGGCTTCATCTTTATTGGCAAACGGAATCACTTCATCGATAAATGCCAGATTTCCGGACTCCGCAATATATTTATATACTGTTGGAAACAGCCACAGAGCATCATCCGCACGATATGCCGGATGCCCGGTTTCCTGTACATAGGAAGCATCATCCGGCGTATCCTCATGTCCGGCATTGTGTGTAAATTTGACAAGCGGAAGTCCTCCTCCGTTATCCACCTGTGCCGAAAGCATAAACCGGATCTTTTCGAGTGCCATCTCCGGTGCAAGATGAATCACACCCTGAATATCCTGCACGGTATCGCGATATCCGTAACCGTTTCGCAGACCACAGTAGAAAAACGACGCCGCACGTGACCAGATGAATGTCATAAAACAATTGTATGCATTCCAGGTATTGATCATGGTATCAAATTCGCTACTTGGTGTATGTACCTGAAAATGTTCCAGTTTTTCATGCCAGTAGCCCGTCAGTTCTTTCAGTTCCGTCTCACACTGTGCTGCCACATCTGCATAGCGGTTACAGATTGTTTCTGCTTCCTCATGTTCTTTCATTCCGACAAGAAATGCAATTTCCCTCTTCAGACTGTGCCCATATTCCTCAGCCTGGGCAGCGGCTCTCTCAACCGATATGACTATATCTCCGAGAAGAAGCTCACCGGTATCCGGATCAAAATAATCTTCAGGACTATCCTCCACCAGTCCTAAATCTCCCGGCACCTCAAAGTCAAGCATAGGAAATGAAAGTACATCTGTAGGACTATCTATACCTCTTTCTGCCATGTTCAGCTCATGTATCGCCTCGTTATCCACGAGAGTTACATCAACCTCACATTCATACTCGCAGCCTACATAATCCACAGACTCATTGATCACATTTTCTATGATCGATGTGTACTCGTCAGTAAGAACCATATTCTGTTCATTAGTAATTGAAATATTCATAATGAATTATTCTAGCACAATTTACTGTTTTCTTCTACTTCTATTTGAACTGTCGTACTTCTCATAGGCATCAACAATCTTCTGAACCAGCGGATGTCTTACAACATCCTTGGAAGTAAGCCTGCAGACAGCTATACCCTCGATATTCTTTACAACCTTAAGAGCTGTATCAAGACCGGAGTTGGTATTTGCCGCCAGGTCCTTCTGTGACTGGTCACCGGTTATAATAGCCTTTGAGCCAAAGCCTATACGTGTAAGAAACATTTTCATCTGAGATTCTGTAGTATTCTGCGCCTCATCAAGAACTATAAAGGCATTATCAAGAGTTCTTCCTCTCATATAAGCAAGAGGTGCAACCTCGATAAGTTCCTTCTCAAGATTCTTCTGGAAGGCCTCAGCTCCCATAATCTCATAAAGTGCATCATAGAGCGGTCTTAAGTACGGATCAATCTTACTCTGAAGATCTCCCGGAAGAAATCCCAGCTTCTCACCGGCTTCAATAGCAGGTCTGGTTAAAATGATACGCTCAACCTCACCCTTCTTAAATGCAGTAATGGCCTTTGCCATGGCAAGATAAGTCTTACCTGTACCGGCAGGACCTGTTCCAAAGATGATCATATTGTTATCTATGGCTTCGACATAATTCTTCTGTCCAAATGTCTTAGGTCTTATCGGTCTTCCTGCCATAGTATGACATATGATATCGTCTCTATCTGAAAGCTCACTGGCTTCGTTCTCGCTTCCTTCACGTACAAGAGATATGGAATAATCCACATTCTGTTCGGTTATGGTATTACCTTTTTTAGCAATAGCATATATATCATTCAGAACCTTCATGGCCTTATCAATATTCTTATCATCGCCTGTAAGGATAAGCTCCTCACCACGATAAACATAAGTTACATCGAAAGCCTTCTCAACCTTTCTGATGTTTCTGTCAAACTGGCCAAAAACATTCTGAATGTTTGAATTGTCTATAAGTATAGTCTTATGTGTTAAAGACATATCCACCCCTCAATTTTAATAGCTTCTTAATATTTTCCCATAATGTAAAAAGTGCCGCGACTAAGTCACGGCACAAAAAGTACATATTTGTCTTATTTATACTTACGCTTTCTTGCAGCCTCAGACTTCTTCTTACGTCTTACGCTTGGCTTCTCGTAATGCTCTCTTTTGCGAATTTCCTGCTGAATGCCTGCCTTTGCACAGTTTCTCTTGAATCTGCGAAGTGCGCTATCCAGTGTCTCATTCTCTTTAACGATTACGCTTGACAAA
>ONEC01000187.1 GCA_900316715.1 uncultured Eubacteriales bacterium
ACTTTTTGTAAACATCCTTCATCTCATATTCTCCTTTAATTCTGAAGATATTGCCGGATTAATCATGACCATAGAAGTAAATCCGGCTAGCTTTCAGGCAGTGGCGATATCGATGCATTAAGGATTAACAGTCGTTGAAGTAAATGCATCTAGCTGTCACTAAAAAAAGAATATCACAATCCCATACTTTTGTCATTAAACTAAGGGTTTATTAAACCAGAGGTATAACCCCGCCCCTGCCAGAGCCGGCTTTTGGCGCGCAAACAAAACGGCGGGTCTTTACGACCCGCCGAAGCTTTCTTTATTAATCTTCTTCAAGACTCTGTGACTTATGCCGGCTTTTGGCGCGCAAACAAAACGGCGGGTCTTTACGACCCGCCGAAGCTTTCTTTATTAATCTTCTTCAAGACTCTGTGACTTATGAACCACAACTGTCTCATCATAGCATTTGAAGATTTCATCTATCTTTTCCTTATCAGGCTTTGGTGTGATAAGGCTTACGATAGGAACTATTATAAGTCCTGCGATCATTGTTGCAGCACCTGCATTGATAGGTGACTTGATCATCGGAACGAAGAGGTTCAGGATAGTGAAACCAACGCCCACGATGTAGCTTGCCCAAACTGCAGCCTTTGTAATGTTCTTGCTGTAAAGACCATACATGAATGGAGCAAGGAATGCACCTGCAAGAGCCCCCCATGAAATACCCATGAGCTGAGCGATGAATGTAGGTGGGTTAAATGCAATAACTACTGAAAGGATGATGAAGCACATAACCAGAACCTGCATGAGTCTGAGCTGTGTCTTCTCCTTCATATCCTTCTTCATAACCGGCTTGATAAGGTCAAGTGTAAGTGTTGAACTTGATGTAAGAACCAGTGAAGAAAGAGTTGACATTGATGCTGAGAATACAAGCACAACTACAATACCGATAAGAAGATCAGGCAGTGTTGAAAGCATGCTTGGAACGATACTGTCATAAGCTACCTTTGTTGTACCATCCTCTAAAACAGTTACAACTCCTTCCATATCTCCAAAGAGACGTCCGAAACCTCCGAGGAAGTAGCATCCACCTGCGATAACAAATGCAAAGAATGTAGAAACAACTGTACCTGTCTTAACAGCCTTCTCATCCTTGATTGCATAGAACTTATGAACCATCTGAGGAAGACCCATTGTACCAAGAGATGTAAGAATAACAACTCCGAGGAGGTTAAGTGGGTCAGGTCCGAAGAAACTTGCGAAAAGTCCCTGACTGTCTGAAAGTGCTGCAGTAGTAACTGCCGGGTCTGCAGGGATCTCTGAAAGAGACTTAACTGCATTTAAGAATCCGCCCTGTCCTGCAAGAACTGAACCGATAACTGCACAGATACCGATCAGCATGATGATACCCTGTATAAAGTCGTTAAGAGCTGTTGCCATGTATCCACCGATAACAACATACGCACCTGTAAGAAGTGCCATAACAACTACGCAGATACGATAATCTATATTGAAGGCCATACCGAACAGTCTTGAAAGACCGTTATATACACCTGCTGTATAAGGTACAAGGAATACAAATGCGATTATTGATCCTACAATTCTGAGAGACTGTGAATCAAATCTCTTTCCAAAGTACTCCGGCATAGTCTTGGCATCAAGCTTCTGTGTCATAACTCTGGTTCTTCTACCGAGAATAAGCCATGCAAGAAGTGATCCGATAAGTGCATTTCCGATACCGATCCATGTTGATGAAAGTCCATACTTCCAACCGAACTGACCGGCATAACCTATGAATACAACTGAAGAAAAGTATGATGTACCGAAAGCGAAGGCTGATATCCATGGTCCAACCGTTCTTCCTCCAAGTACATAATCATTGACATTCTTAGCCTTGCTTCTGGAATAAACACCGACTCCAAGCATAACAGCAAAGAATAAAACCAGCATTATGATCTTGATTGCCATTTTGATTTGCTCCTTTAATACATTAATACTTTAATGCTTTATCGCACTAAATTGTATTATGCACTTCTTAAGGATAAATGTCAACCTGATTTATGATAAAGTCTTTCTTATATTAGCGTCAAACTGGCGATTGAATCCCAGCCAGTCTGAATTGTCTCCGGCATCCTTCAGAGTCTCCGTAAATGACTCCAGTTTAGCATCCAGATTATCTGCCATGGAAAGTGCCACAGCCTCGATAAGTGCCGGCTTTTTAGGTGAACCAAATTCCAGCTCTCCGTGATGAGCGAGAATACAGTGGATAAGCTCCTGCTCAAGTGTTTCAGGGAAGCTCTCTCCTCTTTCTCTTATAGCTTTTATCTTATCTCTTATCATCATAGCGCCTATAACGATATGACCCATGAGATTTCCTTCGTCTGTATAATCATTTACCGGGAAGTCAGCCAGTTCTTCAACCTTACCGATATCGTGGCATATGGCTGAAGTTACAAGCAGATCTCTGTTCAGTATCGGATAAGAAGATGCCAGAAAATCGCATATCTTTGTTACAGCAAGTGTATGCTGAAGCAGACCGCCTACAAATCCATGGTGAATAGACTTGGCTGCACTATGGATCTTGAACTTAGCCGCAAAATCAGCATCCTTGAAGAATGAGCATAACAGCTCCTTCAGGCCCTTATTCTGAACTGACTCTATTATCACATCCAGGTCACGCATCATTTCATCTATATTATATTCTGAACAAGGCATGTAATCCGACAGAACATACTCGCTTACTTCGGCGCGTCGGATACGGGCTACATTTAACTGAAGGGAATTGTTGAAGGAGGTAACTCTCGCATCAATCTTTATAAAATCCCTTACTTCAAAATGCTCTATTGCGTTATTAAGCTCCCAGACCTTGGCATCGA
>ONEC01000185.1 GCA_900316715.1 uncultured Eubacteriales bacterium
CTAAAGAGAATAGACTTGATCAGATGATACTTATCAGTAATCCTTCTGTTTTCCTTTACAAAAGCTTCCGCTTCTTTATTCTTCAGAGATTTTCTGTTTATAACAACAAACTTTTCTTTATCCTTAAGGCTGATAATAACCTTACTCATAAAGTAAACTCCATATGGAATTGCAAATAATATTGCCGCAAGAGATAATACATAAAGAGCTTTATGCATATCACTTATAAATACCATGATAGTTACAAATACAGCCGTTACTATAACCTGGATAATCGGTGGTTTCTCTTTTTTTACTGTAATTAAATCTTCATTCATTATCTGTGCCTATAAGTATATCTTCTGCCGCAATACTGGTAAGCATATCCTTATCAGGATCCTCAAACGCAATCCTTCTCGCCTGTGCAGTTATAACCCTTTCAAATATATTTCTTATAGTTCTGGCATTTGCGAAGTCTTCTTCCTTCTCTCCTTCGATCTTCTCGATAAGAGACTTTAGTTCCTTCTCAGCCTCCCTGTCCAGTCTGTAATCATATTCCTTACAGAAGGTCCTGAATATTCTCACCAGTTCATCAGCTGTATAATCCGGGAAGTTTATATACTTATTGAATCTGGACTTGAGACCCGGATTACTCTCGATAAAATCTTCCATAAGTCCCGGATAACCGGCGACAATCACTATGAGGTCCTCTCTATAGTCCTCCATAGCCTTAAGGATAGTGTTGATGGCCTCCTGACCGAAGTCATTTCCGGAACTCACAAGTGCATAAGCCTCATCTATAAAGAGGATTCCGCCCATGGCTTCCTGAATCTTCTTCTGTGTCTTTATCGCCGTCTGTCCCACATATCCCGCAACCAGCGCCGAGCGGTCAACTTCCACCAGATGTCCCTTCGACAGAACTCCGATATCCTTATATATAGCCGCAAGCATTCTCGCTATAGTGGTCTTTCCCGTTCCGGGATTACCTGTAAAAACAAGATGAAGCGAAACCGGAACGTTATTCAGTCCCTGCTCCCGCCTCTTTTTCTGAACCAGTGCAAAGCTTGCCGTATTCTTAATATCCTTCTTTATTCCCTCAAGTCCCACAAGACGGTCGAGCCTCTCATAAGGGTTCTTCCTGAATGGAAGTGCGGATATTATGCTCTTGCTTCTCCTGGTCTCCGTATTTCTGTTTTTCAGAACATATACCGACAGGAAGCTGTCTATACTCTTATAATCCTCTTCCGACATGCTTCCGATAATATATTCCCTTGCCGAGATATCATCTTTTATAACATGTATAAATGAATTACGCCTGTGAGTCACCTTGCAGTTTCTCACATCCAGCATGATCTCAGTTGTATCTTCTTCCTGTTCTTCCTTTACAGTCTGAAATGTAATCCTGAGATAATATCTTCTACCGGTATCATCATATAAAACCGACATCTCGAGATTCTTAACACGTTCCTTTGAAACATATTCTCCATCCCGGGAGCCGAACTTTGCCGCTTCTAAATTTTCTGTTTTCAGTATCTTAGCATTCTCTATCATCTAGTAAACAACCTGATTCCTTCCATTCTGTTTACCCATGTACAGCTTTTCATCGGCCTCCTTTATAGCAGCCTCTTCATCCATATCATAACCAAACTCTGTCAGTCCAAAAGTCATGGTTATCCTGATTTCCTGATCTCCAACCTTTATCACAGAGTTTTCTATCAAAGTACGTAATCTTTCCAAAACAATATATGCATTATCACCGTTGCAATCCGGCAATACCACAAGGAATTCTTCACCGCCCCATCTGGACAGGAAGGTTGTGCTTCTGCTCTTTTCTTTCATAAGGTTTGCAATAAACTTAAGCACTTCATCACCGGCATCATGGCCATAGGTGTCGTTTACCTTCTTAAAGAAATCAATATCAGCCATGGCTATACTGATACCATTTGTAAAATCAGCGTTCTTGATTTCTGCCAGATATTCCTTAGCTTTACGCCTGTTGAAAAGCCCCGTAAGCTGATCTGTATTAGCCTCTTCCTTCAGCTTATTGTTATACTTCATAAGCTTGTTCTCAGCTTCATTCTCTCTCCGGCTGTAATAATAGGATATGAATATGATAGCTGTAAAAACAGCAGTGATATTAGTAATCTGAAGAAGTTTATCCTCAAAACCGGATACACCCGCATTAGACTTCATACCACCATATAATCCGATAGTGAGAATACGTATAATTAGGATAAACCCTGCATATAAAAACTTGTACAAGAGTCTTCCATGAGAAGTGAAGAAACACATCATAAGAGCTATGATGAAGTAGTTCTGCATACCTGCGCTCCAGCCATAAACCGGAATCATGGTAAGTATCCAGAAAAATAAGAATAACATCAAAAGAAATACAGCGGTAAGCGTCCTGGTACAATAAGTAATCATAAAGAATGCAATGAGCATAATTCCGACTGCCACTGTTCGATACGGATAAATCTTATAGGCATCTATACCTACCCAGATTGTATCCAGGACGTACGCAAAGAAGGCTATAATGTACAATATTCTTATCGACACTATAACCCTCTTGGTTTCATTCTCTGCAGATATATCCTTTGTTATAAGTTCATAAATCCCCATATAACAAATACCCCACCACACTA
>ONEC01000181.1 GCA_900316715.1 uncultured Eubacteriales bacterium
TTGCTTCTTCCAGTTCATTTCTACCAAGCATCTGTCCGATAATGATCGATACACCTGATGCTATACCCCAGCAGAAGCTGGCCACCATACTGCGGACTATACTTGCTATAGAGTTGGCTGCTATGGCATCACTTCCGAGACGTCCCATGATAACGGAATACATGGTCACACCACCGCCCCAGCCAAGCTGGTTAAAGAGAAGCGGTACTGTATATTTCCAGTAATCTCCGTGAAGTGCCTTGCTGAGCCTATTCTCGCCCTTGCCTATCATAAGAGTCTTAGGGATATTGAGCGGCATACATTTCTTCATAAAGATAAGAACTATGATAAATGTAGTCTCAAATATTCTTGCTATAACTGTTGCAACAGCTGCGCCTTCGATACCCATCTTAGGGAAGCCGGCAAGACCAAAGATAAGGAGTGCATTTAACAGAATATTCAGTACAACTGATAAGGATCCTATAAATGTACTCAGTTTCGCTTTATCACATATCTTAAGTATTCCGAAATAAACCTGTGCAAAGCCTCCTATCACATAGGAAAGTGCAACTGTCCTGAGATAATCTGCACCCATATCGATAAGAAGTGCATCATCTGTAAATATATGCATAATGCTCTTCGGTACAAAGAATGCTCCCAATGTAAATAGGAGTCCCACAAAAAGGGTATATCTCATTGTTATAGCCAGTACTTCTTCTACTGTCTTCTTATCACCCTTGCCCCAGTACTGCGCTGCAAGAACAGAGCAGCCATACAGAAACGCCTCGAAAAAGAGGCTGTATACAAATGCCACCTGAGTCGCCAGCGAAACTGCTGACAGGCTGTCCTGATCCAGAAAGCCCAGCATAAAAGCATCCGATGCCGATACCAACGACATCAAAAGATACTGCAGCGAAACAGGTATAACAATCTTAAATAAGTCTTTATATATCTTCTTCATGTCAATCTAACCTCGTGAATTATGTAAACTAATCTCGTTTATAAATCTATAATCTTCGTCCCGAGTTTCTCCCGGAAACGTGTATCATGCTCTACAAGGATCATAGTCGGCTTATACTTCTCAATAAGCTTTTCTATCTGCATCCTTGAGAAAATGTCTATATAGTTAAGCGGTTCATCCCATATATATAAATGAGCCGATGTAAGAAGGCTGGCTGCGATCAGCACCTTCTTCTTTTGTCCCTCAGAATAATCTTCCATATTCTTTTCGAACTGAATGCGGTTCATATCCAGCTTTCTGAGCAGTGTAAGGAACAGGCTGTAATCAAGACTGTTCTTCTCTGCGTATTCCTTAAGTCCTCCCACAAGATGTGATGTGTCCTGATTAATGTAAGATATTTTGAGTCCGCTGGCTGTTTCGAGTTTTCCCGATATGACCATTGAAGCCCCTGCTTCATCCCCGGTGCCCGCTTCTTTCATTATAGCCTTAATGAGGCTGGATTTTCCACATCCATTATCGCCATTTAAGAAGAGAATATCGCCCTGCATCAGCTGAAATGTAATATCCTTCATCAAACATTTTTCGCCATATCCAAGAGAAAAATCCCTCACGTCCACCAGGCATTTCTTATGATGCGTAAGGGGCATCAGCTTCAGATCATCCACGTTCTCTATATCCTTCAGCAGGCCTTCTTTTTCCTCTATCTCCCGGTCTATACGCTTCTCAAAGTTCTTAACTCTGGACTGCATCTTCTTGGTCTTCGCTCCGATATATGATCTTGTAGATAAACATCTGTCATGCTCTTTTATCGGATCAAACCCTATCTTTGTATTTTCATTCTTATCAGCCCAGCGTGCAGCCCTGTCTGCAGAAGCTTTAAGCTTTCCGATTTCCTTCAGGTGCTTCTCGTTCTCTGCTATGGCATAGGCATCCGCTCTTTCCTTATTCTCCTGCCATGTAGTGAAGTTACCGTTTATAACCTCAATGGACTCTCTGTTTAAGACCAGCATATGGTCTGCTACCGCATCCAGCAGGTCTCTGTCATGAGATACCAGGATGAAGCCCTTCTTACTATTCAGGTAATCCCTGATTATCTCTCTTCCCTTACGGTCAAGGTGGTTGGTCGGCTCGTCTATAAGCAGGAACTCATTTTCACCTGAGAAAAGAACTGCCAGCATCGCTTTCGTTCTCTCACCGTTACTGAGTGTACTTATCGGTCTGTACAGGATTTCCGGATCTGCTGACAGAGAGTTCATCTCACATATTACTCTCCACCCTTCAACTCCCGGCTTCCATGTATCCACCATCTCATCCACCGTTTTCTCCATATCAGCCTTAGTCAGCTTATATGGGAAGTAATCAAATCTCTTATCTGTGGTTATACTCCCCTGGTAATCCAGGCCTCCCTTAAGAAGATTCAGAAATGTAGTCTTACCCTTTCCATTTCTTCCTATAAAGCCCAGCTTCCAGTCTGTATCCACTGAAAAAGAAACATTTTCAAAAATATTATCAAAACTGCCTTCATAACCGAAGGTCAGATCAGAAACACGTAATAATGACATGTAATCGCCTCCTAAACCCGGGACCGCACCAAACGGCACAATTTCCCGAAAAGTAAAAACACCGCAAGAAAAAATTCCTGCGGTGTTAATCACTCGTTTATCGACCTGCTCAGCTCTCTTCGAAGATTATGCATAAGCCTTACTTGTCACATACGATATATTATAACGGAAGCCATATAGAAA
>ONEC01000180.1 GCA_900316715.1 uncultured Eubacteriales bacterium
CTCTTATTTGAAAATATCATCTGGATAGTGGCAGGTGTTACAATACTTGACTTTATGGCCTTCGGAAAGAACCTTGGAAATATATCCACCATGCTGCAATTCGACGACGGCCTGATGTTCTCAAAGAAAGAAAAGCTCATAAATATACTGCTGATCCTTGCAGTTGCTTCTGTTCTTTATGCGATAGTCAGACTAAAGCCGGCTATAGCAAGAGGCGTTGTGATGACAGGCCTGCTCTCAGTTGCAGTACTATCAATTGTAAATGTGGCTGATGTAGAAAAGTATTACAGAGGCCTGGTAATCTCTGACAGCGTTAAGGAGGATGCACGTCTTCCACTCAGCAGGGACGGACAGAACGTAGTAGTCATCATGCTGGACAGAGCCATAGGCGGTTATGTGCCTTATCTTATGAATGAGCGTCCGGACCTCAGGGCTAAGTTTGACGGCTTTACCTATTATCCGGATACTACATCCTTCGGTAGATTTACAAACTTCGGAACTCCGCCTATATACGGAGGTTACGACTATACACCGTCGGAAATGAATAAACGAGATACAGAACTGATAGCGGATAAGCATACAGAAAGTCTGAAGGTTATGCCAAGTCTCTTCAGAGATGCGGGCTATGAGGTTACCATGTGTGATCCGACCTACGCAGGTTATCAGTATGTGCCGGACCTTTCAGTGTTTGATGGCGAAGGCTTTAATACATACATTACCATCGGTAAGTATAATGACAGTTCGAATGAAGTTGTTATTCAAGATACCCGGAGAAGAAATATATTCTTTTACGGTGTCATGAAGGCCGCACCGCTTGTATTTCAGGGTGTTATATATAATAATGGTCTATATAATAAGGCGGATTCTGTGGATGCAGCATCTGAAGAAGTGGCTGTTCAGACACAGGAGAACAGATCCGTGGCATCAGGAATCAGCGACCTGTTTATGGACAATTATTCAACTCTCTGCAAGCTGAATGAGCTTACAGAAGTAAGAGACGGACAGAATTCATTTATCCTGCTGGTAAATGAGACAACCCATGATCCTGCTATCCTCAGTGAACCGGATTATGTACCGGCCATGAATATAGATAATACGGATTATGATCTTCAGCATGAGGACAGATTCACAGTTGATGGAAAGACCATGATATGTGAGACTGCCGAACAGATGGAGCATTATCAGACCAATATGGCAGCATACATAAAGCTGGGAGAATGGTTTGATTATCTCAGGGAATGCGGTGTTTATGATAATACAAGGATCATCCTTGTGTCAGACCACGGAAGAGGACTTAATCAGTTTGAAGATATAGACTTTACCGAAGAGGGACTCTTCGATATGGAGCGATACAACTGTCTCCTTATGGTAAAGGACTTCAATGCAACAGGATTTACCGTATCCGATGAATGGATGACAAATGCAGATACACCGGCACTTGCAACAGAAGGTATCATAGATAATCCGGTCAATCCGTTTACAGGAAACAGGATATCAAGTGATTATAAGGAATCCGGAATAGAGGTTATCGATTCCCTGGATTACTATATTGATTTAAATAATGGATATAAGTTCCTTCCGGGAGACTGGTATTCATTAAAGGGCAGCATGTTTAAGAAAGAGAATTGGAGTTATCTTGGAGAATACTAAGTTTAAAAAATTCAATATATATACCTTTTTCATAATCGTGGCAGCAGTATGCGGTATGGCATTATCATTGATAGTACCGATATCACAGACTCCTGACGAAGGAATGCATTTTTATAACATGCTTATGAGCTACGGAACCATGGAGTTATATGCAGAGGAAGTGCAGTTCATGGAAAGCTCCGGAATGGCCTCATTTAACGATGATAATGAAGTTAAGCTCGTGGATGAGCAGGCATATTATGATGCGGGAATGAAAAAGTATAGTTATGATCTGAAGCTGTCAGATTTTTCCCTGTCCACCTGGGCATTAAAGTTTTGGCCGGGAGCTATAGGCTTCTATCTCGGAGTGTTCCTCAAGATGCCGATAATAGTATGCCATCAGATGGCAGAGCTGTTTGCACTCATATTCTATATCATTATGGGTGTGATAACGCTGAAGCTGATACCGTTCAGGAAAGAAGTAATGCTTTTCATCATGCTCATGCCTATGGTGCTTCAGCAGGCAGGTTCTATCAATCCTGATGTTATAGTTAATTCCTGCTCTTTCCTGGCAACAGCATATATTCTTCATTTGAAGTTCAGAGAGAAGAAGGTGGGCTGGAAGGACATTATAATCCTTGGATTACTGGGATTAGAGCTCCTTATAGCAAAGGAGATTTATGTACTTATACTGGCCGGAATATTTATCATTCCGCTGGATCATTTTGAATTAAAGATCGGAAAGAAGTTTGAGCTGGCCGCGTTCATAAAGAAGTTTAAGGTGCTTTTCATAGTTCTTATGGTGATCGGCGCAGCAGCCTGCGTATACCTGCTCAGAAACAGCGTATATGGAAAGGTGCTTCTGGCATGTATCATGCAGCCGGGAAGAACTCTTCTTCTTTTCAAGTTCTCTGTGCAGAGCCTGAAGGATTATTATCTTCAGACACTGGTAGGCTGCTTCGGCTGGCTGGATACCTATGTATCCTATGTCTTTATCATGATCTTCTGTCTGGTTCTCATGTACATCATGCTGTTCCAGAAGAAGGAGGATATAGAACTCAGCAGCAGGCTGACTCTTGGAAACAGGATAACCTTCTTTGTCATAGC
>ONEC01000176.1 GCA_900316715.1 uncultured Eubacteriales bacterium
CAGACCATAATAATCATCACACATGATCTTGAGATAGCTAAGCAGGCAGACAGAGTAATAACCATACAGGATGGTAAGATACTCAGTGATAAGTAAGACGTAATACAGGGGCTTGAAAGGATAATAAAATGGACGTAATCAGCAGATTCACTTCAAAGAATCTAAAGGAAAACAGAAGAAGAACCATAGTAACCATAATAGCAGTTATTCTGTCTACGGCACTTATTACAGCGGTACTCGGAATGGCGACAACACTTTATGGTTCTCTGGTTAAGTTTTATATAAAAACAGAAGGTTCATACCATGTGGTAATTACCGGAGTACCGGTCAGTGATTTAGGTCTTGTAAAAGAAAATGCACATGTTGAGAGAGTCGGAATCACAGAAGATCTGGGATACGCGGTACTCGAAGGGAGCACTTACGCATATAAGCCTTATATCAGGGTGACTGCATTTGATGATACATCTCTTGAAGATGTAGCAATTAATCTTAAGGAAGGACGTCTTCCACGAAATGATAAAGAGATCGTTATAGCAGAGCATGCCCTGACCAGAGGTGGAGTTGATATAAAGGTAGGAGATACGCTTAAGCTCAAGATCGGTGACAGAATATGGAATGGGGAGACGATAGAATATGAGTATACCTCTTACATTTCTGAAGATGAAGCAGAAAGGATTATAGATACCAGCAAGAAAGAAGGACGCCCGGGTGCTGATAAGCATGTAGCTGAGGCAGAGCATCTTGAGATACGTACAGAAAAAGTTTATACAGTAGTCGGAATCATAGAAAGACCACCGATGGCAGTAGAAAGCTATTTCTGTGCAGGCTTTACCGGAATAACAAAGCTTACAGATCTGGGTGAGGCCCACACAGCCAAGGTATATGCAACCTTTGATGATCCGAAGAATGCAGGAGAATATGGGGATGCTATAAATTCAAAGCTTTGTGATAGTGTTTCGGGTTATAACGGTTATTTTGATACTAACGAGTTATGCAGACTCTATGGAGGAGTAGGGGATGAGATGCTTCTGGCAATCTATCTGATGGCCGGAATTGTAGTACTCATTATAATAGGAACAAGTGTTTTCGTTATAGGAAACAGTTTTAATATATCTGTCTCAGAGAAAAAGATTCAGTATGGAATGCTTGCATCTGTCGGAGCTACAAAAAAGCAGATTAAGAAGACAGTATTAAAAGAAGGTGCATACATAGGAGGAATCGGAACAATACTTGGACTGATACTGGGAACAGTGGTAGTTGCGATACTTTGTGTGATAGTCACTATGCTTTTGGGCGAAGCACTTGGTATGAAAATAAGCTTCTATATGCCGGTATGGATATTCCTTGCAGCAATTTTTTGTTCAGGACTTACTTCATATCTTTCCTGCATCATTCCTGCACGTAAAGCTATGAAGACTTCACCTATAGAATCTATAAGAGGCAACGAAGAGATCAAGCTGAAGGGCAAAAAGCTGAAAACAAGTAAGCTTGTAAGAAAGCTTTTTGGAATCGGAGGAGTGATCTCAGCAAAGAATCTTAAGAGAAGCAAAAGACAGTATAGAACCACAGTTATATCACTGGTGGTTGCAATAGCTGTATTTATAAGTCTTTCAACATTTCTGAATCAGGCAAAGAGAGTCATAGTGATGCAGTATGCGGATTATGGATTTGATGTCGAAGTATATCCGGGAATGATAGGTAATGAAACAACCAAGAAGTTATATTCTGAAGTAGAGAAACTTGAGGGTGTTGAAGAAAGCTACTATGCTACTTATATGTCAGCTGCGGTTGACGAAGATAAGTTCGGAGGCGATTATCTGAAGGAATACATCAAATATGAGTGGGCAGGAATTGAGATGCCTGACGGAACCAAGGATGTTCCGCTTATGGTAGTTGAGATTGAACCGGAACGATTCAAGGAATTTGCAAAGGAGTGTGGGGTCATAACCAGTGATTATTCACATGTGGCAATTCTTGAAGATGATATCATGACGTATGGAGAAGACGGCGGACGTGCTGAAGAAAGAATGTATACGGTTAAAGAGGGAGATCACCTTGATATAGCCGTATATCTGAGGGAGACAGAGGACGGAGTAAATGAGTTTGATAATTATTCTGTAAAAATAACAAAGATTTCAAACAACCGACCGATAGGTTACAGAAGAAGTTACAATGACGGCGGATATCTTTTTGTAAGTGAAGAGTATTTTAAAGACTGTGAAGCAGAAAGACTTATATCTCCTATGTTTATCTGTACGGAAGATGCGGATAAGGTAGATAAGGATGCTGTAGATATTATCCATAAGAGTTCTGATTACAGTGGAGCTATGGTAATCAACGAAGCAGAGGAAGTAGCGAACAGCAGAAATCTTCTCTTAGTAATGGAGATATTCCTGTACGGATTTATAACAGTTATATCCCTTATCGGAGTAACAAATGTATTTAACACCATAACAACAAACATGAATCTCAGAAGCCGTGAGTTTGCTATGCTGAGATCCATAGGAATGACAAAGAAGGAGTTTGACCATATGATAAGACTTGAAAGCATAATGTACGGCGCGAAGTCACTGCTCTTTGGAGTTCCGATAGGACTTATACTGTCGAGACTTATATATTATTCATTAAAATCAGCAATTGACTTCGGTTATTCAATACCAATAATGCCGATTGTTATAGCAATTCTTTTTGTTGCACTTATTGTAGGCTTTACAATGAGATACGCTATTGGTAAGATTAACAAGCAGAACATAATAGAAACTATTAGAAAGCAGACATATTAATTCCGAAAGGATAACAGCATGAAGTTAAAGGTCTTACTGGTAGAAGATAATGAAATGATATTAAAGGGCCTGACATATACGCTCGAAACAGAGGGATTTGAGGTCCTGACCGCAAAGAATTATC
>ONEC01000191.1 GCA_900316715.1 uncultured Eubacteriales bacterium
GTGTCAGGGCATTGTGGAGAAATCTGTCTGCCTCTCCGCATAGCTCTTCAACCAGATCGGTATCTATATTATGACCACAGTTGGAATATATAACAAGCTTGCAGTTAGGAAGGCACTTTGCAGTACGCATCATCAGCTCCGGTGTGCTTATCGGGTCATCGATTCCGCCAAGGATAAGAGTAGGAGTAGTGATCTCTGACAGCTTTTCTTGTAGCATCTCCTCAGTCTTATATTTCAGAAGAGGTCTTCCGTAATCAATATTCTTTTCACGGATATCTGCCTCAGGAAGCTTGGACAGCCATTCTTCCCTTTCTTTTCTGCGGACTTCTCTGTCACTGTCATTATCTATAGGTGGATCAAATGGTGGAATTTTCTTGATGATACCCTGCATCATCATC
Source organism: uncultured Eubacteriales bacterium (assembly GCA_900316715.1). Classification (GTDB taxonomy): domain Bacteria; phylum Bacillota; class Clostridia; order Lachnospirales; family Lachnospiraceae; genus Eubacterium_Q. The sequence continues at coordinate 399 of ONEC01000191.1, forward strand.
TGACGGAAAGACATTGCTCCCGTATCAAGGCTGTGAGGACCCGGTACTACAGCAATGAACGCATTTACACGGTTCGGGTGATTAAGAACCAGATGCCAGCCAAGCCCAGCACCATGAGAAGCTCCCATATAAGTAAATTTTTCTATCTTCAGAGCATCAGCCAGAGCAATGACATCGTCAGAGAAGACATCATACCATCTGTCACCGTAATCCTCTGTCACGTAGGAAGAAGGGTAAAAGCCTCTCAGTGTCATGCAGTATACATGATATCCCATCTGTGCAAGATACTGCTGCATGCCCTTAGGGTAGAATCCGACCTGAGCTGAAAGTATCACTCTGTCCCCTGAACCATATTCTTCGTAGTGAAGCTGTATGCCGTCTTTTGTTTCAAAAAATGCCATTTCATTACCCTCTCCGAATATTTTACATCACCTGTTATCTATTATAGCACTTATAAGTCTTACAGTTCTTAATATTCTTTTTCGGGGACTTTTCTCTTTGAAATGAGTGAGTATTTACAGTATTATTAGACTATAGTTTCGGGACGTTCGGAAGCCTCTATATGGCTTGCAGGAGCGTCAGACTAAGAAGGAACTGTTTATTCGGATGAAAGGATCGGGAATCTGAAAGGGGATATGATGACATTCTTCGATGATTACAGGATTGATTCAATGGAAGACCTTATTACACTGATAGATGAGGTCGGATTTGTACCGTTTTTTGAAAATGATATAGAAGGATTTTCCATTGAGGAGCATATGGCACCGGGGCACTGGTATAATGACGGAGATAACGGCTTCTGGGATGCATGGGAATGGAAAGATCCTGTGATAAAGAAAGCAAAGTGTGCTTATGGAAAATTCTATAAAGGAAAGGCTATGTATATCAGCTCAAAATGGTTCTCTGACTTTGCAAATTATCGGAGAGACGGATATGATTTCGATGCCAGATATAATGACGGGCTTGCCTCTCATGATGACAAGATTCTGTACGAACTTCTGGAAGGAAATGTCCCTATTCTTTCCAAAGCTCTGAAAAGGCTTGGAAATTACGGGAAAAACGGAAGAAAAGGGTTCGACAGTTCGATTACAAGGCTTCAGAAACAGTGCTATGTCGTAATATCAGGCTTCCGCTATGCTACGGATAAGGAAGGAAATGAGTATGGCTGGGGAATAGCGGAATATTCAACGCCCGAAGAGATGATGGGCAGAAGATTTACGGAAAAGGTATATAAACGGACACCTGAAGAGTCATATGAGCGGTTGCTGAAGCATTTCAGGAAGATACTTCCGGGAGTGGATGATAAGTGGCTGAAAAAGGTGATAGGATGAGAAGAAAGCCTGAGATAGTGCAGGAAAAGGATAACGAGAATAGGATGAAAGGATAGTAAATACATGGAAACAGGAATAATACTTGAAGACTGGTCACCGGTAGGTGAGATGCAGGCTTTTGTTGAGAAAACGGATAGGACATATTTCTTCTATATCTGGATGAACCCGGAGAGTGAGGAGCCGGTAATAAAGTCCTGCTGGATATGTAACAGGGTTAAGGCTCCTAAAGATATGAGTGGTGCATTTGTAGCAGAAGGAAGAGAGCCATGCATGCCGGAAGAGTTTGTAGACCATGACCTGAACGGCATTGATCTAGATGATGACAGCCTTCATGTGCAGTGGTTTGAGGAGGGTGATGCGGCAGCACTCCTTTCAGGGGATAAGATCATAGCAGTAATACCGGGCTTCAGCGGATATAACGGATTTTCAGGTTATTCCATATATGCAAAGG
>ONEC01000186.1 GCA_900316715.1 uncultured Eubacteriales bacterium
CCCTTGAATGTCTTAGAGAACTTCTTCTCCTTAACTTCCTTGGCTGCTCCGTAGAGCTTCTTGTTAGTAACACCAAGATTTACAAATATATTTAAAAGAAGCTTTGTTATGAAAAGTGCTGATATCATTGAAAGTACGATACCAAGGATAAGAGTTCTTGCGAAGCCCTTAACTGTACCTGTACCCATAAGCAGAAGCACGATACCTGCAATAATTGTTGTTACGTTACCATCGATGATAGCTGAAAGAGCCTTGTCAAAACCATCCTTAACAGCTGACTTAACAGTCTTTCCAGCACCGATTTCTTCCTTGATACGAGTAAAGATAATTACGTTCGCATCAACCGCCATACCGATTGACAGGATAATACCTGCGATACCCGGCAATGTAAGTGTAATATGAAGTGTATTCAGGAAGAAAAGCTCAAGGATTGTATAGCAAGCAAGAGCAAGTGATGCTATAAATCCAGGGAATCTGAATACAATGATCATTATAAGGAAGATAAATCCAAGACCGATTGCACCTGCAATAAGTGATGTACGAAGTGCGTCTGAACCAAGCTTTGCACCTACAACCTGTGAAGACAGCTCTGTAAGTGTAAGTGGAAGAGCACCGATCTTGATAGTACTTGCGAGATCATCAGCTTCTTCATATGTGAAAGTACCTTCAATCTGAGCTGAACCACCGGAAATCTGTGAATTAACAACCGGTGAGCTTACAATCTGATCATCATAAACGATATATACGATGTTACCCACATTTGCGCCTGTAACATCTGAGAACTTCTTAGCACCCTCATCATTAAACTGAAGTGATACTATGTACTCGTCCATACCGGTTGTGTTATCTGTATATCTGCCTGCCTGAGCTTCCTTAACATCTGAACCGGTAAGAGCTGCCACATATTCCTGTCCCTGCTGCTTGAGAGCCATATTTGTAGAATCAAGGAACTCAAGTTTTCCCGGGCGTCCAAGCGAATCAAGGATTGCATTTGGGTCATACTTACTTGTGTCAAGAGGAATCTCTACAGTGATTCTGTTAGAGCCGGCCTTATAAACCTCTCCGTCAGGACTGTAGGTATCAACTCTCTTCTGCAGCTTCTCGATAGTTGTAGCTATCTCTGCATCAGTTGCATCCTTCTCCTCAATCTGATAAGTTACGCTGACACCACCCTGAAGATCAAGTCCGAGTGGAATATCCTGCGCACGTCCAGTTCTTTCTTTACCTATTCCATACAGTATTGCATACACTGCACCTGCTGCAACAAGCAGGAAAAGAAGCAGGTAGAAAGCAGCATTTCTCTTTGCCTTTTTCATAATGTTAAACCTCTTTTGTTCTTAGTTCTGTACGGCAAAAATGCCCTATAGAGGCACTTCTAACCATAACTCAAACATTGTATCACATCAATAATAGAATTTAAAGTGTTTATTTGGAGAACTCCTCTTCCATATCGTCGTAAAGACGTCCGAGAGTCTCGTCATCAAGATTCGTCTCATTAAGGATCGTATATCTGTCGGCTCTGGTTGCTGCCGCCTGCTGCCAGGCCTGAATGAAGATTTCTTTTGTTATCTTCCAGTTCGATGGTCTGACCGGGAGGTTATATTCATGAAGTATTTTCGTGATCTTGCCGATATTTCTGCCCTGGAAGATACATGCGCCGTAGCTTCCCATGGCAACAGCGATTCCGTGAGGCACATTAACCTTGTCTGAGAAATTCTCTTCAAGTGCATGGCAGAACAGATGTTCAGATCCTGATGAAGGTCTTGATGAACCTGCTATCTCCATAGCAAGTCCGCCCATAACAAGTGCCTGAGTAAGACGCTTGATAAAGTCCTTTGACTTCAGTTCCTTCATGTCGTTATAGCAGATGGAGTTAAATGCCATCTTTGAGATCATATATGCAAAGTCATCCACATACTCCTGTCCTGCAAGATAAGCAATCTTCCAGTCATTAAGAGCTGTGTACTTACTAATAGTATCACCGATACCGGAGAGAAGCTGTCGCTCAGGTGCAGACATTATGATGTTTGCATCAACTAAGATTGCATCCGGAATAGTACACTTAAATGTTTTTCTGGCAAGTCCTTCTGTTCCAAGAACAGCCACCGGTGAAGCCAGGCTGTCGTTACTGAGAGTCGTCGGAAGTGATATAAGAGTTGACTTACTTACAAATGCGGCGAACTTCGCAAGGTCAAGAACTGTACCTCCACCAAAGCCGATAACCAGCTTGATATCATTCATAGTGATATACTTAGCAAGTGCAACAGCATTGTCATAGCTTGCCGCCTGGATAAGATAAAGCTCTGACTTCGGAAAGTCTTCTGCTATCCCATCTAATATCTCTCCGAATATCCCCTTAAGATTCTCTTCTGTTACTATGATCGCCTTAAGATCAGCAATTCCCGGGATAACATCCGACATAACATCCGGAATTCTTGTGAAGATACCTTCATCTACTATTAAGTGATATGGAATTCTGAAACTATTCATTCTCTTCTCCCCTTACATAAACAGTTTTAATTGAATAGGCTCAACGCCTATCG
>ONEC01000175.1 GCA_900316715.1 uncultured Eubacteriales bacterium
CAGACCATAATAATCATCACACATGATCTTGAGATAGCTAAGCAGGCAGACAGAGTAATAACCATACAGGATGGTAAGATACTCAGTGATAAGTAAGACATAATACAGGTTGCTTGAAAGGATAATAAAATGGATGTAATCAGCAGATTCACTTCAAAGAATCTAAAAGAAAACAAAAGAAGAACTATAGTGACCATAATAGCGGTCCTTCTTTCTACGGCACTTATTACTGCCGTGATAGGTATGGCATCAACGCTGTATGGTTCGATGATAAAATTTTACATAAATACAGAAGGTTCATATCATGCGGTTATCAAAGGAGTACCGATCAGTGATATAGGACTTGTAAAAGATAATGCTCATGTAGAGCGTGTAGGCATTACGGAGGATTTGGGTTATTCCGAGCTGGAAGACAGCGGATATGCTTATAAGAAATATATAAGGGTTACTGCATTTGATGATACAGCCCTGAAGGATGTGGCAATTAATCTTAAGGAAGGAAGACTTCCGAATAATGATAAAGAAATAGTTATAGCAGAACATGCTTTAACCAGAGGCGGAGCGCAGATTAAAATAGGTGACACGCTTCAACTGAAGCTTGGTGACAGAATATGGAACGGACAGCCGGTAGAAGATGAAATTTTATATTACATTTCGGAAGACGAAGCCGAACGTATTATAAAGAACTGGAAGGAAGAGGGACGTTCCGGAGCTGATACGCTTGCAGCCGAGAAGGAGCATCTGGATATTCGTACGGAAAAGGTATATACGGTAGTCGGAATCATTGAGAGACCTCCGCTTGCAGTCGAGGAATCTTTCAGTCCGGGATTTTCGGGAATCACAAAGCTTTCCGAGCTTGGAGAGAGCAGTAAAGCGAAGGTATATGTGAGTTTCGATTCACCTAAGAACGCCGGTGAATATGCTGATGGTATCTACAATACGCTTATTAATTCCGATCAGGGATATAAAGGAAGCTTTGAGACTAATGAGCTTTGCAGACTGTACGGAGGAGTGGGTGATGATATTCTTCTGGCAATTTACTTTATGGCAGCAGTTGTAGTACTGATAATAATTGCGACAAGTGCTTTTGTAATAGGAAACAGTTTCAGTATATCCGTATCAGAGAAGAAGATCCAGTACGGAATGCTTGCATCAGTCGGGGCTACGAAAAAGCAGATTAAGAAGACAGTTCTCAGAGAAGGTGCTTTCATAGGGGGAATAGGCATAGTTTTAGGTCTGATACTCGGAACAGTAGTAGTTGAAATACTATGTGTGATCATTACTTTCCTTTTAGGTGAAGCACTCAATATGAGCATAAGCTTTTATATGCCGATCTGGATATTCTTCGCAGCTGCATTTTTTGGCGGAGTTACATCATATCTGTCTTGTATAATTCCGGCGCATAGAGCGATGAAGGTATCGCCTATCGAATCCATAAGAGGAAACGGAGAGATAAAGCTTAGCCGTAAAAAACTTAAGACAAGCAGACTTACAAGGAAGCTCTTCGGAATCGGCGGAGTGATCTCATCCAAGAATCTTAAGAGAAACCGGAGACAGTACAGAACCACGATCATATCTCTGGTATTGGCGATAGCTGTATTTATAAGTCTTTCAACATTTTTGAATCAGGCGAAGAAAGTTATCGTACTTCAGTTCGCGGATTTTGGTTATGATCTCGAAGTATATTACGGAGAAATGGAAAAAGAGGAAATACAGGGATTATACTCGGAAATCGATAAACTTGATGGTATAGATGCAGGTTTCCATACAAGTTATATGATAGCCGGCGTAAACGTTGAAAAGTACGGAACAGATTACGGAAAGGATTATATAAAAAATGAATGGGCAGGTATAAAAACTGCCGACGGGCATAAAGAGCTGCCTCTTATGATAGTTGAGATGGAGCCGGAAAAGTTTAAGGCATTTGCCAAGGAGTGCGGTGTAACAGGCAGCGACTACTCAAAGGTTGCTATTCTTGAAGATGACACCGTAAAGCGTGATGAGGATGGTGCAAATGTTGTGGACAGGTTCTACACGATTAAAGAAGGTGATAGTCTTGATGTGGCCGTATGCCTGAGTGATGCTGAAGCCGAGAATCCGGAGTTTGACAATTATTCTGTCAAGATATCCAAGGTTACGGACAACAGGCCCGTAGGCTACAGAAAAACATATACGGACGGCGGATATCTCTTTGTCAGTGAGGATTACTTTAAAAACTGTACTGCCGAACGAAGAATGTCACATATGTATATTAAGACAGAGAAGCCGGATGAAGTTGAGGATGATATAACGGATATTATAAGGAATAATCCCGATTACGGCGGAAGTATAGTTCTTAATGAGGCAGAGGATATGGAAAACAGCCGCAATCTTCTTATGGTAATTGAAATATTCCTGTACGGATTTATAACAGTTATCTCTCTTATCGGAGTAACAAATGTATTTAACACTATAACAACCAATATGAATCTCAGAAGCCGTGAGTTTGCCATGCTGAGATCCATAGGAATGACAAAGAAGGAGTTTGATCATATGATAAGACTTGAAAGTTTAATGTACGGCGCAAAGTCTCTGCTCCTTGGAGTTCCAATCGGACTTGTGCTGTCAAGACTGATATACGCTTCATTAAAATCAGCATTTGATTTCGGATATTCGATACCGGTTATTCCTATTATCATATCCATAGCTTTTGTTGCGATCATAGTAGGCTTTACAATGAAGTTTTCTATTGGTAAGATTAACAAGCAGAACATTATAGAAACCATAAGAAAGCAGACATATTAATTCCGAAAGGACAACAAGATGAAGATAAAGGTCTTACTGGTAGAAGATAATGAAATGATATTAAAGGGCCTGACATATACGCTCGAAACAGAGGGATTTGAGGTCCTGACCGCAAAGAATTATC
>ONEC01000169.1 GCA_900316715.1 uncultured Eubacteriales bacterium
GCGACGTCCCGCTTCGGGCCGTTTTCGCCCCTGGTGGTGCCAAAGTAATCCGCCAGCCAGATATTGTCCTCCGTGATCATATTCGCGGAGAAGCAGCCCTCCCGCAGGATATTGGTTTTCGTCAGCTTACTGCCGCCGATGGTCATCATCAGGCAGGGGCCGCCGTCCGCGGAAAAGCCCAGCCAGGTAATGATGCAGAAGTTAGGCGTGCCGTCCTCGTTATTGGTGCCGATCATATACATAGGCTGGGGGCTGAACACAAAACCAGGCTGCAAATCGAAACGCTTCATCTTAGTTTTCCTTTCGGAACCCATTGAACCAAGCGCGTTCCTCAAACGTTTTTTTCTTGGGCGGCTTCGGCTCATCCTCCGCCACGCCCACAGGCAGGATGCACACCAGTTCGTAATCCTCCGGCACACCCAGGATACGTGCTATTTTGTCCCCGATCCTGTCCGTGTCGGTGATATGGCCCTCATACCAACAGCTTTGATACCCCAGCGCGGTGATCGCCAGCAGCATGTTTTCGATGGCTGCGGCGTAATCCTGCACAGCAAAGCATCTGTCACGATATGCGTTTATCCTTTGTGTAAGCACGCATATTGCCGCAGGTGCTGTCTCTCCAATAGGTGGATCAATCACCGCATGTATACTTTGTAAAACATCAGGATCATCAATTGCGATAAAACTCGTTGTCTGCTTATTACAACCGGAAGGTGCATCCAGTCCCGCCTGAACAATCTTAATAAGTGCCTCCCTTGGAATCGAATCCGGTTTGAATTTTCCTCTGTAACTATGTCGTTTACTAATTGCTTCTAATACATTCATTATATTTGTCATCCTCAATAAAACACAAGTATTCATATATTTCTATATGATTAAATTATATGATATACTTGTTATCGTTTCAATCAACTATGCATTTCTTTTTTTGCTACTCATGATTTATATATTTCCTATACTTCTCACTTATAAATTCGCACAATGCTTCATCAAAAATACAATTTTTTCCCATTTTGCTATTTCATCAATAAGTCTGAATTTCCTTTCTATATAGCCAGAACCTTATTTTTTCGACCATAAATGGTTCCTTTCGTTAAAGTTACATTAAAGATTTAGCTGTCTCTCCTGATGATGGTGTCAATGATCCTTCATAAAAACGATGTCTGATAATCCAAATCCTTGGAATTACCAGACACCGTTAGGTTATAAAACAAATTCTTTATACAAAGGATTCTACCTTATTCAACATGGTTTTTCTTCTTGCATATTATAGCTACACATATTCCCAAACTTAACATCATGATAAGAATAATAACAGCTATTGGTGTACCGTCTCCAGTATTAGCATTATTGGTTCCATCATTCTGTTTTGCATAAGGTTCAACCTTTGAAGGAGTAGTTTTTTTCTCAGTTGTAGTCTCCTCTTTATTCGGCTTTTCAGTAGAATTCTTCCCCGACTCCTCAGTTGTTGTTTTCTCTTTTTCCGTATCTTCGGTCGTAGTCTTCTCTTCTGTTACATCTTTATATACAATAGCGAATATTGAGAATCTATCTGATTCAGTATCTATTCTCTTTTCATCACCATTATATTGAGATGGCACTTCCTTTACACTACTATCATGAAGTCTGAGTACTCTGAAGCTTCGGCTTACTTTACTATCTTTATTCACAAGTATATCAGGAAGATTTATACCAAGCCTTATACTATAACCATTTGTATCAGTTATCTGGACAGGTTCAGCATTTCCTACCTTCTTGTATAGATTTACATCAAGATACAGACCTATAGCTTCTCCATCATTAAGTGCACTCTCAATCAGTTTTCTATCAACATCAGATATTGAATCTGTTATATCTTCTTCTGTGAGATAAATATCTACATCTTCTCCATCTTTTATGCTTTCCTTTTCAGTATCACTTAATAATTTGCCAGCAAGTTCAGCCTTTGAATTTCTTACTGTTATAGTAGGTGCATCCCCGATCTTTCTTAAGTAAACCTCTACATCTCCCTGAGCAGGTATAGTTACTGTAATGGCAGCTCCTGAATTATGGTTCTTGTCCGCCTTAAGTCTTATCAATACTTCTCCGGCTCCAAGCCCATCTATAGAGGTCTTTCCTTCTTCAACAGATTTCCAGCTCTTACCGCCGTCAGTGCTGTACTCCATAGAATCATTTACGCCCTCAATTATGCCGTCATTTGAAGTACCATCGGTAGCATTCTTTACTGATATAGCTTTCTCTTCCGGTGCGTCTTGATCAGCCTTATTAATAATGAATGTTGTCTCTCCGTTTACTGTATAGTTTCCACCTTCTTTATCTGTGATCGTTATCGTTGCAGTTCCTGCTCCCGTATTATCTGAGTAGCTGACTGTATATTCATCAGCTGGAATCAATGTGTCTCCATCATATACAGAAACCTCCGGAAGCTTTTCTAAACCATCATAGGTATAATCACCAACTGCTACCTTTATATCCGGAGCAGTTTCTATCTTTTCAGTGATAGTGAATAAACCACTCTCATACTGCACATTGTAGTTATCCTGAACAGAATCTCCAACAGCAGTAATGTCATAGGTGCCTGCCTTCTCTCCGACAGTTCGTGATAATGTGTAATCTATCACAGTCTCATCATCATTTCTCTTTAATCCTGTGACTGTAGCTGTAAGCTCAGGATCAGCATTACCATAAACTTTTGACTTATTATCAGCTGTCACGGTTATATCTGCTCTTTCAATAGTAAATATACCATTTACCGTACTTACCTCATAATTAGGATTATCACCAGCTGTAACCGTTATTGTGTATTCCCCAGCTTTCTCGCCGGCTTCTCTTGATAATGTGTAGTCAGGTTTCTCTTCACCGACTGTTCCTGAAACAACTGCGGTAAGATCCACGTCATCCTCGCCATAAACCTTAGACTTATCATCTGCCGTGACAGTTGCAGCCTTAGGAGCGATCGTAATATCCTTACTTCCTCTAACAGGATCCGGATTATAATTTCCAGCCAAGACAACATAGTAAACTGTTGTTTTTCCTGCATTCTTTCTGGTCGGTGCAGCAAGGCTTCCTGCTGCGTTATAATTATCAATCGTAAGCT
>ONEC01000167.1 GCA_900316715.1 uncultured Eubacteriales bacterium
TAATAGCAACATCCCGCAAAAAGGCTGTTGCTATTGTTATGTCTATATTATCACTTTTGGTCACAGGCGCTGTGGCATATGGATTCCTTACTATAACCAAACTGGATAAAACGTTAAACAATATAAGTACTGACTCAAGACTCGAAGTAGTTGAGATGTCAGTTGTTGTGCTGAAAGACGATAAAGCTCAGACAGTAACCGATATATCGGGCTACAAAGTGGGCTACTATGATCAGGATGCGGCATCTGAGGATATGAAGACAGAGCTCTCGGCCAATCTTACATCGGATGTTGACTTCACGGGTTATGCCAATCCTATCTTCCTCGCAGATTCACTCCTTAAGAGCGACGAAGAAGCAATCATCTTAAATGCAACCTATATAGATATAATCAGTGAGATCGAAGGTTATGAAGACTTCTCAGAAAAGGTAAGAGTCCTTGATACCCTTCAGGTTGAAACAGAAGCAAAGTACGACGCTTCGGATGCTGTGCCGACAGCAACAAACAGTGATGCAAAGGCAGAGAATACCGAAGAAGCAACTACAGAGGAACCATTCAAGCTTTCCTCAGGATCAGACTGCTTCACAGTATATATAAGCGGAATAGATACATTCGGCAGCGTTAACACAAGAAGCCGCAGTGATGTAAATATCCTGGCAGTAGTAAATACAAATACAGGTAAGATTCAGCTTATAAATACACCGAGAGATTACTATGTACCGCTTCCAATCAGCAACGGATCAAGAGACAAGCTGACACATGCTGGTATATATGGAATAGAGGTTTCGGAGGGAGCAGTAGGAGATCTCTACGGAATTCAGATAGATTACTATCTCAGAATGAACTTTACAAGCTTCATCAAGATTATAGATGAACTTGGCGGAATAGATGTAAATTCGGATTATGACTTTACAACACATAATAAACTATATACCTTTCACAAAGGTATAAATCATGTAAATGGTGAACAGGCATTAGGATTTGCACGTGAAAGATATGCTTTTAATATTGGGGATGTCCAGCGTGGCAAGAATCAGATGGAAGTTATAAAGGGCGTTATACAGAAGCTTTCATCCAAGGAGATGCTCTCAAACTTTGACAGTATATTAGCTGCTATATCAGACAGCTTCCAGACCGATATGCCTACAGACACGATGTATTCTATCGTACGTTATCAGTTGGAGAACAATCTTACATGGAGCGTGGATACATATACAGTAACCGGATATGATGCGAGCAATACTACGTTTTCTATGCCGGGTTTCTATGCATATGTAATGGTACCTAATGAAGATACTGTTAATGAAGCAAAACAGTTAATAGCGGATACATTAGGCCAGTAAGGAGTATTCCACACATGACCGGAATGTTTGATATTCATAATCATATATTATACGGTGTTGATGACGGTTCGAAGACCTTCGAGATGACGAAAGCTATGCTGGAAATAGCATATAATGAAGGAACCAGAGGGATAATCTTAACACCGCATCATAACCCATACAGATGGAAGAACGAAGTAAGTACACTTCGTGAAAGATATGAAGAGATTCGGAAGTACTGTGCCGAGAAGTATCCGGATATGGAGTTATATCTCGGAAATGAGATATATTACTTCGAAGATGCGTTAAAGGACATTGAAGAAGGCAGGGCTCTTACGATGGCGGACAGCAAGTATGTTCTTATAGAGTTTATGCCATCGACAGAGTATAGGGATATACAGCACGCAGTGATGGATGTTCAGCAAAGTGGTTATTACCCAATAATCGCACATGTAGAAAGATATGAATGTCTGCTGAAGAAGCCGGTATATATTGAAGAGTTGAAAGAGTTGGGAGCCTTCATACAGGTTAACGCTTCCGGAATAATGGGAGAGCGGAGCCGCCTGGAGAAGAAATTCATAAAAGGACTGCTTAAGAAAGGCGAGGTTGATTTCGTAGCGACAGATGCGCACAGAGATAACACCCGTCAGCCATTTATAAAAAAATGTTCCGAATATCTGGAGAAGAAGTTCGGACAGGAGTATACGAAACAAATGCTCATCGATAATCCGAGAGCTGTTATAAAGAATATATATATTGAGGAGTAAGCCGTGGAAGAAAGAGAGATAGAGATAGATTTAAGAGACCTGTTCATGGGACTTTTATCAAATATATGGAGCATTATTCTGACTGCATGTATAGGTGCATTATGTGCCTTTCTGCTATGCACTTTGGTACTTCCGAAGAAGTATGTATCAACAACAAAGATATATGCGATAAATAAGCAGAATGAGGCAACGCTTACATACTCAGATCTTCAGACAGGTTCACAGCTTTCAAAGGATTATGCGGCACTTGTAACAAGCCGTACAGTAACATCAAAGGTTATAGCTCAGCTTGACCTTCAGAATACATATGAAGATATGAAGGCTATAACTCCGGATGATCTGGCGAGGATGATATCTGTGGATGTTCAGACAGATACTCGTATTATAGCCATATCGGTAACAGATACTAATCCTACAAGAGCGCAGGATATAGCAAATGCGGTGAGAGTAGCAGCATCAGAACATATCTACAATGTTATGGATATAGAAGCCGTAAATATAGTTGACTATGCGAATCTTCCTGAGGGAGCCAAGAGCCCTAATACTAAGAAAAGTATAGTCTTGGGATTCTTACTTGGATTTATATTGGCTTCAGCTATCGTAATACTGATTCGCGTTATGGATGATACTATTAAAACTTCAGATGACGTCGAAAGATTTCTCGGACTCAGCGTGCTTGGACAGATACCATATGATGATAATGTGGATACGACCAAGAAAAAGCGTAAGAAAAAGAAGTAGATATGTATTTTTATTGAGGAAGATAAAGTAAGAGGGAACACTATGCAGGTATTAAATATAGGAAAATTGAGTAAACTTGATTACTCTTCGGCAGAGGCCTATAAGAGTCTCAGAACGAATATTGAGTTCTGCGGGAAGGATGTAAAGGTAATCGGAATCACAAGCTGTATACCGAATGAAGGAAAGACATCCGTAGCAATTAATGTAGCCCGCTCTTTTGCCGAATCGGGGAAAAAAGTTCTTTTTATAGATGCGGATATGAGAAAGTCGGTTCTGGTAGGACGTTATCGTATCAGCAGCAAGAATCTTAACGGGCTCTCA
>ONEC01000166.1 GCA_900316715.1 uncultured Eubacteriales bacterium
TTCATCTTGTCGATAAGAACCTGATATATTTCATCCGGCGTAGTAAAATCATCCGGTGTCGCCAGATCAATACTTCTGGCCGAATTACTGATTATCTCTCTGATAGGATCTGCCATATCTTCCTCCTTTCATAATAATACTTAATCCGTGGTCTTGATGTCGTTCCATGCTTCTTCGAAGCATGTCCCGGATTCCTCGCCTTCGGCGAGTAATCGTGCTGCTTCAGGGTGCTCGCCATCACTTCGTGAGCCGAGCACAACCACGGGGCGCTCCTTCGCTTCGCTCAGGCAATCCCGCGGTCTTACTTCCCCGGATATTTTACAACTGACTCCACATTGTACTTCGCCAGCTTCTTGCGTCCCTCAAGTCCCTCAAGTTCCATCAGGAATATAATCTTAACAACCTCTCCGCCGCACTTCTCAATAAGCTTTGCAGCAGCTTCGATTGTTCCACCGGTTGCGATAAGGTCATCTACAAGTACAACCTTCTGACCCGGCTTGATAGAATCCTTATGGATCTCGATTGTAGCAGTACCATACTCAAGATCATAGGTCTGCTCATATGTTTCTCTAGGCAGCTTGCCCTTCTTTCTTACAGGAATAAATGGCTTGCATGCCTTATATGCAAGCGGCATACCGAAGATAAATCCTCTTGCTTCAGCACCCGCGATAACATCAAAATCAACATCAGCGATCAGTTTGTACAGCTCGTCTATTGAAAGCTGAAGACCTTCGCCACTGTCAAGAACTCCTGTGATATCTCTGAACATAATCCCCGGTTCAGGGAAATCAGGAATAGTGATAATATAATCCTCAATACTAGCCATCAGTAACTCCTCCTTCATCTATTCAGCCGCGTTCGGCCTCATATTTCTCAGCATAAACTGTATGCTGCTCATTCCATTATATGTATTGATCTGTGGCTGATAAGCTACATCTATCTTCACGCCTGTATCAATACCTCTCAATATTTTATCACAAACTTCGTCTGTAAACCACTGCTTTATATCAGAGACTATGCCATCCGGATCAAAACTCATAAGGATAAATGTACCGCCCCTCGAATCTTTAACCCTGAGCTTCATGGCATTGCTTCTCTTTCCAAAGATTTCCATACCCAGAAGTGACAGTCCTGCCTCAGCAAAAAGTGGTCTCGGATTGCCCGTACCAAAAGGCTCCAGACTGTCCAGCTGACGTATAAGGTCCATGCTGACATATCTTAGTGGCATAGGAACATCTATCATAAGTTTGGGAATCAGCTCCTGCTCAGTCATATGTGCATTTGCATTAAGCTGTTCTCTTAAAGCTTCCAGATTCTTCTTCTCAATGGTAACTCCGGCAGCAAGCTTATGTCCGCCGAACTTGTAGAGGATATCCTGAACTGCAGTCAGTTCCTGGAAAAGATTATAGGCATCTATAGATCTTCCCGAACCCTTATAAAGCTCCGATTCCGCTGAATCAGTAAAGACAATAGTCGGTCTGTAGAAATGCTCCTTCAGCTTTCCGGCTATGATACCGGCCAGACTCTCATGAACACCGTTCAGATATGTAACTATAACCTGATCACTATCTCTTCCTGCCTTCTCCGTTTCTTCGATGGCAAGAGCTGTTCCTTCTTCAGTGATTCTCTTTCTCTCATCATTATTCTGCTTGATCTCTACTGCACGCTTTCTGCACCACTCCGCATCATCACTGACAAAAAGCTCCAGCGCATCAGTTGCCGCGCCGATTCTTCCACAGGTATTGATACATGGTCCCAGCATAAAGCCGAGATGATATGCAGATATTGCCGAACCACTGAGTCCGCACTCATTAACGAGTGCACGAAGACCAACACAGTCAGTATTTGCTATCTGCTTCATGCCTTCACGAACGATAACTCTGTTTTCATCCAGAAGCGGCATAACATCGCATACTGTTGCAAGCGCTGCAAAGTCCAGATACTTTCTGTCTGAAAGCTCCATACCTCGAGACTTATATAAGCACCTGATAAATTTAAGCGCTACTACGGCGCCACATATTTCCTTATAAGGATATTCATCTCCCTCCTGATGCTGATCAATTACAGCATCTGCCATCGGGAGTTTCTCCTGAATCTCATGGTGATCAGTAACAACTATTGTAAGTCCCAGCTCCTTACCACGTTCCAGAGCATCAAATGCAGCGATTCCATTATCACATGTGATCACGGTATCAACTCCATCAGCATGAGCCTTCTCGATCATCCTGACATTTATACCATAACCATCCGTTATTCTATGAGGAATATCGTAGGACACATCCGCGCCCAGATTCTTCAGGGCATCATACAGGATGTAAGTTGCTGTAACACCATCCACATCATAGTCACCTACAACACGGATTTTTACTCCCTCATCAATCTTTCGGGACAATATACCGACGCCCTTATCCATGTCCTTCATGAGACTTCCCGGGTACAGTGAATCCAGCGTTCCATACAGGAATCTTTCAACCTCATCCTCGCTGATAACATCTCTGTTTCTGATAACACGCGCCACCACCGGGTCTATATTAAATCTGTTTCCGATTGCATCGAAATCAGCTCTTTTCGAATATATTCTCCAATCCGCGTCCATATATACTCCCGTAAGGGTTTAAACTTTACCCTGATTCTTACATCTTAAAATAAACAAGGGTGCAGGATAAAACCCGCACCCTCTTAAATTTGAAACAATTACTCTGCCTTCTCAGCAGCCTCTTCTCCACTACCAATATGCTTACGAAGTGTGAGCCAAAGTGGTCCTGTAATGCATATAGAAGAATATGTACCTGCTATGATACCAACCATGAGTGCTAATGTAAACTCCTTAAGTGAAGCAACACCCAGGATGTAAAGCATAAGAACCATTACGAATGTTGTAAGGTTTGTGTACACATTTCTCCAGAGAGTCTGAGAGATACTTCTATCAACAATCTTATCGTAACCGTCACGCTTAATATTCATAACGTGCAGATTCTCTCTGATACGGTCGAAGATAATGATCGTAGAGTTGATTGAGTAACCAACTATAGTCAGCATACATGCGATGAATGTTCCACCAACTGACAGGTATGCAACTGAATAAGCAAAGAATACAAACATTACGTCATGGATAAGAGCGATAACCGCACTTACACCAAAACGTACATCAGAGAATCTGAATGCGATGTAGATAAGCATCAGGATAGATGCGATGATAACCGCAAGAACAGCATCTCTCTGAGTTTCGTTACTGATCGTATTACTGATCGTATCTGTTTCGATCGCACCATCTGCAATTTCGAAGTTCTCTTTAAGTGCATTTGCGAGAGCTTCACGCTTTGAGTTATCAAGTGTTGCAGTCTTGAATACAATCTGATTTGAATTATCTATAATCTGGATCTGTGCTGAACCAGGAGCGATTTCTGTTGCTTCTTCGAGAACAGGGATAATCTCACTCTCAGCTCTTGCAAGATCATACTGCTCATTAAATGTTACAGTAGTTGATGTACCACCACTGAACTCCAGTGAGAAGTTAAGTGCATT
>ONEC01000165.1 GCA_900316715.1 uncultured Eubacteriales bacterium
AGTGAACGGTTCGTGGAATGATGAAGCAACAGGAGAAAAGACTGTCACTCTTTCCGGTTTTGAAGGCGATACATTAAAGCTTTCAGCTGATGATATACCAACAGTAGGTGATAAACCTGAAACCAATTATAAGAAGGGTTCATGGAATACTGTACCGAGCACCGATGCGGAGATAACAGCAGATACGGAATACACTTATACATATGCTGAGAAGAGCATAGTATCACATACTGTAACATTCAAGGTTGTAAATGGTTCATGGAATGACGGAACTACGGATGATATTACTGTAACTCTCAGCGGATATGAGGATGAAACGCTTAAGCTGGCTGACAGTCAGATTCCGGCAGTTGGTGGCATGCCTGGAGAGAATAAGAAAGAAGGCAGCTGGGATACAGTGCCTGATACAGAGACAGCCATTACGGATGACATCACATGTACATACAGCTATATCGATAAGGATGCCATATCTGTAAAAGTTACATTCAAGGTAGTTAACGGCTCATGGAATGACGGAACAGCTCTCGATAAGGTGGTTACACTTAATGGATATGAAGGTGATACTCTTACACTTGCTGAAGAAGATATTCCATTAGCAGGAGAAAAGCCTGAAGATACCTATAAGGCAGGCGGATGGGATACAGTTCCTGATGCTGATACAGAGCTGACAGCAGATGTGACTTATACATACAGCTATGCTAAGAAAGATACTGTAACTTATACAGCAACATTCAAGGTAGAGAATGGTACATGGAATGATGGAACAACAGATGATATTATTCTTACACTCAGCGGATATGAGGGTGATGCTCTGAAGTTTACATCTGATGATATCCCATCAGCAGGAGAAAAACCTGCAGATACATATAAGGCAGGACAGTGGGATACAGCTTTCAGTGCTGAGAATGCTCTCACAGGAGATACGACTTATACTTATACATATAAGGAAAAGGATAAGATATCAAAGACAGTTACCTTTAAGGTAAAGAACGGTACATGGAGTGACGGAACATCGGAAGATAGAATAGTTACTCTTAATGGCTATGAAGGTGATATCCTGAAGCTCTCAGCTGACCAAATACCAGCTGTTGGTGATAAGCAGGGCGATGGCTACACAGAAGGTGAATGGGATGCCGTACCGGATACTGATAAAGAGGTAACACTGGATGTGGTATACACCTATACTTATGCTGAAAAGATAGAAGTTGTAAAACCTGAATACTATTTCGTTAAGGGTGCAGACAGCACTGTAACAGAAGGAGATGAGACAGAGCAGGAGATCGTCGTAAAGAGAACCATAGATGATGAACACTGCAAGGATCATCATAGGGATGTAGAGTTCGGCGGAGTAATCCTTGAAAAGGATAAAGACTATCTGGTTGAATACGGAAGCACAATCGTTAAGATCAAGGGCTCAGTGATAAAGAAGCTTAAGCCGGGAGTATATACCATAAAGGTGATCTTCGATGACGGTGTTGCAACAACAACCCTTACAGTAAAAGAAAAGACAACAGAAAGCACGACCGAGACAACTACGGAAGCAACGACAGAAGCTACAACCGAAGCAGCTAAGAAGCCTGCAGAAAAGAAGAAAGATACAAATGCAGCAACAGGGGATGATATGAATCTCTGGATAGCATTGATGCTCTTATCGATGTCAGGCTTGGCAGTGCTCACAGTGGGAAAAAAGAAGAGAAATAAGTAATGCCCAGGGCGGCAGAGGGTTAGACTCTCTGCCGTCTTAAAATATAGGTGACATATGTACGAAGGAATGATCACGGAAGAGCTTCAAAGGCTGATAGAAGAGTATACGAGCATATTCGGATATGGTCCGGATGAGGAGATAACTATAGACTACGGAAAAGACTACAAAGACTATATGAAAGATATAATGGAATGCATAGCCAGAAATATAGAAATAGCAGCATTGAATAATAATGTGAGCGGAAGTAACAGACATTGGGGAAAAGGAGAGAAGTAATGGCATATTGTAACTGGGGGACGGACTTAAAGCTTCTTACTGACTATCATGACAAGGAATGGGGTGTCCCTCTGCACGATGACAGGGGACAGTTTGAATTCCTTATGATGGAAGTCATGCAGTGCGGGCTTAACTGGACGATGATGATGAAGAAAAGAGAGATTTTCAGAAAGTGCTTTGATAACTTCGAGTATGACCGTATAGCCGAGTATACAGAGGAAGATATAGAGAGGATACTTGGAACCGAGGGCATGATAAAGTCGAGAAGAAAGATAGAGGCAGTGATCAATAACGCCCGATGTTTTAAGAAGATAAGGGAAGAGTTTGGAAGCTTCGATAAGTATCTCTGGGCTTTTTCTGATGGTAAGACCATACTCTACAATAAGCACGGTGACGGATATATACCGGCAAGTAACGGTCTCTCAGACGAGATAAGCAAAGACCTGAAGAAGAGAGGCTTCAAGTATCTCGGAAGCGTCACAGTGTATTCCCACCTTCAGGCCTGCGGAATGATAAATGACCACGGCTCTGACTGCCCGTGTTATAAGAAGATAAATGCATCACACCCGACAGTTGTGAAACGTAGATTTAAAGAACAGAATGTCATGTTCTTCGGATAGACATAGCCGCCCCTTCGTGGGCGGTCTTCTTTTTTCGGGGACTTTTTCTATTTTGAAAAAATATCCAACAATTATACCAGAGGCTATATTAACATATGAGTATATTGCAGATATAATGGGAAAAAGGCTGGAAAAGGAGGACTTGAAGAGTGAAGCAATATGATAAATACGTCATTATGACAAGGAAAGAAAGAGAGGTATTAAGGAATAAAGCCAGAGAAGTTTATTCCTATAAGAATGCAGAAAAGATAAATCTGAAGAAAAGGCTTCCTTTCTATATCCCGACATTCAATGACTTTACTAAAAGCGGAATCCCTCTTATCGAGATGATACCTTATTACATCTTCATCACTGAGAAGCTGGAAGACGGAAGGTATATGTACGAAGGAAACAATAAGGAATTCAACCAGATGAGAAAGGAGCTGGAAGAACGATATAATCCGAGGATAGTCGTGGTCGAGAGTGAGAAAGAGATAGAGGCTGCCGAGGAGAGGATAAGAAGGATAGAGATGGGGCAGGAGTAATGAACGGCTGTAATTCTTGAAGAGTAAGAATAGAGAAAACTTACAGAAAAATCTGAAATATCTCGTTGACAACGTTCGTTAACTGGTATAAAATTTAATTGTCAGACAAATTAAT
>ONEC01000163.1 GCA_900316715.1 uncultured Eubacteriales bacterium
GTAAGACGGAAACAAAGAAAACGGATGCCGGTAAGACAGAAACCAAGAAGACAGATAAGAACGTGGCAACCGGAGACGATATGAATATGCTGCTGATTGTTATGCTTATGATGTCATCTGTGGCTGGAGCTGCATGTATCTATAAGAAAAAGAAACGTGATTAATAAAGTTAAGGGCAGGGCGTGCACAGCGCTCTGCCTTTTTCCGTGTATAGCACAGCGCTCTGCCTTTTTCCGTGTATTGACCGATGAATAGTTAGATGATATATTAGCGGGGTGTGCGAGGGTATATGAGGGAATATCGGACACAAATAAATTACATAAGGAGATACTGCTGCATATGAAAAATATCATAGTTGCTCAGTCCGGGGGACCTACGACAGCAATCAATGCATCGCTTGTCGGGGTTATTAAAGGAGCATTATCCAGTGGAGGCTATGATAAGGTATTTGGTTCACTTTATGGAATAAGCGGGGTTTTAAAGGAAGACTTCATTCATCTTGAGGGGTTAGGTGATGAAGAATTAAGTCGTATCTATGCGACACCATCCAGTTATCTGGGATCGTGCAGGTATAAGATGCCGGATGCGCATGAGGATCCATCAGTCTATGAAAAGATTTTTGAGATTCTGAAGAGATACGAGGTAGCTGCATTTTTCTACATTGGTGGAAATGATTCTATGGATACAATATCCAAGCTGGCCGAATATGGCAGTAGTATTGGGAGCGATATCCGCTTTGCGGGCGTTCCGAAGACTATAGACAACGATCTGGTAAATACAGATCACACACCGGGTTACGGCTCGGCTGCAAAATTTATAGTCGCATCGATGCTGGAGTTTGCTCATGATACATCTGTATATAAAACTCCAACAGTTACAATAGTAGAGATCATGGGAAGAAATGCGGGATGGCTTACTGCTGCTGCGGCTCTTGCGAGAAACGAATACAGCAATATCCCACAGCTTATATATCTTCCTGAAGTTCCTTTCAGTGCGGAAGGATTTATAAATGATGTTAAGGAAGTACTGAAGACTACCGATAATGTGGTTGTTGCCGTTTCTGAGGGTCTGCAGGATGAAAAAGGAACATATCTTTCTGCAACAAAGGCCGCATGTGATAAGTTCGGTCATGCTCAGTTATCCGGTGTCGGAAAGATTTTGGAAAATCTGGTAAAAGAAGAAATAGGTGTAAAGTGCCGCTCTGTTGAGATCAATATTCTTCAGAGATGTGCAGCTCATATGGCTTCAGCAGCTGACCTTGAGGAGTCAGAACTTCTGGGTGAGAAGGCTGTTGAATATGCTGTAAAGGGTGAGACAGGATATATGACTACTATAGTCCGTACATCCAATGAGCCTTATGAATATAAGATTGAAAAAGCACAGCTTGATGGTATAGCTAATCAGGTTAAGCAGGTACCGATCGAGTGGATCAAGGCATCAGGAAATGATGTTACTTCAGAGATGATAGAGTATGTTCGTCCACTGGTATGTGGAGAAGTTCAGCTGGAGTATAAAAATGGTGTTCCTGTGTATGCTGACATATCACATCTTACGGGAACTGTAAGAAAGTATAAAGCATCATGATGTATAACTAAAAGACATATAAAGAAAACTTTTATGCTTTTGAAAATTCATAGAAAAATTCTTTTGCCGGAAAGGCTATATTAGTTTGATTTATTTCGTTTTTATGATAGACTAGTAGTTGTGTTTGGCGGCAATAAATAATAGAAAGAGGGTCATTATGAGTAAAGAAAAACGTGACAGCTGGGGATCACGTTCCCAGTTTATTCTTGCAGCAATTGGATCTGCAGTAGGTTTGGGAAATGCATGGCGCTTTCCGGGTCTTGCTGCAAAGCATGGTGGTGGAGCTTTCCTGATGGTATATCTTCTGGCTATGCTTGTTATCGGAATTCCATTTCTTATGATGGAGATTTCTATCGGACGTAAGATGCATCGTGGTGTTCCGGGTGCATTCAGAGCTATTAAGAAGTCGACCGAGCCTGTAGGCTGGTTTGCGGTATCTAATGCATTTGTTATCTCAGTTTACTATGCTGTTGTATTTGCATGGGTTATCATGATGGCATTTGCAAGCTATAAGTTTGCAAGCCTTACAGGTGATTCTGCAACAGCTTCAGGAATATGGGCTGATATGATAAAGACAACAGGTACAACATCCGGTTATGGTACTATATCATTCCCTGTTCTCGGATGTCTTGTTATAGCATGGATACTTATCTATGCCTGCATCCGTAACGGTGCTGGAACTGTTGGTAAGGTTGTTAAGTATACAGTATTCCTTCCGGTCATCTGCCTCGTTATTCTCTGTGTAAAGGGAATTCTGATGCCGGGAGCAATGGCAGGATTAACAAAGTTTTTTGTTCCGGATTTCTCATCACTTTCAAAAGCAGATATCTGGATTGATGCTATCGGACAGGTATTCTATTCACTGTCTATCATGATGGCTATCATGGTTGCTTACGGTTCTTTCCTTAAGGAAGACAGCAACATCGCAAAGGATGCTGTTATCATTGCGTTCTCAGATTTTGCAATCAGTGTTCTTTCAGGTATTGTTCTTTTTACAACTATGAGCGGAACAGGCCAGTTAGATAATATGTCATCTTCGGGTATTGCTACAGCATTTATCATTTATCCGCAGTCAATTGTACTTTTAACAAACAGTGGTGTGGCCAATGCAATATTCGCATTTGTTTTCTACTTCTGCCTGTGTACACTGGCAATCGATAGTGCATTTTCAATCATTGAAGGTGTATCTACTGCAGTTTCTGACAAGTTCCATCTGTCACACAAGAAGACAACTCTTGCACTTTGTATCATAGCAAGTATCCTTTCTCTCTGGTTCGTAACAGGAGGAGGACTGGCATGGCTGGATATCGTTGATAAATGGTGTAATGCATACAGCCTTATCTTAGTTGGTATTCTTGAAGCTATAACAATCGGATGGCTGTTTGATCCTAAGAAGGTACTTAAGGAAGTTAACCGCAATACACAGAGCTTTAAGATGCCTGCATGGTGGTTTGTGACATCTATAAAGATCTTTGCACCGATTACACTTGCAGGATTCTTTATCTGGAATATAATAGACTTGTTTACAAATGAGAAGACACTTGGAATATACGGAAGAGATTCCGGTTATTCTCTTGCGTCTAATATAATCGGTGGATGGCTTATCTTAGCTCTTTGCCTCTTTAGTGGATTTATTGTAAAGATTATAGAGAAGAAACTCGAAAAGAAGGGTTATAAGCCGGACGAAGATGTTTGGGAAGACTAAGTAAATTAAACTGTCCTTCAGTCTGAAGGGCAGTTTTTTTTACCGGCATATTA
>ONEC01000161.1 GCA_900316715.1 uncultured Eubacteriales bacterium
AAAGGGAAATAGATTACAATAAATCATATGATATTTTTGGAGGGGTTATACTATGGACAAACTAAGGAGCATGAATTCCAAGCAGCTTGGAATCTTCACGGCGATAGTAGTAGCTGTGCTCGGTGTAGTTGGTGTTCTGTCAGGTGAAATGATCCTTCAGATTGTGATAGCAGCGGTTCAGGCGTTGATCATAATCTGGGTTATGACGCAGATTGTCAGCGGAGGTACTTCCGAAAAGAAAGCTTCAGATAAATATCGTAAGCTTTTTATGAATCTGCCTATCGGATTTGCTCAGGCAGAGATCATCACAGACGGAGCCGGCGATGCAGTCGGATACAAGGTTGTAGATGCCAACAATACATTTGGTTCTTACTTCAATCTTGATAGAGAAGAGTACATCGGACGAGTTCTGGGTGACAGCAGTATCGAAGTACTTCAGGACATCAACGCATGGTTCAAGGCTTACAACACTTCAGGTACCAAGGAAGGTGACCTGATGGATGTTGAGATAACAATGGAGAAGCTTGATAAGGTCTTCAACACAGTTATGTACAAGTCTGAATCAGACCACATCAACATGGTTGTAATCGATGTAACAGAGCAGAAGAAGACAGAGCAGAAGCTTTCAACTGCTATTGAAGATGCAAATGCAGCTTATAAGACTCAGGCCGAGTTCCTTGCAAACATGAGCCATGAGATCAGAACTCCTATAAATGGTATCCTCGGTATGGTTCAGCTTACACTTATGGCTGATGACCTTCAGGCAGATTACCGTGATAACCTTATAACAGCAAAGAATTGTGCAGATAATCTTCTCAGACTTATCAATGATATCCTGGATATCAGTAAGCTTGAAGCTGGTAAGTATAAGATCAAGGAAGAGAATACAGATATTAAGTCAGCTATCGAAGAAACTGTTGCAGCACATGTTCCTGCAGCAACCAACAAGGGTATCGCCCTTGACCTCTCCTTCGGAAATAACATTCCAAAGCTTGTCAGAGCAGATGGCCAGCGTATACAGCAGGTACTTAACTGTCTTCTGTCAAATGCGATCAAGTTTACATCCGATGGTGGTGTAAGAGTTAAGATAGCAGCTATCGATGATAAGGTAGATCAGATAAAGCTCCGTATGGCAGTTGCCGATACAGGTATCGGTATCTCGGATTCAGATATGAGCAAGCTTTTCATAAGATTCTCACAGGTTGATGCATCCGATACGCGTAAGTACGGTGGTTCAGGACTCGGACTTGTTATCTCCAAGCAGATAGTTGAACTCATGAACGGTACTATTACAGTACAGAGTAAGGAAGGAATCGGATCCACATTTATCACAGAAATTCCGCTCAAGGTTGTGAAGGGAGCAGATGTGGTAGTCAAGGATGATGACGAGAATAAGGATCCTGCAGTTTATTCAATAGATAAAGCTAACGGAAAGAGCGCAAGAATCCTCGTAGCAGAGGATGAGCCGGTTAACCAGCAGGTAATCGGAAAGCTTCTCGGTATGGCAGGCTACTCATACGATATAGCTGAAAATGGTGAGAAGGCAGTTGAGCTTTATAAAGAGAAGAGCTACGATGCAGCTCTCTTCGATGTGCAGATGCCGGTTATGGATGGTATCGCCGCTACTCAGGAGATCAGAAAGATCGAGCTTGAGAAGCATAAGGCACATCTTCCTATCATAGCAGTAACAGCAAGAGCTATGTTCGGAGACAAAGAAAGAATTATGAAGAATCAGTTAGATGATTATATCGCTAAGCCATATAATCTGAATACGGTTGTAGATACACTTAACAAGTATATCGGAAAGAATGACGAGGCTTAAGGAGAGCATTTAAGCCGGGCGGCAGTCGGCAATATGTACAAAGTCGTTCGTCAAAGTCCACAAAAAGGACTTTTCAGATATTAGTTATGTAAATGATAATTCTGTTATGTAAACCTAAAAGGTGCTACTGTTTGTAGCACCTTTTTTTTATGCTCTGAAATATGTAGGGAAAAAATCGCGGACAATTTGTGGTCCGCTTTTTTTGTGCACAAATTGCTGTACATTTTCCGGAGGGATGAAAGAAAATGTTGCAGCCCGTGAAACAAAATGTTGATTCAGAAAATGTTGCGCATTCTTGGATTACGGAATTCCGGGGATGTGCTAGAGTCTCTTCACCGAGCGAGAAGAGAGGTGAAACAGTGAGAGTTCGAAGCGTTGGAATATGCGATACAGATATTGAATATGCAACGGTTCTTATGGACAGTCTGAATCACAAAGGAAGGGACGAGATAAGAGCTTACGTTTTTTCGGACAGGGATGCACTGAGGAAATATCTTGAGAAGAATGATCTGGATATCGTGCTCTTTGGAGAGGAGAAGGAGGAACCGGGAGTAAGGTCGGTTTTTCTATCAGATAATCCGGATTACAAAGATACCTCTGTTTCAGAAAGCAGGGTGATCTTCAAGTATCAGAGTGTATCCATCATTTTCAGTGAACTGCAGAAGCTGCTGGCACCGGCGGAGATATCCGTCAGAAAAAGATGCCGCTTCATAGGAGTTTACTCTCCTCTCGGCAGGTGCGGTAAGACCCGGCTTGCTATGGCACTGGCTGCCATGGATGAAGTCCGGGGAGGCCTGTATATAGGTCTGGAGAATTATTCCGGAGCCGGAGAGATACCCTGTACGGATGTTTTCTATCTTGTGAAACAGAGGTCGGGGGAGATCACACGGGCACTTGAATCAGCTGTTATTCGTAAAGGGGACTTATGCTTCCTATATGCTTCGGGCACATATATGGATAGTCGTGATGTTCAGGCCTCCGATATCGAATGGCTGAACCAGGAGCTGGCCGGTTCCGGAAGGTTTTCGACGGTATGTTATGACATAGGATCTGCTGCCATAGAGGATCTGGAGATTTTAAAGAATTTTGATCTTCTCTATATCCCGACCCTTCCGGACAGTGTGTCGGATATGAAGCTTACTCTCTTCAGAAAGATGGTGAGAAGTATGGGGCTTGGAGAAGAGATAGCGAGGGCGATAGAGATTGAAGTGCCGAATACAGAGCCGGACTCTCCGGAGATGATCAGGGCGATAGTGAACAGTTCGAGGCGGTAAGGACAATAGTGAACAGTTCGAGGCGGTAGGTTTTTTAGAAAGAGATTATCGGGAAGAGTTTTTTTCAGGGAGAAGTTGGTGCGATGGAAGGAATAGCCGGCGTAAGAGAAAAGGTCCGGAGCAGAGTGATGCATGAGCTGGACATGACAGATGAGATAAGGGACGAAGATGTGAGCTCTCTTATAGACCGCTGCATCATACGTGAGATGGCAGGGGAATATATACCTCTCAAAGAGAAGCTCACTCTTAAGTCCGAGATATTTAATTCCATAAGGCGGATGGATGTTCTGTCGGATCTTCTGCAGGACGATGAGATTACGGAGATCATGATAAATGGTCATGAGCATATATTCATCGA
>ONEC01000154.1 GCA_900316715.1 uncultured Eubacteriales bacterium
CCATTCGGTTACTTTACTTTTCCGTACAGATGTGATATCTGCAGAAAGCGTTGATATATGTTCCACAAACAGAGCCATAAGGCTCTGCAGTGCATGTTACTATGAGGAGCCGTATGCGGGAAAGCCGCACGTACGGATCTGTGAGGGGCTAAGATTGAGAGGTCTTAGTCTACTCGACTCACGGGCTGACTCTCGGAATGCTCTGTAACTTTATCTAATACATGATGATACTACGTCACCAGAGGTCTAAACTTATTTAGAAGATAGATTCCCTTTTTGGTAAGACTTATTCCTTTTACGGTTTATAGGGTTAAATGATGAATATGTTGAGGGCATTTTTAGAATTCCATGGGGACATAACAAAATAATACTTGATAAGTGCAAAGGAAATTCTGCAAAGGCCTCGGAATATCATCCATCGTACCCTTAGTATTTAAAAATATCTTTGTGGTTCCATCTCCAAGCTTTAGTCCTTTATCTTCTCTACAAACATTCTCGAAAGTATAAAGGTGCCTTCCTTTTTTATGAGGATCAAATGTACATATAAATATAACTATACTGTTTCTGAGTTCCGAATATTCACGGCCTTTTTCAAGCTCGTCAACATCCATCATACTCTGATAATATCTGCTTCTTTGTGGAAGTGCATCATACTCTCCATTCTGAAGTTCAACATTATACATCGTATCTTCATCTTCACAGTAAATATCCAGCCTGATGCTCTTAGCATCAATATCTATATCAATTGTCTTCTCATAATCAGGATATGATATATCCTTTATTTTCTTATCAAGTATTCTCTCAAGACACATCTTACATAGATTAGGTCTATGCATAACTATATTAAATATATAATTATTCTTTAAAGTTAAAGAATTAAAATCTATCATTTGTCTCCTCCTTACATATCAATTGAATACATTAATTCTTCAATTGAATACGTGGAGGTCCCCTAACAAAATGTGCTAAAAAATGTTTCATTCAAACTCCGTTTTTTTTATAACGGAGCTTCAACTCAAAATTTAAGTCACATTATAAAATAAACGGATGTGAAACCGCCTGCGGCCTTTACTCCTCCCTATGGGCTTTCTGCTTCATCTCATACATTGCTTCATCAGCCATACGGAAGTATTCCTCGTTGCCGAGCTGATTCTCAGCATCGATGATGACGTAGCCCACGCTTACACTCAGCTTGAATGGAAGCGACAGGTCTTCTGAAACACGCCTTGCCTTATCTATTATTCCGTTCTTTATGGCTTCCATATCTTCGGCAGCATCATATTCGCCGATGATAACATACTCATCACCGCCATAGCGAACAGCCTTCCAGCCGGCCGGAACGGAACTCTTTATAACTTTTGCCACTATCCTGATAGCTGCATCACCCTGAAGATGTCCGAACTTATCGTTGATCACCTTCATCCTGTTTATATCAGCAACCATGATGACCGACTGTCTCTTCGATGCACGCAGTTCATCCAGATACGGGATAACTATCTTCTCATAACCCATTCTGTTATAGAGCCCTGTAAGCTCATCCCTTACAGAAATGTCTGCCAGAATCTTATTCAGATTCTCCAGCTTTATATTCTGGCGTGCTCTATCAAGAGCAGATGACATATGTCTTGTCAGGGAATTCAGATAGAAGTCCTTGATCATCCTGGTATTATTCTTACTTACGTAGTATCCCAGGCACTCAGCTCCTGCATGGAGCGGTACAAAAAGATACATTACGGTTTCAGCCGAATCGCCGTCATAATACGGAACCAGCTGAGACGCGTCTATCACAGATCTATCCATGGTCTTCTCATTCTTCATGCCATAGATAACATCAAGTTTATCAGAGTATCCAACTGTCTTAGGCGTCATATCCTGCGACATGGAATCCAGAAAGTTCTGATCCAGGCAGATACAGAAGTCACTGCCCGTATAATTATGATTCTTCTCCCAAAGAGCCGTAAACACCTTATGAATATCATCCGGCTTCTTTACATGAGCCACAGAATCATCGACCTCTATCAGATGCCAGTCGAAGATAGTCCTCTCCACTGGGAGCATAAATGCTCGGGTTCTCGCTTCCTTCTGAATTCTTACACCCTCTTCACCCATGGAGCAGCCGCAGCTCTCACCCAGATCAAACTTTGAATCATATACCTTATCACCGAAGTCCGGTGCACCATTCATAAGCTCCACCAGACTGTCCATAGCCTGATAGCTTCTTTCATTCCAGCCACGGTCAACAGAAGTAAGAATAGGTGAGAAATGATTTCCGCTCATAAGGTTATCATATCCCGTAACCCTTACATCCTGCGGTACCTTATAGCCCATCTTCTCAAGGGCGACGCACGCAGCAAGGGCCATGGAGTCATTTGCACAGATGAAGGCATCCGGCAGCTTATCCATCTTCTCTACGATTCCCGGAAGCTGTTCTTCAACAATTGCATAGCTCCAGCATCCATCAAACAGTTTTTCCGGATCAACTGAAAGTCCATGACTCTCCATAGTCTCTATAACAGCCTGATATCTTTCATTACTCTCAGCATTATCACGCGGTCCGCTGATAAAGAATACATCCTTAACATCATGAACCGTGATCATATGCTCCATAAGTTCCTTCATGCCGTTTACATTCTCGGTCCTTATGCAGTTTATATCCTCAAGTTCATACTCAAGACATAAAGAAGGTACCTTTGCTTCAAGGATTTTCTCGCGGAGAATTACATTTTCATTGGCATTATTGAGCGTATTGCCCAGAAGCAGCACGCCATCAAAGTCCGAAAGACTCGGCAGATTCAGAACGTTCAGCTCACCTGTAAGCTCATCCTCAGTCTTATCATATGATGTATAATCCATGAATATGAAAACATCGATATTATCTTCTGCCGCACGGCGTCTTATACCTTCCAATGCGAACTCCAGATAATCATCATTCCATCCATTAGTAAATACGGCGATTTTTTTCTTCATGTAACCCCTCCAGAATAAAAACTCCTATTAATACACTCTATTCCAGAATCCCAGTTTTTTAGCCCAAGCTTCGTAACTCTGCTTTATGCAGGCATATACTGCATTATCAGATCTTTCTTCAGCAAATCCCATCATGACTGCAGCATCCTCCTTCTTCCCCAGCTTAAGGAGAACCTCTGCATTTAAAACATATGCTGTAATATTAGTAGTTTCAATTGTATCATACATTATAAGTCTTTCTGCACATTCCAATGCCTTTTCAGGTTCATCCTTCAGCATATGGTAATGGTACATGCAGACATCTTTAAAAAACTTCTTCGAATCATCTGTCATAAGGTATTTGTTATTCCAATACCTGTCACAGTCCTTCTTCTGCTCTTCCATGGCTTCAAGATCTCCGAGTCCTCTCAGAATCTCAAAAAGCAGTGTCCAGTAAGAAAAGCAGGCAATTCCCTTATCCAGCTGATATATAGATCTGTCCATCAGCTCATCAGCGGTAAGATTACTTATGTATTCGTAAGCCTTCTGATAATCACCCTTAATAACACAGTAATCTGCAGTATCTAGTATAAAATCCTTAAAGAAGATCATATCTATCGGCTGTTTATCATTCCTAAGTTTTATCACTTCGTCTGTTTCGCGGACCATTTCCTCTGTATAACCGACGGTTTTTACGGTTTCATCCAGCTTTTCAAACATTTTGATCAGTGGAGAATTTATATAAATCGAGCCGATTCCCGGAACATCAGCCTTCTCACCCTTTGCATGAACAACGAAAAGAATCGGAACAATTAAGCCAAATATTAGAGACAATACTATACCTGTCTTATAACTTATTCCATCCTTCCAGCCTTCTCCATATATATACAGTGCGACAAAAATTATAATAGTACCTATAATGTATTCTATTATAAACTTAATCCAATCCTTCTT
>ONEC01000152.1 GCA_900316715.1 uncultured Eubacteriales bacterium
CTTTTTAAATGCACCGGAGAACTTGCCCTGATTATCATATCCTACAGCCGCTGCCACATCGGCAACACTGTCATCAGTCTCGATAAGCATTCCTGATGCTGCTCTCATTCGATACTTATGAATGTACTTATTAACTGTATCACCATAGGCTATCTTAAAATATTTATTTAAAGATACTGAGCTTATCCTGAACCTGTCTGTAAGCTGCTCCATGGTAATATCATGTCTGATATCAGATATAAGAAGATTATGGATTTCTTCAGTAATAGACTTCTGGCCCTGAGTCAGATAGAATCTGGAATCCAGACTTGTGACCTCCCCTGTATTTACAAGGTTATTTATCCTTAAAGCCATTAGAAAAAGAGTCAGTGTGTCCGGATTTTCAGACTTCATTATGCTGTCCAGTTCCATCTCCGCAGCCTTCAGCTTATCCGATACATTTCCGATATAGTATTCTGCATCTCTCGCATAATTATCTCTCATCATCTCTATGTCAATTCCAAGAGACTTAAGATATGATACCCTTTCATCATCAAATGCATCCAGATCAAAAGCTATTTCCACACCTTCATATTCCTCACCGTGGAAATCCATGTTTTTCTCTTTATGTTTATGACTCTCAACACATAAAACTCCGGGTTCCATATATGCATATGTACCATCTTTAGTCACAATCTCACATCGTCCCTTGGCGCAGTAATGAATAACCGAAGTTTTGGTATCTTTATAGCCCATGCCGATTCCATCCAACCGGATAAGCCCGGTCATATTACCACTTAGGAGCCTTATACCCGGATAGGGTTCTGCCAGATAATACTGCCACTTTTCCAGTCTTCTTCCACCCGGATTATTAAGAGTGACTCTTACAACCGTTTCGTTAATTACATCAACATCAACAGCTGATTCCGGCGATTCTATAAACATGCTGATAAATTCCGGCGGAATCTGCTCAATATATCCCTTAAACCACGGAACCACACTGAGCTGCTGAAGAATCTCACCAATTCTGGTGTTACTTCCGAATATACTTTTTTCCATTCTGTTTATCATATTACCCTAATCTCACTACTCTTGTGCAGCAGCTGGATATAAACTCCTTATCATGTGTAACAATGATAATTATCTTTCCATCCTTTGCCAGCTCTTTAACTATCTCTCCGGTTCTTACCATGTTGTCATAGTCCAGTCCTGAAGTCGGTTCATCAAGTGCTATTATCTTTCTGTCACTTATCATACTGACTGCCAATGCCAGTCTCTGCTTCTGGCCTCCGGAAAGAGTATTTGGATGCCTGTCTGCAAAAGGAAGAAGTCCGAGAATATCCAGAACCTCATCAACCCTCTTTTTATCAATTCCCTTCATTCCCAGTGTGCACTCTTCTCTTACTGATTCTGCAAACAGCTGGTAATTCACATCCTGCATGACAAGATAAGACTGCTTACACAGTTCCTTGGATTTCAGAAGCTTATCATCCAGATATATTTCTCCTGAATACTCCTTATGAAGACCTGTGATTGTCCTGATAAATGTAGTCTTTCCCAATCCATTCCTGCCGGTAATTGCCACTATTTCTCCAGGATGAAACTCCAGGGATAGATTGCTCAAAAGATTCTTTTTCCCTCTAATAATACTGAGGTTCGCCATCTTCAGGCCACCAGTTGAAATACCATCCGCACTCCTTGCTGCAGCGCGTGCCGTTCCGCCGGATGATGATTCCACTATGCCTGCCACCTCATCCAGATCACTGAGACGGCTTATCCTGAGCCCCATGGAATTAAGATCATTTTTACTCAGTCTGAGGAAGGCTTCCCTGCTGTATACATTTCGGATCTCGCCCTCTTTCATGTATATAACCTTATCCACTATATCCATAAGATAATATATTCTGTGCTCAGCTATGATAATAGTCTTCCCCTCTGCCTTAACTCTCCTAAGACATAAAGCAAGTTCTTCTATTCCATCCGTATCAAGATTAGACGAAGGTTCATCAAGAAGATATATGTCCGGTGACATAGCATAAACACTTGCAAAAGCAATCTTCTGCTTTTCACCACCGGAAAGCTTAAAGATATCTCTTCCTCTCAGCTTTTCAATCTTCAGATTTTTTGTAACTGTATCTATCCGTTTATTGATTTTTTCTGTCGGTTCTCCATTATTTTCCAGTCCGAACGCAATCTCACTGTCGGTATCAACGTTGAAGAACTGCGTTCTCGGATTCTGAAAAACACTGCCCATACTCTTTGCAAGTTCATAGCTTTTCAACTCCGCTATAGGCCTGCTGCCCAGGGTGGCACTGCCTGTTATATCCCCTTTATAGAATGACGGAATGAGCCCGTTAAGTATCCTTGTAATAGTTGTCTTGCCACATCCTGAAGGTCCTGTAAGCAGTATGCATTCTCCCTGATGGGCCTCTAATGTAAGATTCTTAAGAGCTCCCGATTCTGTACCTTTATATGAAAAATTAACACTGTTAAGTGAAGCTGTCATTATCTATCCTTCTTTTCCATTAGCCTCTGCTAAGATAAATTCCTACGACAAGAACTGCTATATAGAGCGCCGTAAAGATTATATCCATCGCTCCTATCTTAAGGCTTATCCTGCTGGTTCTCTGTTTCGGATTCTCTATTCCTCTGGTTATAGCCGCAACCGAAAGCTCGTCTGCTGCCTTAGATGATGCCATGAGCATCGGTACATAGAGTGCATCAATAACCATCGATGGATTACGTGCAAATCCTACAGGTGTAGGTGATATTCCCCTTAAATGCATGGCATCCTTAATATATCTCCAGTCCTCTCCGATAACCGGAAAATAACGAAACATTATAGCCATCGGAAGAATCACCGCTTTCGGAATCTTCATCCTGGACATTGCTGCCATGAATTCGCTTATATGTGTAGTTCCTATAACCACCGCTCCCAGCATAAAACATGGGTAGCACTTAAAGATAAGTGCCAGCCACACCAGCAGTGATGTATGAAGTGTTCCCTTCAGCATAGGAAGAATGAATATGGCAAACAACCATAATGCACTGAATATAATAGAACTTCGTATAGTCTTCCATACTCTGCCCAATAGTATTCCTGTAAATAATATGAGTCCTATCCAGACAACCTCATACCATCCCGAAGATACAAATGTAATAAACACCAGTGTCAGGATCATCAGGATAAGTTTTGTCCTTGGATCAAGTCTTATCATTCTGCGATACCTGCTTTTTCAAACTGTTTCTTCATGAGTCTGAGTCCCAGAAGCCCACTGAGTGTTGCAACAACTATAGTTCCTACAACCATTATGATCATAACTCCCGGTCCTGCAACAGAGTTCATCTTATCAATATATTCCTGCTCTGTACCCTTCTTAAGCATGAACTTTACCCATGAATCTCTCATAAAGAAGAATACAAAGTATGTTCCCATAGGTCCGATACTATAAAGAATATAAGCAATTAGATTAAGAACTTTATTCTTAAACTGTCCTGCTCCTGCTACAAACGAAGCTATTGTACAGAAAACAAGGTATCCGAAGTTCATTCCCCAGTGCATACCTGTAAGAGTTCCGACTGCACACATGATAATACCTGATATGATAAGTGCTCCTCTCTTTGGAACCTTAGCAAGATAAAGCATGAATACAGGTCCTGCAAGTAAACTTGCACCTATCGGATAATAAAATGTAAGTGTCGGTGTTATGGCAAATATACCTCCGCCCACACCGGCGCATATAAAAAGAAGTGCCGTAAACACTCCCGTTACTATAAGATCTTTTGCTGTGAATCTGCCATCCATTTTCTTTTGTCCTTTCTTCAGCTATTATAAATAGTTAGATATAACTATATTTTCTTAGTTATGTCTAACTATTCCGTAAAGCATTATATCTACTTTGTTTTATGATTTCAAGATAAACAATTTATAATCCTGCATTTAGAAAAAGCGGCTCCTCTTTTTCAGTTCATTATATACATTCATATAATTGTTCTTATCCAGACATGTCGCATGATTTCCAGGTATGCGTATCTTCTCGAATTCACCTATACACATATCGTCGATGTTATTTAGGCGTCTTGTAACCGGATAGAAAGAGTAGTCTGTCGGAGCTT
>ONEC01000150.1 GCA_900316715.1 uncultured Eubacteriales bacterium
TTTCATAACAGTGAACCTAAGGTATATGGTCCGCCGGATGCAATAGAGGAAGAAAGCACAGAAGAGACTGAGAGTGAAGTGGATACAACTGCCTCAGAGACGGAAGAAGAGACTGAGACAGAGTAGTATAGAGAGGTAACAGATAATGAGCGTAATTGATGAAGAAAAGTTGACAGGGTATCTGGATTCTCTTCTTGATAAGGGAATTCCATCTGTGGATTGTATAGTTTATCATGACCATAAACAGATATACAGACATATGAATGGTACCGTAGATATAGCAAAAGAGAAGGCAGTACAGCCTGACCAGAGATACCTGATGTTTTCAATGACCAAGGTTCAGACCATGACTGCAGTGATGCAGCTGATCGAACAGGGGAAAATATCTATGGATGACGAAGTAGGGCGTTTCCTTCCGGCATATCAGAAACTTATGGTCAATGATGAAGAGGGACTTCGCGAGCTGAAGGAGCCTATGAAGATATGGCATCTTCTTTCTATGCAGTCGGGTCTTGATTATGATAAGGAAAGACCGGGAATAGTTCGTGTCCGTAAGGAGAAGGGCAAGGATGCCACAACAAGAGAACTGGTGGATTCTTTTGTGGAATCGCCGCTTGAGTTTGTGCCAGGAACGCATTTCCATTATAGCTTAAGCCATGATGTGGTTGCGGCTGTCATAGAAGTGGTATCAGGGATGAGCTTCAGTGAATATCTGAAGAAGAATATCTGGGAACCTCTTGGAATGACAGATACCTTCTTTGCTAAGTTTGATAATACAGGGCTGGAGCGTCTGGCTCAGCAGTATATCATGAATGAAGAGGGAATAGTTCCGATGGAGCAGACCTGTGATTACCAGTTTTCTGATAAGTATGAAAGTGGCGGAGCAGGTCTTGTAAGCTGTACAGCGGACTATGCTAAACTGGCGGATACACTCGCTTGTGGCGGAATGTCAGCAGACGGAATAAGACTCCTGAAGCCTGAAACAGTAGAGAAGATCAAGCAGAATCTTCTGTGCGAGGCCGGAATAGAGGATATTGCAACAAGCATGGGCAGACGCGGCTATGGTTATGGCTGCGGTATGCAGGTGCTGATGCATCCTGAACTTATTGGATCCAATTCTCCAGTTGGCATATTTGGCTGGGATGGAGCTGCGGGAAGCAGTATTCAGATGGATACAGTGTCTAAAACAAGTCTTGTTTATGTTCAGCATGTAAGAAATTGCGGAATGGCCTATGATACCATTCATCCGACACTCAGAGACATTGTATTTGGAAAATAAGGGAGCTACTGAATTGAAACAGCTGTTTTCCATAGATTTACAGGACTATAAAGATACCTATAAGGTGTTCAGAAGGCCTTCGGCAAGAGCAATCATCTTTAAAGATAATAAGATTGCCCTTGTATATAGTAAGAAGGAGAAGTATTTCAAGTTTCCCGGTGGTGGAATACATGATGATGAGGATAAACGGGAAGCTCTTATACGTGAAGTAAGAGAAGAAGTCGGAATGGTCGTGATCCCTGAGAGCATAAGGGAATATGGAAGCGTGCTCCGCAGACAGAAAAGCGGAGTGGAAGAAGATACAATCTTTGAACAGGAAAACTTCTATTACTTCTGTGATGTGGAAGAGGGAATGGTAGAACAGAATCTGGACGATTATGAAAGTGAGGCAGAATTTGTTCTGAGAATCGTTGATATAGATGAAGCCATCAGAGCGAATGATATATATCACAGCGATGACTCCTTCAACGAAATTATGATAAAAAGAGAACTTCGGGTTTTGAGAATTATAAAATTAGTTGGTAAAGTGGATATTTAGTGCTATAATTGTCCTCGGCTGTGCCCTGAACATGGCCGATATCCCGAATTAATATTGGAGGAAATAAGATATGCAGTCAAGAACGCATACTTGCGGAGAGTTAAGAAAAGCAAACGCAGGCGAGAAAGTTACTATCGTCGGATGGATGGAAAATGTCAGAGAAGTCGGTGGAAATCTTGCTTTCGTTATCATGCGTGATTTTTACGGAACTACACAGGTGGTTGTTGAGACTGAGAAAATGATGGCCGTTATCAAGCCTATCAATAAGGAATCAACACTTAAGATCACAGGTACAGTTCGTGAAAGAAGTAATATAAATAAAAACATTCCTACAGGAGAGATTGAGATCGTACCTGATAGTATAGAGGTTCTCGGAAAGAGCTATCATGCAGAGCTTCCATTCGAGATCAATCATTCAAGAGAGGCTGATGAGACCTTCCGTCTCAAGTATCGTTATCTTGATCTTCGTAACCCTGAGGTTAAGAACAATATCGTACTTCGCTGCAATGTTGTTTCAGCCCTCAGAACTGCTATGACAGAGCACGGATTCCTGGAGATTACAACACCTATTCTTACAGCTTCTTCACCTGAAGGAGCAAGAGATTATCTTGTACCTGCCAGAAAGCATCCTGGAAAGTTCTATGCACTTCCACAGGCTCCACAGCAGTTTAAGCAGCTTCTTATGACAGCTGGTTTTGACAGATATTTCCAGATTGCTCCTTGTTTCAGAGATGAGGATGCAAGAGGTGACCGTTCACCTGGAGAGTTCTATCAGATGGATATGGAGATGGCATTTGCTTCAAAGGAAGATGTATTTGAAGTTTGTGAAGATGTACTTCCACCAATCTTTGCTAAGTATGGTAAGTACAACATTGCGTCCAGCGCTCCATTTACAAGAATCCCTTATCTTCAGGCGATGGATGAGTTCGGTACAGATAAGCCGGACCTTCGTATAGATCTTAGAGTAACAGATGTAACAGATGAACTTGCAGGATGTGGTTTTGAGCCATTCGCAGGAAATGTAGTTAAGGCCGTTCCTGTATCAGACTGCAAGCTTACAAGAAAGCAGATAGATGCAATCTGTGCAAACATTGAGGTTCAGGCCGGAGCAAAGGCATACTGGTTCAAGTGTGATGAAACAGGCGCTATCGCAGGTGGTATTGCTAAGTTCATCAACGCTGATCCTGCAATTGCTGAAACTATTACAAAGAAGCTTGGTCTTGCCCCAAATACTCTTGTAGTTGTTGGTGCAGGTAAGAAGACTCTTGCACAGAAGATTGCCGGTGTTGCAGTTAAGATGCTCGGCGCTGAGTGTGAAGGTCATATGGATAAGGAAAGATATGAGTTCTGCTGGATAGTAGACTTCCCAATGTATGAGATCGGTGAGGAATCAGGACTTCTTGAGTTCTGCCACAATCCATTCTCTATGCCTATCGGCGGCAAGGATATCCTTGAAGCAGCTGAGAAGGGTGAGGTTGATCCGCTCAGCATCATGGCTGATCAGTACGACCTTGTATGTAATGGTATCGAGCTTTCATCAGGTGCTGTTAGAAATCATGACCCTGAAGTTATGGTTAAGGCCTTCGAGATGGTTCGCCTTGGAGAGGACGAAGTTAAGGCTAAGTTCCCTGCTATGTACAATGCATTCTCTTATGGAGCACCTCCACATGCAGGTATCGCTCCTGGAGTTGATAGAATGGTTATGCTTCTTGCAGGTGAGGATTCTATCCGTGAGATCATTGCATTCCCTATGAATAAGAATGCACAGGATATCATGATGGATGCACCATCAGAAGTAGAGCAAAAGCAGCTTGATGAGCTTCACATTGCGATTGTGAAGGATGATGAGCAGTAAGGCTGTAAGTAGTATAGAATAATTAGAACGGACGCCCAGACAGCTGGGCTCATGAGAGCCCCTGAGTCATGATGACGCGCTGCACCCGGCTTATAATAGCCTCTGCAGCACGCACATGCACTCAGGGGCTATTTTTGTCGTGTAGTCTGGGCGGTTGAAACACACATCATGACTCGGGGGCGTATCTATATGTATGAATGTGACTAATCTGTCACTTTAGAAGTCATCACATTGTAACATTACTATGGTATATTTGGTATTGTCAGAAAGATGTGACATCAAAACATACAGAAAAGGCGGTATAAAAATGGAAATTCTTAAATGTGAAAACGTTTCAAAGATATATGGTTCTGGTGATACGGAAGTAAGAGCTCTTGATAATGTAAGCTTCTCTGTTGAGAAGGGTGAGTTCGTATCGATCATAGGTCCTTCGGGAAGTGGTAAGTCAACTCTGCTTCATATTCTGGGTGGTGTTGATAAGCCGACAGAGGGTAAGGTGTTTATCGATGGTACAGATATGCACAGCTTAAATGAAGATAAGCTGGCAATCTTCAGAAGAAGACAGATCGGTCTGGT
>ONEC01000147.1 GCA_900316715.1 uncultured Eubacteriales bacterium
CTTCTGATTAAGTGCATGGAAAATGCTGACACGTGGAAGTTCAGGAACACCTGAAAGACGTGCAACATCTGAAAGCTCATCAACAACAACAGGATCTACGATATATGAAGGAACGCCAATCTCATCTGCAATTTCCTTAGCAAGAATTCCGCCAAGGTTAGATGCATGCTCGCCGCCTACTGCATTTTTAAGATCCTCTACAAGCTTATCTGTAACTGCATATGTACCACTTGGAATAGGCTTAAGAAGTCCGCCTCTTCCTACGATTACATCAAAGCTCTTTATATCTACATCTTTCTCCTTAAGGAAGTTAAGAATAACATCCTTACGGAAATCTATCTGATCAACGATCTTGTCATACTGAGCAATCTCCTCAGTTGTATGACGAAGTGTCTCATCGAAGAGAAGACTCTCATCTTCAAACACACCGATTTTTGTCGATGTTGAACCCGGATTTATAATAAGTGATCTGATTGCCATATTTATGCCTCTCTTATTTATTCTTCTTAAGATTTTCAGCTACAAGTGCAGCAAGTGCAAGGGAGTTAACCTTTACTTCGAAGGAATCCGCACGAGATGTAAGGATAACCGGTGCAGATGTACCTGTGATCATATTTCCGTTAACGCCTTCGACACAGTGTACAAATGCCTTATAAGCTATATTTCCCGCATGTATATCCGGGAAGAGAAGCACATCCGCATCTCCTACTATCTTACGTCCTGTTGCTCCCTTATGAAGAGCTGCCTCAGGGCATGTAGCAAGGTCAAATGAAAGAGGCCCGTCAACTATACAGCCCTTGATCTTTCCTTCTTCATTCATCTTTGTAAGTTCTGCTGCCTCTACTGTTTCAGGCATCTTCGGATTAACTACTTCAACAGCTGCAAGAGGTGCAACCTTAGGACAGTCGATTCCGACTGCACGGCAGATCTCAACAGTATTTTCTATTATGCTGACCTTTTCCTCAAGTGTCGGATAAGGAACAAATGCAACGTCTGTGAAGAAAAGGAGCTTGCCATAGCCCTTGTTTTCAAATACACAAACATGTGAAAGCGGTCTTCCCGAACGAAGTCCTACTTCTTTATCAAGAACAGATCTAAGAAAATCCTTAGTCTCCAGAAGTCCCTTCATGTACATATCAGCCTTGCCGTCATGAACATACTTAACAGCCTCGTGTGCTGCTTCGATCGGATCCTTGATATCAACCACCTTGTAATCCGCCATGTCCATTCCTATTTCTTTTGCCAAAGCCTCAATCTTCTCGGCATCACCGAAAAGTACAGAATCAGCAATCCCCTTTTCCTTAGCAGCCTTTACTGCTAAAAGCACTTCACTGTCCTGTGCAACAGCAACGGAAACAGTCTTCTTCGGAAGTGACTTTACCTTCTCAAGAATCTCCTTAAAACTCTTACTCATTGTCCTCTATATTCCTTTCAATTAAATTATTAGCATTACTCATCCTTATCAATGAAAAATACCTGAAGGATTACTGAGACAAATGTAAGAAGCACAGCTATTATAGAAAGAGTTCTTTCAGGACTCTCCTTTCTGAGGGCCTTGGTATAAACCTTCTTCATGGTCTTAAGGTCCTTCTTGGCCTGTTTCTTCTCAAGCTTCTTAGCTTTCTTTGTCTCTTTAATATTTGCATTAACGGCTGATACAGCCTTCTTTACTGCCTTAGTTCTTTTTGCTCCACTTACAGAATTCTTCTCCATACTCTTCTCCTTTTTGCTGCCTGTCGGATATGTTTCTGTGTTTACTTGCCTGCCAGATGCGCAATAAGAGTGATGACCGCACATACAACTATCAACGCCAGCAGCGGAAGTGTGCCGATCAGTGTTTCCTTACGCCCCTTCTTATCAACTCTCTCGTTACCGAGAAAACGATGTACCCCATTCAATTCCATCAGGTCAACCTCTTCACCCACCTCATATATGGAGAAGTTGTCGAGCTTCGCATAGACTGTTCTGTCTTCAGGTGCGGCTATTGTCAGCTCCACATATGACTTCTTTGAAATGTCGTCGACCTTCTTATCAATAGCTGTGATGGTTCCCTTAACAGGATTCCATCCCTTCAGTATCTTTTTTCGTCTATGTCTGTTACCCGCAGTACAGAAGTACATCTCTACTCCGAGAAGACATATTACAAATAACTCTATAAATACTTTAAGCATGATATCTTCCTTATATTTGCTGTGTAAGTTTTTCTCCTCATGCGCTATTGACTTTACCGCGTTAAAGTGATATAGTCTCCTTGTTGCATTTTCAGGGGCGCAAAAACTACGCCCTTGATTATACTTCAATACAGATTAATATTTCAAGAGGAAGAATAAGTGATAACAGTAAAAACAGTCGGAATTGCAGGACTCGGTCTTATCGGAGGCTCCTTCGCAAAAGCTTATAAAGAGAACTCAGACGTTAAGGTTCTGGGTGTTGATCTGAATAATTCAATAACTCATCTCGCAACTGTAGAGGGTGCGATCGATGGAGTTCTTACAAAGGATAACATAGGAGAATGCGATCTTATCATCCCTGCTCTCTATCCTGATACAGTTATAGAGTGGATGAAGGAGATGGCTCCACATATCAAAAAAGAAGCTGTCGTACTTGATACAGCAGGTCTTAAAAGAGAGATATGTGAAGTGTGTTTCCCTCTTGCTCATGAGTACGGCTTCACTTTCGTAGGCGGCCACCCAATGGCAGGAAAGAAGTACTCAGGCTTCAAGTACAGTTCAGGAAAGCTCTTCAGAGACGCTTCCATGATCGTTGTACCTGAAAATCCGGATGATCAGTTACTTCTCTCAAATATAAGAGCAGCTCTTGCACCATGCGATTTCGGACGCATCACTGTATGTTCACCTGAGAAGCATGACGAAATGATAGCCTTCACCTCAGAGCTTGCTCATATCGTATCTAACGCATATATCAAGAGTCCATCAGCTATGGAGCACCGCGGATATTCAGCAGGAAGCTACCGCGACCTCACAAGAGTAGCATGGCTGAACGAAGACATGTGGACAGGAATCTTTATGAAGAACAGAGACAACCTTATCAAGGAGCTCGACTACATCATAAAGTTCCTTGGAGAATATAAGGACGCCCTTGTTAAAGAAGACAGCGATCTTCTCTGGAGACTTCTCCATGACGGAAAGATGGCAAAAGAAAACGTCGACGGTAAGTAATACCATATACGAATACAACACAGTAAACAAAACAGCCTGAGCAGGCTGGTGTGTGCTGCAACATGGCTGCAGCGTATCATCCAGATGCTCAGGCTTTTTAAATTCATTTCTTAGTCTTCATTAAGTGTATCAAGTATAAAGTTGAAGCAGAATGCTCCAAAGTAGAATATCTCACCGGCGATCACGAGAATCAGGCCAAGCCCCGTATGTATCTCTGCAACCATATCTGTTGGCTTATTCATAACCTTATACTGTTCTATAATTGACTGCCAGCTTATTACCAGCTCAGTCGTTGTATTATATGCATCCTTATAAGCTCTTGTATGATATAAAGCAATGTATATCAGAAGAACTGCGATAACCGGAATGATTCTTGAAATGTACCTATGCTTATCTTCAAATCTGAAGAATACACCAAGTGGTCCGCCCATCTTAATGCGTTTTCTTCTTGCCAGAGCCTTCTTCTGCTCCAGTGTAATCTCTGTATCTGTTATCTCATAAGGCTTCTCTTCCAGATCACTGAACTCCGATTCCGGCTCAGACTCGGCCGGTGCCTCTTCTTTACCAGTTTCAGACTCTTCTGCTGCGTCTGTCGCTTCAGCACTCTCAGTCTCTTCATCCTCACCACCGAAAACTGTATTTATGACTG
Source organism: uncultured Eubacteriales bacterium (assembly GCA_900316715.1). Lineage (GTDB taxonomy): Bacteria > Bacillota > Clostridia > Lachnospirales > Lachnospiraceae > Eubacterium_Q. The sequence goes on from ONEC01000147.1 coordinate 3,829, forward strand.
TACCCTTAGGAACAGGCTTCTCTTCACTTGCAAGCTTGTCCAGTCTGCGGAAGTTTTCATTAAAGAAATTATCCTTTATAACGAAGTAAAGCATAATAACGACAGCAAGCATAAGGATAATAACCAGAAGCAGCGGATATACCTTCCACGGTTTAAAACCATGTCTTGCAATATCACGGAGTGCGTTCTCTACAGAATCGATAATGGCTAAGCCATCAACATTTCTCTCATCTATATCAATAATCGTTGTGACACTGTTGACAAAGATTGCCAGACCAAGGTATAAAACACCTACTACGCCGATAAGTCCACAGATAAGATATGATTTGCTATTCTTATAGAAGGGATCTTTCATAGGCACCTCCTGATTCTGTTACCTCTTAAACTGCTACGCAGTGCTTATAAGAATTGCAGAATCATCCTGGAAAACAAGTTTTCCGGAGTGATTCTGCAATCCTTATAGCCTGCTGTCAGTTACTCCTGATTCATATGTTCGTTGAT
>ONEC01000145.1 GCA_900316715.1 uncultured Eubacteriales bacterium
ATAAGCTCTTTACCGTATGCAACATCATTTTCATATGGATACATTACATATCCTACTGCACCCATTGAGCTGCAGATATCTTCTCCGTCCGAACCGCTTACGCTATATGAATAGATATTCCAGCTCTTCATATCTTCAAGCATCTGCTGAACTATCTCACCGATCTCATCCTTAGTCATATCTGTCTGGAATGTTCCTGCCAGAGCGTCCATAACACTTGCGTAGTTCTTAAGCATATCGGAAGACTCAACCTTCTCTACGATAGCCTTGATAACAGCCATCTGGTTGTTTCCTCTCTGTCTGTCACCGCTCATGAATGCCATTCTCTCACGGGCAAATGTAAGTGCATGCTTACCGTCAAGATGATTGTATCCCTGCTGGAACTGATCATCTGTGATAGCTGTAAAGCCAACCTCTGAATATACATCTATTCCGCCGAGCTCATCTACTATCTGCTCAAAACCGGAGAAGTTCATTCTCAGATAATAGTTAAGATCTACATCATAAAGACCCTCAAGTGTATTCATGGAAGCGTCTATTCCATATACGCCTGCATGTGTCAGCTTATCCTTCTGACCGTTGAGATGAGGCATCTCCACATAATAATCTCTAGGTGTAGAGATAAGAAGCATAGTTCTTGTCTGTGTATTAACAACTGCGATGATGTTAACATCACTACGGCTCTTCTGATTAACTGAACCGTAAGTATCGATACCGCTTATGTACATGCAGAAACGGTTCTTATCGAATTCAGGCTTCTCTTCAACAACCTCTTCGATCTGAGTCTCGATCTCTTTCTCCATGATAACCTTAAGGGACTCAGAATAATTCTCATAATTCTCTGAACTCTCAAGAACTGCAAGCATTCCTGAGTTAAGGATAAATGACTGAATATTATCCAGTTCAAATGCAACGGCCATATCATATACAGAATCATACTCTGCAACATTTATCTGTGTACCGAAGTCACTATTTATCTGACTGATAACTGAATTAACATTATCAGAATCACTGTTCTTTACAACACCGAAGGTATATCCTGAATCAACTGCCATATTGATGGAATCAGCAGGATCTTCCTTCTTAACATAAACATTAACCTGTTCAACTTCTGTCTTGTTATCTGTAACTGAATCCAGTGTCTTATTAGTTGAATTTACAAGGAAAACTCCATAACAGAGCACACCACTCATTATAATAGAAAGGAGTATACCGACATACGAACTTTTCTTTCCCTTCATCATCAATACAATGATAATTGGAAGCAGGAGCATTACAACTGCAATGATCACCATCCACTTGAATGGTATGAGTTTTGTTACATATAAGAGATATACAAACAAAACTGATAATACGAATTGAAGTGCTGCAAGTATGCAGCCAACGACTTTAATTGCCTTCATGAACTCTTATCCCTTCACAAATTTACGAATTTTCTTTATTTCTTTAAGTATAACAAAGAGATGATACCATTTTTACATTTTTTGTCAAACCTTTTTTATTGAAAAATACTTAAGATTATCTTATTATTATCGCATGGAAAATCTTAGCTTATTTTTAGAAAAATTAAATATCCCGTCAGACGAAAAAGCAGAATCCCGTCTGGACACCTACTATCACATGGTAGTAGAAAAGAATAAAGTCATGAACCTCACTGCAATTACTGAGGAGCATGAGTTCCTGATAAAGCATTTTGTGGACAGCCTGTCAGTATACAGTGCCGTTCCATTATTTAAAGAAAAGATTGCTTCAGGAAAATGCACTCTTATCGATGTAGGTACCGGTGCAGGTTTCCCCGGCATCCCGCTTAAGATCATGTTTCCGGAGATTCAGGTCACTCTTCTTGATTCTCTTCAGAAGAGAGTAAACTTCTTAAATGAAGTCATCGCCGAACTTGGTCTCGAAGGAATAACCGCAGTGCACAGCCGTGCCGAAGACGGAGCCCGCGATCCAAAGCTTCGCGACAGCTTCGACCTGGTAGTATCAAGAGCAGTTGCATCCCTTCCTGTTTTATCAGAGTACTGTCTTCCGTATGTCAGACAAAGCGGCTTACTTATAGCGTATAAGTCCGGTGATATTAAGGAAGAACTGGAAGGTGCATCCCATGCACTAAAGGTCCTTGGCGGAAAACTTGAAGATTCACCTATCTTCACACTTCCTGATTCGGATATTTCAAGAAGCTTTGTAGTAGTAAGAAAAACAAAGCCTACTCCAAAAGCTTATCCGCGTAAAGCAGGAGTCATAAAAAAAGAGCCTCTCTAGGCTCTTTTTTTACGTTCTTTTTCTTTTTTCTTCTCGTATACCTGACGTTCCTTAACTTTTATCTCTTCAAATTCTTTTCGAGATATAGGAACTGTCTTCTTGAGAATGAATACATTGTCTGTACTGTCTCCAACAGACTTGCATTTGATGGATCCTGACATATATCCGTGGTAGAGACATTTACCTACGGCCACATCGGTGCTTGTGGTAGCCGGGAACCATTTCAGTTTCTTTCCGGTCTTCCTTCCGCATCTTACGCATCGTATCATAGAAAGCTCTTTGTCTTCCATTGCTGCTCTCTTAGAAGGAAATTCCTCAGAGATTTCATCAAGTCTTCCATCGTGGAAGGCTTCGACCCTTTCCTCTCTCTTCTTCGGATGCCTGTAGATATCGAAGCTGTATTTATCAAGTATGTCTCCGAGATCCGCAGCCTCCAGAACCTTCGCCGTATATCTTGCATCGTTCACGGCTGCATGGAAAGGTTCCTCTTCACTGAGTCCCATAAGTTCCACCGCTCTCTCCAGCTTCCAGATATTTCCGTCCGGATCGTACTTGTCCGCGAATATCTGTTGGATGTTGTAGAACTTAAGCGGGAACGGCAGCTTATCCATATAGTAGAAATCCATATTGTTCTGCAGGTAGTAGAGATCCGATGGTCCCCAGGTGCAGAACACTGAGTCCTCCCCGCACCATTTCAGGAACTCTGAGCAGGCCTGCTTGAATGGAACCCCGTCACGTTTCAGGTCCTTTTCATCATATGAAAGCATCTGCTTGATAATCTTATGAAGTTTTGTATAGATCCTTGGCTTTACCAGCCTGGAAAATTCGTCCACAATGCTGTAATTCTCGTCCAGCTTTACTGCACCAATCTCGATAATCTCGAATGGCATTCTGGGATGTTCACCGGCCTGACCGATCGGGCTCTGGTTCCATTCCAGATCAAATACTATGTAGTTCATTCGTGTTCTGTCCTATCATTATTTAATTATGCAGATATCACATTTTGAGATGGATCATCAGCATGGAAATATCTGCAGGTGATACGCCGGATATTCTGGATGCCTGTCCGATAGAAACCGGTCTTATCTCTTCCAGCTTCTGGCGGGCTTCGATGCGAAGATTCTTTACATCGGCATAATTTATATCTGCCGGAATCTTCTTCTGTTCCATCTTTCGGAAATGCTCCACCTGAGACTTCTGTCTCTCAATATATCCTTCGTACTTTATCTGTATCTCTATCTGTCTTATGATTTCCTGACCATCAAGCCCTGCAGCTTCTGCAGCCTCTTCAACAGATACAGTCTTTACTGCTTCTTCACCCTCTGCATCCTGCTTTCCATATACCTCTTCGGCAATCTCTCCAAGACGCACTACATCATTATAACTCATTTCCGGTCTTTTTAAAACATCTGCAAGTGTAACTCTTGTAGCAATCGGCATAGAGTCTCTTGATTCCAGGAATTCCTGAAGTTTTTTGTTGGCTCCGACAAAAGTATTATTCAGTCTTTCGATCTCAGCCTCTATTATCTCGCGCTTCTTACAGAACTTAGCATATCTTTCATCATCTATAAGTCCAACCTCGTAGCCGATATCTGTAAGACGAAGATCCGCATTATCCTGACGGAGCAGGAGTCTGTATTCTGCACGGCTTGTCATCATTCTGTATGGTTCTCTTGTTTCCTTAGTAACAAGGTCATCTATAAGAACTCCGATATATCCGTCGGATCTTGAAAGAACCACCGGATCCTTATCTGCAAGCTTGCGCGCTGCATTTATACCTGCTATAAGTCCCTGAGCTCCGGCTTCCTCATAACCGCTGCTGCCGTTCATCTGTCCTGCAGAGAAGAGTCCGTCAACAACCTTCGACTCAAGAGACGGCTTAAGAGTTGTTGCTGATATGCAGTCATACTCAATAGCATAGGCCGGTCTAACTATCTTTGCATGTTCCAGTCCCGGAACGGAATGAACCATTCTGTACTGAACATCCTCCGGCATGGAAGATGACAGTCCGTCAAGATACATCTCGTCAGTGAACTCGCCCTCCGGTTCAAGGAACAGCTGATGTCTTGTCTTGTCCGGGAACTTCATAACCTTATCCTCAATTTCATTTGTATATGTGAGCCAGCAGGATATCTGATCTCTCATTATATCCTCTTCCCTGTTTGTAAAGGAAAATGGCTGTATATGCTCGTCACCCTTCTGCTCAGCCATCTTTGAGAAGTCCACAGATTTTCTGTCGATTCTCGGCGGAGTTCCGGTCTTAAATCTTCTGAGTCCCACGCCTGCTGCAATAAGTGATGCAGAAAGCCCGGTGGCTGCCATAAGTCCGTTAGGGCCTGTCTCATATATCGTATCACCGTAGATACATCTTGCCTTCAGATAAACTCCTGTACAAAGTACCACTGCCTTTGCGTGATATACCGCACCGGAAAATGTCTTAACACCTACAACACGTCTCTTTGGAGCTGATGGATCTGATGTGTCAGCCAGCTCCTCTGTAAGAAGTTCGGTAACCTCAGCCTGTCTGACTGTAAGATGAGGCTCTCTCATAAGAGTCATTCTCATCTGCTTTGTGTATTCGCCCTTATCTGCCTGTGCACGAAGTGAATGCACCGCCGGTCCCTTTGATACATTAAGCATCTTAGACTGGATAAAAGTCTTGTCGATATTCTTGCCCATCTCACCACCGAGAGCATCTATCTCACGGACCAGATGTCCCTTGGAGCTTCCTCCGATATTTGGATTACACGGCATAAGAGCCACGCTGTCCATACTGACGGTAAACATGATGGTTTCAAAGCCCAGACGCGCAGCTGCCAGTGAAGCCTCGCAGCCTGCATGTCCTGCACCGATTATTACAATGTCATAGGTTTCTTCTACGTTCATAATTAACTCCAGGCCAATTACTTTCCCATACAAAAATCTTTAAATATTTTATCTGCCAGGTCGTCCTCTAAGGTTTCACCGATGATCTCGCCCAGTGATTCGTAGGCCGCCATCATATCTATAGTATAGAAGTCTTCTCCGACTCCTGCCCCGATGCTTTCCCTGACACGCCCGAGACTTTCTGCCGCACGAACCAGTGCAGCCTTATGCCTCGCATTTGTTATATATAATTGATTATTGAAATCAATTTCATTCTTAAAGAACATTTCTCTGATGGTCTCTCTTATCTCATCAAGCCCCTGCCCGCTCTTCGCGGAAATGTAAAGCACATTCTGAAGCGCTCCCAGCTCAGCTGTATCCAGCTTCTGCGCGAGATCGCTCTTATTAATAAGAACAATGTACCTTTTATCACGAAGACGGCTTATCAATTCCCTGTCATTATCGGTAAGAGACTCGGAACTGTCAAGTACCAGCATGATAAGATCTGCTGCTTCCATGGATTCGATAGCTCTGTCCACGCCGATTTTCTCAACCACGTCCTCAGTGTCGCGGATACCCGCTGTATCTATAAGTTTAAGGGTTATACCGCCGAGATTGATATACTCTTCAAGAGTATCTCTCGTAGTTCCCTCAATATCCGTAACTATGGCTCTGTCCGTTCCCGTCAGCATATTCATGATGGAGGACTTGCCTACATTCGGTCTTCCGACAATCGCAGTCCTTATTCCTTCACGGATGATGTGTCCCTCATCGCTGGTGCTGATGAGTGATTCAATTTCCTTGGACAGTCCTTCTATTATATCATCCAGCTTTTCGCTGTAACCATCCAGACTGTAATTCTCCGGATCATCTATAGCTGATTCTATAAATGCAGTCTCATGTAGGATTCTGTCTCTGAGACTCACAGTTTTCTCTCTCAGACTTCCCGACAGCTGTTCCAGGGAAGATGCCAGTGCCATATCGTTCTCTGCACTGATCACATCCATAACAGCTTCCGCTTCCGTCATATCTATTCTGCCGCCCAGGAAAGCACGCTTAGTAAATTCTCCGGGTTCAGCCGGACGGATACCTTCTCTTATCAGAAGCTCTGTTACCCTCTTCATGACAAGAGGACCGCCGTGGCAGTCCAGTTCAACAGTATCTTCTGTTGTATAGGTATGAGGTCCGCGCATTACAAGAGCTATTACTTCATCCAGCTTTTTATCGCCGTCATATATGCCGCCGAAAGAAGCCGTAAAGCTCTGCAATTCTGACAGCTTGCGCTTTCCGCGGAATATCTTATCAGCCTTTTCTATAGCATCCTCTCCACTGATTCGGATGATGCCTATAGCTGACTGACCCATACCTGTTGCTATGGCACATATGGTATCGCTGTCCTTCATATATTTCCTCGCAAAAGCGCCATACCCTGAAGGTATGGCGCCGTAATGTTTATCATAATATATATACTATCTTATACGTAGTACTCCTGCTTATTAAGGAACTTGATAACAGCCTCTGCTACGATTCCTCCTATACCAAAAAGTGCAAGGAACCATGAGAATCCAAAGCTGCAAGAAGCTAATCCTGAATAATCTCCACCAACTGCTCTGAGAATAGCTATTGAAATAATTATAAAGAATGCAAGCAGTATACCAGGAATATAGAACATGCTGTAATTAAGTGCCTTAAACTTCTCTATGAATCCCATTTTAAGGACTCCGAATCTAACTGCAACTAAAGCAAGTGGTAATATAAGATACAGTAACGCCATTAATACATAGAAAGCACTGATCGACCAAAGACCGTATGACTGCTTAAATCCAAACGCCTTAATTGTAACCCATGCAGGGATGAGAGTTGAAAGGAATACAAGTGCTACTCCGATAAGTGTAAGTAATGAAAGCTTATCTGCTGCAATTGTACTTGTAAGTCCTGAAATATCAAAGCCCACTCCACCAGAAACAGCCGGTACTTTAGGTGCTGTCGGCTGACCGAACTGTGGCTGCTGTGGCTGTGTACCAAAGCTCTGACTAGGATCATATGCAGGACCTGCCTGTGGCTGTGGTGTTGCAGGTGTAGGAGCCTGTGGACCTGTAGGTCCCTGTGGACCCTGTGGGCCTGTCGGACCCTGTGGTGCCTGTGGCTGACTATAATTCATCTGTGAAATCTGAGCTCCGCATACATTACAGAATGCTGAACCCTCTGCTACCTGATTTCCGCAATTGTTACAAAACACGATATAATACCTCCTTCTCCTAAAAACATCCCCCGTGTAATTGTACCACGCTTTTTGTTTACAAAGTTCCTGTTGCAAGCAACGTTGCTTTAACCTTGCTCCTCTTGTAAACAAAATAAAAGGCCAAAAACCTTGCCTACACAAAGTCCTCAGCCCTCCTGGAGTGGGCCGCCGGGGGCTCGAACCCCGCACACCCTGATTAAGAGTCAGGTGCTCTACCAAATGAGCTAGCGGCCCGTAATATTTACGAGGTGCTTTTCAAAAGCACTCCGTTAGTATATTACAAGCTTTTGCATTATGCAACAAGTTTTTTTACATTTTTTCAATTTTGGAACATTTTACCAATTTTTAAGATTTCATTAAGCATTTTTTGACATTATTGTCTGAAGAAGCTCGATATCTTCCGGAGTAAGTCTGAGATTTGTTACGTAATCCTGACCTTCAACAGAGGTAACCTTGATCTCTATGATTGCTCCTTCCTTAATCGCTTCCTTTCCGACCTTCTTAACAAATGCCGGGAAACGAGGATGCTGTTCCTTAAATGTCTGTATCTTTGTGCCTAGCTGCAGCATATCAACCGGATTCATATGATTCCCCTCTCGTATCTGTACTTCTTAAAAGCCCGCCGCGGCGAGCATTTCCAAATATAATTTTACAAGTTATATACTATAATTGCAAATTATTTTATTAATGAGTATACTTATATTATGCTGTTACCAGTTATGCAGTTAAGTATTGGGGAATACATTGGAGGCTATTATGAAGGTTATATGTCAACATTGCGGTAACAAATTTGATTATCATATGTATGTAGGCTTATGTCCGAA
>ONEC01000144.1 GCA_900316715.1 uncultured Eubacteriales bacterium
CAGAGAGTTGCTATTGCAAGGGCTATGGTAAACAGTCCTAAGATACTTCTCGCTGATGAGCCTACCGGTGCACTTGATTCAAAGTCCGGTGTTCAGGTAATGGAGCTTTTCAGACAGCTTAATTCGGAAGGTGTTACGGTTATTATGATCACACATGCCCGCGAGATAGCTGAGCATGCTGACAGGATAATATCTATATTTGACGGCGAGATAACAAGTGATTCAGATAATATTGCGGACGTAGATGCAGCATTTCAGGCATCTCCGGACTTTGGAGGAAATGTATGAAGAAGTTCTTGATAACATTATTCATCATAGCATTCCTGGTCGGAGGAGCATTACTTGGAGCACATATCTATAGGGCTAACAAGAAGAACTCTAATCCTGTAGATGTTTATGGTGTTTCAAACTGGCTTGGAAATTACTATGATATGGAACAGTCCCTCAGCGGAACCGTAGTTCTCAGCGATGAGCAGACTGTATATATTGAAAGAGATAAGATAATAAATGATATTCATGCAACACCGGGTGATGCAGTCAAGATCGGTGATGTACTTATAGAATACGATATGACTCAGGAACAGCTGAAGCTGAATTCTATGATGGCTGAACTTGCGGTTACAGAGACTAATCTGAGACTGGCTAACAATCAGCTGGTAAAACTTCAGAATATCACTCCGATTCCTGATGGATCAGAGGTTCCTAAGACTGAGAAAGAGCTGGCAGTGGAAGCTGCCCAGGCAGAACTGGATAAGGCACAGGAGGCAGCTGTCCAGCCTGCAATCGATGAAGCGACGGCTGGAACAACTCTTGAAGATAAAACTAATAATCTAAAGCTTGCTGCTAAAGATTATGATGAAAGCAATATAAAAAGATACAATGCATTAAAGGCATACAATGATTTTATGGGATTACCAACGGACGAAAAAGAACCAGAACCTATTAATCCAGAGTTGAATCCTAAAAAACAAGATGACGAACCTTCAGAGGAATCTACAGAAGTTCCTACAGAGGAACCTTCAGAAGAATATCAAGAAGGATATTCTCAGGGGTATTATGAAGGCATTAAATCTAGTACAGAGAATGATTTTAAGGAAAAAGAAACTGTATATATAAAAGCTGAACAAGAGTATATAGATGCAAAAACAGATTATTTGCAGGCTGAGAATGCATTGGATGCTGCTAATGCGGCTGTGGCTGCAGCCCAGAAGAAATACGATGAGGCATTTGAGGCTCAGCAGAAGGAGTATGAGGAACAGTTAGAAAATCCGACTCCTGTATATACAGAATCTGAGCTTAAGCGTGCTATTCGTCTTAAGAATGAAGATATAAAGGATCTGAATCTTTCGATTGCTAATCAGAATCTCGCAATTAAGAGACAGCAGAATGTAATTGCTAAGGGAACTGTTGTTTCAGAATTAGATGGTATTATACAGACTGTAGATATATCTGAAGAATCCATAGCCGGAGGACAGCCGGCCATAGTAATAAGTGCGGAAGGCTCTTACTCTGCCAGAGTGAGTGTTGATGAATTCAGTCTTGACGAGATGGAAATAGGAGAAGAGGTTTCTATTCTGTCTTATGATACTGGAAGCACCTATTATGGAAAGGTTTCAAAGAAGTCTGAAGCCCCATCAAATGATGGCTATAGCTATTATGAATATACTGCATCTTCTTATCCTGTAACTATTGTTATAGAGGGAGGAGAAGATCTCAGTGAAGGAATGTGGGTTGAGGTAACTCGTAACAGCGATGTATCCTGGGGCGAGAAATCCAATGAGATAGTTCTTCCGCTGGCTTTCTGTAAGAAAGAAAAGGGAAGCTATTACGTTATGAAACGTGAAGGTGACAGACTTAAGAAGCAGTACATTTCCACAGGAAAGATATACTGGGGACAGTATATAGTTGTTAAATCAGGTCTGAAGCCGGATGACTTTATAGCATTTCCATATGCAAAGGATGCAGTAGAAGGTAAAGTTTGTAAGGAGGCTGACATCAGCGATCTTTACGGTTATTAAAAGCAAGAGAGTGATAATATGTTTGAAAATATAAGATTATCATTTCAAGGAATATTTGGACATAAACTGAGATCATTTCTTACAATGCTTGGAATCATCATAGGTATTGCAGCTATTATTGCCATTGTTTCTACTATTAAAGGAACAAATGACCAGATAAAGGAGAATCTCGTTGGTTCCGGAAGCAATATCGTTCAGGTTAATCTCAGCCAGGGCGGAATGGAGATCAATCCGAGTGATGGCTATAATATGACCAATGTTCCAATAGTGGATGATAAGATAATGGAAAAAATCCTAGATATTGATTCCGTTATTGATGTGGCAAGATATCACAGAGCATCAACGTGGCAGGGAATAAATCACGGTAAGACCACACTTAGCGGATGCAATATCATAGGCGGTAACGAAAAATATGTCGAACTTATGGGATATACCATCGTTAAGGGGCGTGGATTTGTAGATAATGATTTCGCTGAGTTCAGAAATGTTGTTATTCTGGATGAGAATTCTGCTTACGGACTTTTTGAAGGACAGGAGCCTGTGGGCGAAACTGTTGAGATCATGGGCTTTCCTTTTGTTGTTATAGGAGTCGTTGATAAGATTGATGATTTTGAACCTGTGATCAATTCCATTGAGGAATGGGATACCTATTACGGAACAGAATCTTCGGGAGCTCTGATCGTTCCCGATACCTGCTGGCCGGTTCTCTATCAATATGATGAGCCTTATCAGATCATTGTAAAGGCAAAGGACACTGAGTCCATGACCAGTGCAGGAAAAGATACACAGGATCTTCTGAATGGATATATAAAAGACGTAAAGGAAGATTCAGTAAAATATAAAAGTGAGGATACACTGGAGAAGGCTAAGGAGCTTCAGAAGCTCAGTTCTGCTACAAGCAAACAGCTTCTCTGGATAGCAAGTATCTCGCTTCTCGTAGGTGGTATAGGTGTTATGAATATAATGCTTGTGTCAGTTACAGAGAGAACCAGGGAGATTGGTCTTAAGAAGGCACTTGGTGCAAGAAAGAGATCCATTCTCGGACAGTTTCTTACAGAGGCAGCTGTTCTTACATCCATCGGAGGACTTATCGGAGTCGGCGCCGGAATAGGACTGGCGTACTTTATATCCAGAGTCGCAGAGGTGCCTGTATCCATCAGTGTGCCGGCAACCATTATATCCGTAGTGTTCTCGATGCTGATAGGAATCATCTTCGGGCTGATACCGTCGGTGAAGGCATCGAACCTGAACCCGATAGATGCACTTAGATACGAATAGAATATTGAACAGCCTGAACAGGCTGGTGCGTGCTGCAGAGCGGATTCTCACGCGGTTGCAGCGCGACATCCAGATGGTCAGGCGTACGGTATAAATGTATAGCTTGAAACACATTTACGTTTCTGATATAATCCCTATGGTTTAAGTTGAAAATAAATTATATTATATAGGAGATATGAAATGGGCTTATTAAAGGATTGGCGTGAACACGCATATGGACTTGATGACAGAACACCTGAAGGAAAGCAGTTCTGGCTTAATTACTTCGGAGTTGAAAAGGGAATATATGAGCAGCTCTTAGCAGATCCTGATCAGGTTATTACCTGTACAGTTAAGGAACTTGCTGAGAAATATGATACAACTATCGAACTTATTACAGGATTCCTTGATGGTATCGATGACAGCATTGTAAAGAGCAATGATCTTGACAATATTGAAGAGGATTCTACAATCACTATTCAGATCGACAAGAAGAAGCTTTACATGAACATGGTAAGCTGCAATGCTGAATGGCTGTATACTCTTCCTCAGTGGGATGCAATCTTCACAAAGGATGAGCAGAAGGAGCTTTACAGAGAAGAGAAATCTTCACATACGGTTGTTAAGCCTGCTAAGGTAGGACGTAATGATCCATGTCCATGTGGTTCAGGTAAGAAGTATAAGAAGTGCTGCGGCGCAAATGCATAATAACTTATGAAACATAATCGAGCATTAACGTGCTCGATTTTGTTGCGTAAAGGGGTTTTATTATTAATCCGGTTATCGGTGGGGACTATGTCGAAATTTAATGAAGAACAGCTTAACTCAATAAAGTGGTACAAGGGCCCGAAGCTTGTTCTTGGTACTCCGGGTTCGGGAAAGACGACGGTTATAGTTAACCGTATCTGTTATCTTATAGATGTATGTAAGGTTAGGCCGGAGAATATACTCTGCTTTACATTTACAAGAGCAGCGGCAAACTCCATGAAGGAAAGATTCCTTAAGCTTTCAGGAGATAGAGGAAAGGCAGTGAGATTCGGTACATTTCACTCTTTCTTTTACTGGATTATTAATACGGCCTATGCCAATAGGAATCTGGGAGTCATGGACGAGGATAAAAAGAGGGATGTTCTTCGTAAGATCCTGAATGACATTAACAAAGAGGATTATGATAACGAAGAGGTTCTTACCAGTGTCATAAACCAGTTCGGCCGTATAAGCTGTGACATGATCGATATTAATGATTATTATAGTCAGGATATGCCCGAAAAGGATTTCAGGACCGTATATGCCCGTTATAA
>ONEC01000148.1 GCA_900316715.1 uncultured Eubacteriales bacterium
TGAACGGAATGACTCTTCCGGACGACAAGGATTACCTTGTGGATCTCATGACAGAAGAAACAAAGAATAAGGTTATATATGATATAAGACGTGCTCATGATCTGGCAGATGCAGTTGTTGTATTTCCGCACTGGGGAACAGAGTATAATCTGGGTTCAGATGATTTCCAGCATGAATGGGCACAGCTTTTTGCAGACGAAGGAGTTATCCTGGCCATAGGCGATCATCCACATGTTGTTGAGCCGGTTGAATGGTATACAGGTAAGGATGGAAATGAGATGCTCTGCTACTACTCAGTGGGCAACTTCATCTCTTCTCAGACAGGAGCGGATTCCATGCTTGGAATCATGTCAGAGACGACACTCCATAAGAATGCAGACGGAACTGTAGCTATCAAGGATTACGGACTTGAACCACTGGTTACACACAGACGTTCAGGAACAGGAAACTTCACTACCTACAGATTATCAGATTATACACAGGATCTCGTATCACAGAATTCTATCCTCAATTATGATGGAAGATTTTCTATATCCTATCTTCAGGATCTTTGCAGACAGGAGTTCGGAGATCTGTATAAGGGAGAATAAGATCTGACCCGCACCATGCTGGTGGGGGAAAGCATAAAAAAAGACCATGCAGAGATGCATGATCTTTTGTGCCGGCAACCGGGGTCGAACCGGTACGGGTATCACTACCCACGGGATTTTAAGTCCCGGGCGTCTGCCAATTCCGCCATGCCGGCGTTTGACACTTAGGATATTATAATAGCTAAGGCCTTAAGTGTCAAGAAGGTAAGAGTATCAAAGATATATTTATAAGAAGTATTTTATTTTTTTTCAGAGGAGGTAATGAACATGGAAACAAAAGCTGCTGTAATCGCAATAATCGTTAATGACATTAAGGCATCTACAGAGGTAAATGCAGTACTTCACGAGTATAATGACTGCATTATCGGAAGAATGGGTATTCCTTATCGCAAGAAGAACATCAATATAATCAGCATAGCTGTTGATGCAGATCAGGATACTATCAATACAATGGCTGGAAAGATCGGACGTATTGAGGGTGTTACAGCTAAGACAGTCTGCTAATTAATAGAAGGAAAAGGTACAGAAATGAGTAAGACATTAATAGTTATAGATATGCAGAAGGACTTCGTAGACGGAAGCCTGGGAACTGCAGAAGCTGTTGCTATACTTGATAATGTAAAGAAGAAGATCGAAGAGTATAAGCAGCGCGGAGACGAGATAATCTTCACAAGAGATACTCATGGTGAGGATTATATGGATACTAATGAAGGAAAGCATCTTCCTGTAGTGCATTGTGTAGAAGGCACACCGGGCTGGGAGATATATGAGGGACTCTATACAGAGGGTTCTGATATCATCAATAAGCCATCCTTCGGATATACAGGCTGGGGAGATTACAACTTTGAAGAGGTTGAGCTGATAGGACTCTGCACAGATATATGTGTTATATCAAATGCACTTATCATCAAGGCGCTTTTCCCTGAGATAAAGGTATCTGTTGATTCAAGCTGCTGTGCGGGAGTTACACCTGCTAAGCATGAAGCTGCTCTTGAAACTATGAGAAGCTGTCAGGTTGAGGTGCAGTAACAGCACCTTTGGGCACATGAAAAATGCTTGCCCGAACCATATATATGAGATATAATCAAAATCGCGGCTGGGTTTCCGGCCGCGGTTATCTTTGGAGTCGTATCGAAGTGGTCATAACGGGGCTGACTCGAAATCAGTTTGGCGGGTAACTGCCACGAGGGTTCGAATCCCTCCGACTCCGCTGATTTTTACAATGACAATAGGGATTTTTCATCTCTGTTGTCATTTTTTTTGGTATATGCTTGAAATCCCAATAATTTTTTGCTAGAATACGGCATTAGTAAATATTATTTGAGACCGGCACCAGGCCGGCATAGAAAAGAAGGAGTTGCTATGTACAAGATTGTGACAAAAAGGGCACTCAATCCTACAGTTACACTGATGGAGATTGATGCACCGCTTGTAGCGCGTAAAGCTGAGCCGGGACAGTTTATAATATTCCGTGCAACAGAAGATGGAGAAAGAGTACCGCTTACTATCGCTGGTTATGACCGTGAGAAGGGAACAGTTACTATTATCTTCCAGATAGTTGGTGGAGCTACAGAGATGCTTAATTCCTTTGAAGAAGGAGACTATATCCATGACTTCGTAGGACCTCTTGGAAAGGCTACAGAGACAGACGGCCTTAAGAAGGTTGCTGTTGTAGGTGGTGGTGTTGGTTGTGCTATCGCTTATCCTGTTGCAAAGAAGCTTCATGATATCGGATGTAAGGTTACATCAATCGTTGGATTCAGAAACAAAGACCTCGTTATATTAGAGGACGAGTTCAGAGCAGCAAGTGACAACTATATTCTTATGACAGATGATGGTTCTGCAGGTGAGAAGGGTGTTGTTACAGCTCCACTTGAGAAGCTTATTCAGGACGGAGAAGAGTTCGATGAAGTTATCGCTATCGGACCACTGATCATGATGAAATTTGTAGTTCTCACTACAAAGAAATATAATGTTAAGACTGTTGTCAGCATGAACCCTATCATGGTTGATGGAACAGGAATGTGCGGATGCTGCAGACTTACAGTTGGCGGCGAAACAAAGTTCGCATGCGTTGACGGACCAGACTTCGATGGTTTCCTTGTAGACTTCGATGAAGCTATGGCTCGTGGCGGAATATATAAGGAATTTGAGAAGAAGGCCAGAGAAGAGACCTGTAACCTTCTGAACAAGGAGGTGCAGTAATATGCCTAATATGAGAATGGATAAGAATCCGATGCCTTCACAGGAGCCGGATGTAAGAAATAAGAACTTCAAGGAAGTTGCTCTCGGATATACAGAGGAGCAGGCTATAGATGAAGCACAGCGTTGTCTTAACTGCCCAACACGTCCATGTACAACAGGATGTCCTGTATCTATCGCAATCCCTGACTTCATAGCTAAGGTAGCAGCAGGAGATTTCGAGGGAGCATATAAGGTTATCACAGAGTCATCATCACTTCCTGCAGTCTGCGGACGTGTATGTCCACAGGAGTCACAGTGTGAGTCAAAGTGTGTTCGTGGTATCAAGGGTGAGCCGGTTGCTATCGGACGTCTTGAGAGATTCGTAGCAGATTATCATAACGCAAACAGCACAGAGAAGGCTGAGCCTGCAGCACCTAACGGACATAAGTGTGCTATTATCGGATCAGGCCCTTCAGGTCTTGCATGTGCATCAGACCTTGCTAAGCTTGGTTATGATGTAACAGTATTTGAAGCACTTCACACAGCCGGCGGAGTTCTTGCTTACGGTATTCCTGAGTTCCGTCTTCCTAAGTCGATCGTTGAGAAGGAAGTAAACGGTCTTAAGGACATGGGCGTTAAGATTGAGACAAATGTCGTTATCGGCAGAACTATTACAATAGATGAGCTTTTCGATGATTATGGTTTCGAAGCTGTATTTATCGGATCGGGTGCAGGTCTTCCAAGATTCATGAGAATTCCAGGTGAGAACCTCAACGGAGTTTACTCAGCTAACGAGTTCCTTACAAGAATCAATCTTATGAAGGCTTATAAGGAGGATTCAAAGACTCCTATCGCTCGTCCTAAGAAGGCAGTTATCGTTGGTGGTGGAAATGTAGCCATGGACGCTGCCCGTTCTGCAAAGCGTCTTGGTGCAGATGTTACTATCGTATACAGACGTTCTATGGAAGAGCTTCCTGCTCGTAAGGAAGAGGTTGAGCATGCTATAGAGGAGGGCATCGTATTTGCACTTCTCAACAATCCGGTTGAAGTAATCGGAGATGATAAGGGATATGTTAAGGGCGTTAAGGTAGAGAAGATGGAGCTTTCAGAGCCTGATGAGTCAGGACGTCGTAAGCCTGTTGCTACCGGAGAGTTCAGCGAGATCGAAGCTGATGCCTTCATCGTATCTATCGGTACATCACCTAACCCACTTATCAAGTCTACAACAGAAGGACTTGAGACACAGAAGTTTGGTGGAATCGTTGCAGATGAAGACGGTGCTACATCAAGACCTGGTGTATTCGCGGGTGGAGATGCAGTTACGGGAGCTGCAACAGTTATCCTTGCAATGGGAGCCGGTAAGAAGGCTGCCGCAGCAATGGATAAGTATATTAAGAGCTTATAAGTCATACGCGATTATACCCCTGAGCAAATGCTCGGGGGTTTTTTACTTTAGATGAATACGGATACGAGGAATGACTGGACAGAATAATCTATCCGGAAATATAATATATACATAAGTTAAAATGATAAAGGCAGGAATTGAATAT
>ONEC01000142.1 GCA_900316715.1 uncultured Eubacteriales bacterium
TCTCGTGCTTCAGAAAATATAAGCGGTAAGTATATGATCAATCTATGGGAAGCTAACCGCACACTGCTGGAACAGGCAGGACTTATCAGGGAACATATATCGGTATTGGGAGTATGCACTATATGTAATTCGGATATGTTTCATTCTCACAGAGCATCAGGCGGAAGAAGGGGTCTGAACTGTGGGATAGTAATGATAGGATAATTATGGATAAGTTTGTAGTTGTACAGAAAAAAGACAGAGATAGTTTTATAAAGAAGATTAATAAGATACTCGACACGGGTGGTGTCGAGTATCTTATTGTGCTTACAGAGAAGAAGACTTCTGATAAGGAAATTATCAAAAAGATGATAGAGGTGCTGGACAGAAATCCTGATACAGTACTTGTATCCCCTAAGAAGCCTTTCAAGTTTCCGGACAGAATGGAAGGCATCATGATAAGACTGAGCAGTGTCGGAAAGCTCAGAATGAATGATAAGTTAAAGTACAGCTATGAGGCAGATTTCCTCCTCAGACTTATCAACAAAAGAGAGTATAAGATCCTCTCTGATTCCGGATATGTACAGACAGATATCGGTGACGGAAATTATAAGAACTTCTATGGTTCCTATGATAAGAGCTGGTATACAGAGGATATGGATTCCTTCCTGTTCCCGCTTATAGAAGATATCTGCAAGAAGAACGGCGGTACTCTGCCGAATATGCATCAGTACTTTATAATGTATTACTTAAAGTGCAGATTTGATGCCAACAAAGATAACAGAAATAAGCATATTCTTTCAGAAGAAGAATTAGATATATATCTTGAAAAAGCTAAGAAGGCCATGCAGTATGTGGATGACCGCATAATAATCGAGGATTCCGAGTATCCATGTTATGCAAAGGAATATTCACTCAGGAAAATGTTCCTTACCATAAAGCATGACGGCACACTTCCGGCGATGGATGTTAAGGCTATCAGAAAGAGAGATTCCAGACATTCAGGTCTGGCCCTCTGTCTGGGGGACGCTATAGCTTATTCATCAGGACTTATGAAGTGCAACGTGCTTCTTATGGATTATAAGGATGGTTATCTTAGAATGGACTGTTCTGTTCCGGATGCTTTTGATCCTGACAGATTCAATTTCTATTTTAAATGCAACGGCGTGAGATACGATGTGGATTATAACCGCAGTTATTCCCTGAGAAAGTATTTCGGCAGGACTGCATTTAAAAGGACAACTTTCAGTGTAAATATTCAGATAGATGGTCTGATCGAGAAGGGAGCTGCTATCGGTTTCTATCTCGGTTACCATGACAGAGAATACATTATTCCGTTTGAGTTTAAGTCTCATACAAGCAGACTTACGGATTATCCAAAGAATTCCTACTGGCGCTTTGGAAGATGGATGGCAACTACAGGAGACTATACTAAACTCAGGGATCCATCGGCTCTTCCGAATAAGGAAAGCGGATGCGACTGCATAATCGTAAAGAGATACAATGCAAAGAAGGCATATATACGCGAGTTAAGGATTGCCCTGGAGCTTCTGCTGTCCTTCAGTATGCACCGTTTCAGATTCTATCTTCTGAGAAGTGCCTGGCTGGCCACAAGACCATTCTTCAGAGGCAAGAAGATATGGCTCTTCTTTGATAAAATCTATAAGGCCGGCGATTCGTCGGAGTATTTATATAAGTATGCCTTGAAACAGAAGGATGGAATCAAGAAGTATTATCTGATAGATAAGAACTGTCCGGATTATAAGAGGCTGAAGAAAGAGGGAGTTCATCCTCTGGTGAGGGGAAGCTTCCTGCACAGACTGGTATTCTTAAATGCAGATGTCATCTTCGCTACAAATTCGACGGTCTTTGCATTTAATGATTATTATCTGGAGAATTCAAGATATATCAGGGGAATCCCGCATTTCAAGGTTGTATGTCTGCAGCATGGACTGTCGGTTCAGAAGATAGGACTGGCACAGCACAGACTGAGAGATAATACTGCACTTTATTATTGTGCATCCAATTGTGAGATTCTGAATCTGGAACATCCTGTATATAACTATGAGGATTATCCGGCTCAGAATATGATGAAAAAGAAGAATCGTGAATCAGGTTCAAAGTCCAGATATGCGGCATATGGATATTCAGCTCTCAGACTTACGGGAATTCCGAGATATGATGGACTGGTAAGTAAGGACAAGAAGCAGATTATGATATCTCCGACCTGGAGAATGCAGTCAGCGATGCCTGTAACAAAGAACGAGGGCGTGGAAAGAGATTATAATCCAGCCTTTAAGAAGACCGAGTATTATAAGATATATAATTCACTTATTAACAGTCCTCAGCTTATCGAGGCGGCGAAGAAATATGGTTACAAGATAGTCTATATTCTTCATCCTATCGTGAGTCCGCAGAAGAAGGATTTTAAGACAAATCCTTATGTAGATATAGTGGCTTCAGCAGGAGACATGAGCTATGAGAAGTATCTCACGGAATCCAGTCTTCTGGTTACTGACTACAGTGGCATTCAGTTTGATTTTGCTTATATGAAGAAGCCGGTTGTATATTATCATCCGGAGAGTCTTGAGGCTCACTATGAGGAAGGAACATTCCATTATGACACCATGGCATTTGGAGAAATAGTGGATGCAGAGAATAATCTTATCCAGCTTCTTATAGACTACATGAAGTCAGGATGTAAGATGAAGGATGAGTATAAAGCAAGAGTAGACAGCTTTTACATGTATCATGATCAGAATAACTGTCAGCGTGTATATGAGGATGTTATCAACGAACAGAAGCTGTGGTAATTGTCTAACAATTATGTTATAATCATCATAACTGTTTAGCATTTTAGCTGAACACACGGGGTTATTTTGATTATGGAGGGGTTATAAATGGAGAAGACGATTACTAACATGCGGGATCTCGCCAGATGTTTTGCTAGAGCTATGAATCTGGTAAGCCCTAAGATTGCCAATCATCATGAGCAGGTTGCTTATCTTTCCTGGCGGGTAGCAGGCGAGATGAACTACTCTGAAGAAGATAAGTTAGGGGTAATTTACGGCGCACTTATGCATGACATAGGTGCGGTTATCCTCCCGGAGCTTGAAGAAGGCGAAGAGGAGTATAGTTTCAGCAGACTGGGACAGGCGGGAATGAGCTTTATCGGCGATATTCCGAGAATGAAATCCATTAGAGAAATCTTTGAGGCGGCTCAGGTGCCTTTCGATGAGAGACCTGCAGACTTCAATGAGATGAGTCGTGCGGCTGTATCTGCCGAGATCATCGAACTTGCAGATAAGATATCCGGTATGATAGATCCTAAGGGAGCTGCCCTCAATCAGTCTGAGGAGATATGTGATAATATTTCCGATTATGCGGGTGAAGAACTTCATTCAGAGGTTATAGAGGCATTCCTCAGAACTTCAAAGAAGGAATATGTATGGCTTGAGCTGCTGCATCAGCCTGAAGTATTCTTATCGGCTATATCGGATAATAATGATGTAACACTGGATCAGGCTATAGAGATAGCTAAGTTCATGTCCAGGATCATAGACTTCAGAAGTTCTTATACGGCTATGCACTCTGCAGGCGTTGCAGCATCAGCAGTAAGACTTGCAGAAATCCTTGGAATGTCAGAGGATGAGTGTAAGATGATGATGATAGCCGGATATGTCCATGATATCGGAAAGCTTAAGGTTCCGAAGAAGGTTCTTGAGAAGAAGGATAGCCTTACAGATGAGGAATTCAATATAGTTAAGGAATATGCTTATTATACTCAGCTGCTTCTTAAAGATATCTCGGGCTTCGGTCAGATAGGACAGTGGGCAGCACTTCATCATGAGAAGCTTAACGGTTTCGGATATCCGTTCGGACTTAAGGCTGATGATATTCCGATGGGAGCAAGAATCATAGCAGTTGCTGATATCTTCTCGGCGGTTGCAGAGATCCGTTCTTATAGAGACGGAATGTCAAAGGATCAGGTTATTATGGCACTTCGCGAGTATGTGGAGTCCACAGCTCTTTCGAAGTATATCGTAGATCTTATGATTGCAAATTATGACGATATATATGAGAAGAGAGAAGCAGAGACAAGTAAAGAAGGTGCTCGTTACTACGCAGCCCTTGTTGATGCTGAGGATTAAGATATTGAGGGGCGGTTTTAACCGCCCCTTTTAATATGCGCAGGATATAAAAAAGGCAGACACTTAAGTGTCTGCCTTAATTCTTATCTTTAGAAGTAACCCTGTGGATCAACATAGCTTCCGTTTACTCTGACACCGAAGTGGAGATGTGGACCTGTTGAATATCCTGTATTTCCTGAATATGCTATAACCTGTCCGGCGCTGATAACCTGTCCGGCACTTACTGCATAACCTGAAAGGTGATAATACATGTGGGTCATTCCGCCACCACAGTCAACGATGACTGCATTTCCACCTGTTCCATAGTAACCTACATAGGTTACGATTCCGCCTGCTGCAGCAACAACTGAGCTGCCGATAGGACAAGGAATATCAATACCTCTGTGGAAAGATCCCCATCTTGCTCCGAAAGGAGAACTGATACTGTAAGCTGAAGGCATAGGCCATGTAAGACCACCGCCTGAATATACAGGAGCATTTGC
>ONEC01000182.1 GCA_900316715.1 uncultured Eubacteriales bacterium
GAAAGCTTCAATGTATTTGAAGCAGGACTCCGTAGTGCGGCAGAAGCACCATACAGAATACTTGACAGAGTTAATGGTGTGAATTACATGCATTTACTTGTGGATAATGCACTTTCAGTTGAGACGGATTTCCGTTCAGAGCAGGAAGATCCGAATATGAAAGGTAAATGCGCGGCTATCGTATCTATGATAACCAAGGGTGGAACAGTGGGTTCCATTACAGGCCTTGAGGAAGCCTTAGAACAGGTATCTTCAGTGGTTGATCATGAGGTAAGATATCCGGTGGGAATGGAGACTCCTTGCGGAGATACACTTCGTCAGATTATGATCAGATTCATTATGATCTGTGACAGTGTAGAAGACATGATGAAGGATATAAGCTATTTAAATGAGCATATAGAGGTTAAAGATACTAATGGTGAGAACATGGTCATAAAGTTTGAGCCGGAACGATTAATGGGGATAGTATGAAAATATTAGTGAATGGAGCCTCTGGTTTTTTGGGGACTAACTTAATATCGAAAGCGATGGAATCCGATGATATTCGGGTTCTTGCTTTAACTACCAATAAGCACACAATCAGTGATGCAGGTGGTGACGGCCGTATAGAATATTATTCATACGATGAGCTGTCACAGATGGATCATCACGGTATTGATGTGTTTATTAATTTGGCCTATCCGAGGACAGCTTCAGGCGAAGCTCTGGGAAAAGGACTGAAGGATATTTATGAGTCCTTAAAGACCATATCGGGATGGGGAATCCCTAGGGTTATAAATATATCTTCACAGAGCATATATGATCCGAACAGAACCTGTGCAGCAAAGGAAAGTGATGAGGCGGTTTTAAATGATGTATATGCAGAGGGCAAGTTCCTGTATGAAATGATAATGAGAGAAATGTTCAGAGATGCCGAGGTTATAAGCATCAGACTTGCCAGCCTTATCGGTATGGGTTTTGATCAGAGAGTTACGAATAAGCTGGTCAAAATAGCATTAAAGAATAATCACCTTAATATTACAGAGAAAGGTGCGGTCTTCAGTTACATGGACGTGAGAGATGCAGCTGAAGCGCTCCTCGCTATGTGCAGAGTCTTCCTTACAGACAAGGAACTTGGAAATGTATATAATCTGGGCGGAAAAGAGGATTATACACTTTCAGAAATTGCTGCTGCTGTAAGAGATGCAATACAGGAACAGACTGGAGCCGGGATCACGGTTGATACAGTGGAAGAGGCTGCGGAAACAGTACCAAACAGCAGTCTGAACTGTGAAGCCTTCTATAAGGATTTTAACTGGCAACCGTCAAAGTCTTTAAAAGACTCTATAAATGATATTCTGATTTACGAGAAGCAGAGGATAGATAATGCATGAAATAAGTGTGATAGTACCTGTATATAATACGGGGAAATATCTGGACCAGTGTTTAAAGAGTCTGAAGGACCAGACATTTAAAGATATAGAGGTTATTATCGTAGATGACGAATCGCCGGATAACAGCAAGGAAATCTATGATAGGTATACCGGTGAAGATGACAGATTTAAGGCAGTCAGAATAAAGAATGTCGGGGTCTCAGGTGCGAGAAATCACGGACTTGATATGGCCGGCGGAAAGTATGTGCTATTTGTCGATTCAGATGACTGGATGCCGGAAAATGCATGCGAGATAATGCATGAGGAAGCTGAAAAGAGTCATCTGGATATGGTGGCCGGAAATATCTGTGAAGTAAATAAATCAAAGAGCCGTGAGATAAGGCTGTTCAGCAAGGAATTTACAGGAAAGGATATGATAGAGAATTATCAGATTACCTGTATAGGCTATGGCTACAATCCATATCCGATCGACATGGACAGTGTTTCAGGCTATGGCAGCATGGGCAATAAGCTTTATAGAAAAGACATTATAGACAAGTACCATATCAGGTTTGATATGGATGTCAATAACATGTATGAAGACAATCTGTTTACCATAGAATACCTTAACTATGCAGGAAGCATAGGATACATATCGAAACCTGTTTATTACTACAGATATGTTTCGTCGTCTTCTTCGAACCGATTTAAGGCGAATAGTTTAGAGACCAGTGATCAGATATTTAAAAAGATAGATGCGGTGGTCGGACAAAAGGATAATAAACTGTTCAGGAAAGCAAAGTATATCTATGTGATAAGAAGACTGAGCGCTGAGCTGGCCGTATACTATTTTCATAAGGACAGTAACTTACGTCTGTCTGAATCATTAAAGATATTAAAGAAGAGAATCAAGTCAGAACCATATAAAGAGGCTATAAAAAGGGTTGATGTTAAGAGACTTATGGCGCCTCACAAGCTGGCCTGTCTTACTGCAAGAACAGGATCGCCGGTTATAGTATATATGGGATATAAGTTAAGAGTTGTAGTGAAGAATATTCTTAGAAAATTGAGAGGAAGAAAAAATGTTGGATAAGCTGTTATCTATTTCAGTTGCGGCATATAACGTGGAGCAGTACCTGGATAAGCTGGTGGATACTGTTGTAGCTGCAGAAGGCAGCGGGAGAATAGAATTATTAATAGTTAATGATGGCTCTACAGATGGAACTTTAGCAAAGGCAGAAGAGTATAAGACTAAGTATCCGGAAATTGTTAAGGTTATAGATAAGCCAAATGGCGGACATGGTTCTACTATAAATGCAGGTAT
>ONEC01000138.1 GCA_900316715.1 uncultured Eubacteriales bacterium
TGGACGTTGCAAGAGAGCTTAAGCGCCGCAAGGCTAACAGAGTTTTCTGTCTTGCTACTTTCGGTCTCTTCACTGCCGGTGTTGAAGTATTTGATAAGGCATATGAAGAAGGTATCTTCAATATGGTTATCTCTACTAACGCTACACATGAGAAGCCTGAAGTTCTTTCAAAGCCTTGGTATAAGTCAGCAGACCTTGCCAAGTACATTGCAATCGTTATCGATCACCTTAACCATGATGCATCAATCAACGATCTCCTGAACCCAACAGAGAGAATCATGACACGTATCAATGAGTATAAGCAGAATCATACAATATCAGATAACTTTACAGCTCCTGGTCAGCAGTTATATTTTGTATAGAACATAACAAAAGCCCGACATTTCAATGTCGGGCTTATTCTTTACCATATCAGTAAAAACAAGGTTTAATACTCTTCTGTAAAATAGTGCTTCACACCATCTTTTTTATATGCGATAACTGTCGCCAGATTTACATTTTCAACGCTCTTAAAGATATTCGCTTCGACAAAAGGATTTATCTCCTTCAGCTGAGCTATAAGCTTCTTAGTCTCAAGTCTCTTTGACGATGTAGTTCCATCCTCATGACAGGTTGTACAAGTATCTGTAAAGTGACATGCACACTGCAGAAAATGCAGTTCATTGTAATCTCTCCATGCACAGATATCACTCTCTCTGACAAGGTAGAGCGGCCTAATAAGCTCCATTCCTTCAAAGTTGGTAGAATGTAACTTCGGCATCATAGTCTGCACCTGTGCGCCGTACAGCATGCCCATAAGGATAGTTTCAATAACATCATCATAGTGATGTCCCAGAGCTATCTTATTGCAGCCAAGTTCTTTCGCCTTGCTGTAAAGATATCCTCTTCTCATCCTCGCACATAAGTAGCACGGACTCTTCTCAATTGTATCTACAGCATCAAATATATCGCTCTCAAATATTGTAATCGGTATTCCCAGAGCTTTTGCATTGCTTTCAATAAGCTTTCTGTTAGCTTCATTGTAGCCCGGATCCATTACAAGAAATGTCAGATCAAAGTTTACTTTTTTATGTCTCTGTATTTCCTGAAAAAGCTTAGCCATCAGCATGGAATCTTTTCCACCGGATATACAGACAGCGATATGGTCACCTTCGTTTATAAGCTCATAGGTCTTACAAGCTTTTGCAAACGGAGTAAACAGCTGTTTATGATATTTCTTCCGAATACTCTCTTCTGCCTTTTTCTGCTTCTCCTGCTGATCCTCTTCACTTGATATGCCTGCTCTTATATAACCCACATATCCGCCTTCAAGGCTTAAACAGTGTCTTCCGGCAAGGCATGGAAGGTCATCAATTTCTCTGGACTTCCTGCCTATCTCACAATAGAAGATAAGCGTCTTATCTGCCGCTATGGAAGCAATCTTTTCTTCAGCCCCTTCTTCAAGCTCCTCAAGGCTGATATGAGCAGCTCCCGGGATCATACCATACAGTATAAGTCCTTCATCTCTGATATCTATCAGCTGATAGCTGTCCTTGGGCAGTTCTCTCAGTTTTTCAATTGATATTTCTTCCATACAAACTATTCCTACTTATCGGATATCTTTCCAAGAAACTGCTTTGTTCTCTCTTCCTTCGGATGCTCGAATACATCCTCCGGTGTTCCCTTTTCAAGAACAATACCACTATCCATGAATATAACCTGATCTGAAACGTTCTTTGCAAAGGACATCTCATGGGTTACTATGATCATAGTCATCTTCTTCTCTGCGAGCTCCTTGATAACTCTCAGAACTTCTCCTGTAAGCTCAGGATCGAGCGCCGATGTCGGCTCATCAAAGCAGAGAATGGTCGGTTCAAGATTAAGTGCTCTTGCAATAGCAACTCTCTGGCACTGACCACCTGAAAGCTGATGCGGATAATTATCCATTCTCTCAGAGAGACCCATCTGATTAAGCAGGTTCTCTGCATCACTTCTTATCTTATCAAGCACATCCTTCTTGTTAGCCTTATACTCCGGCGTTTTCTCCGCCTGAAGGCGTCTGGCCAGCATTACATTTTCTATTGCTGTATACTGTGGGAACAGGTTAAATGACTGAAATACCAGTCCGA
This sequence comes from uncultured Eubacteriales bacterium, assembly GCA_900316715.1. Classification (GTDB taxonomy): domain Bacteria; phylum Bacillota; class Clostridia; order Lachnospirales; family Lachnospiraceae; genus Eubacterium_Q. Next base: position 2,109 of record ONEC01000138.1, read on the forward strand.
AATGCATCCTGTTCTTTCTGATAACAGCTTCTTTTCTATATGACGGATCTTCTGCATCAAATACTGTCTCACCATTTACACGGATAACACCCTTATTCGCCGTCTCAAGGAAATTGAGACATCTGAGAAGTGTGGTCTTTCCGCTTCCCGAAGAACCTATGATAGACAGAACCTCGCTCTTCTCAAGACTGAAGTTGATGTCTTTAAGAACCTCAGTCTTATCAAAAGTTTTGCTTATATGTTCAACTTCTAAAATACTCATACATTTACCTCTTAGCGGAAATACTCCAGCTTCTTCTCACATCTTCCAAGAATGATAGTGAGAATACCATTGCAGATCAGATAGTAAATAGCTGTAAAGAACAGCGGCCATATAGCTCCTGATATTCCCTGAGAGCCCTTCATGAAGGCCTGTCCTGCCCAGATAACCTCCTGCAGTGCAATGATCCTGGCAAGAGATGTATCCTTTACAAGTGTAAGTATCTCATTGGACATTGGAGGAAGAATCCTCTTGATCATCTGCAGAAGCTTGACACGGAAGAATATCTGACTCTTTGTCATACCGAGGACCAGTCCTGCTTCGTCCTGTCCCACCGGAATGCTGATTATTCCGCCTCGGTAAATCTCCGAGAAATAACATGCATAATTAATTATAAATGCTACGGCAGATGCCGCAAAACGGCCTGCCTCATCTCCTCCCCAGATTGCATTTCCGAGCACAAGTCCGGGAAAATAATAAATGATGAGGAGCTGGATCATAAGCGGCGTACCGCGGACAATCCATATGATAACTCTGAAAAGTGCTCTGACCGGCCAGAGCTTTGACTGAGAGCCAAAGCATATCAGAAGTCCGAGGGGCAGTGCTCCCAGAAGTGTTACAAAGAACAGCTTAAGGGTCTGAAGAAATCCCACGTTCAGAGCATGTATTACTATTGGAAATTGTTGAAAGAATAGATCCATACTAATCCTCGATCATTCAAAGATTTTTATTCGAATTATTTCTGCTCGATAACAGCAGCCTGTACACCATACTTCTCTGCAAGGTTCATCAGAGTTCCATCTGTAGAAGCAACCTGGAAATACTTGTTAAGAAGCGGAACAAGGTCAGAACCCTTTCTGAAACCTACGCCATACTCTTCGCTGTTAAGTCCTATTGTGTAAGTAAGGTCTTCATAGCTTGTTCCCTCGCCTACCATAGCAGCTGCCATAAGAGAATCGATGATAGCAGCATCAGATGTTCCTCCCTTAACTTCCATAAGGGCAGCCGCCTGACTCTGTACCTCTGTATACTTAAGTCCGTTATTCTGAGCCTCTGCTGCACCGGCACTTCCTGCCTCAACCGCAAAATTAAGATCCTTCAGGCTCTCTACTGTCTGATACTGATCAGCCTTGTCTGCAGGAACAATAACAACCTGTGCGTTGTTGCAGTATGCCTTTGAACAGTCCATGGCGGATGTAACTTCATCCGTAAGTGTCATACCGTTCCATACACAGTCAATAGCTCCCGAGTTAAGTTCAAGTACCTTGTTATCCCAGTCAATCTCTACAAATTCAACTTCCACATCCAGGCTGTGTGCAAACTCTGTTGCCATATCAGCATCAAAACCTATCCAGTTTCCTGCCTCATCTTTATAATCCATCGGCTCAAAGTCAGTAATACCAACTACAAGCTTACCCTTTTCTCTAACCTTTGCGTAATCTGCATCTGCACCTTCTACAGGACCTGCTGCCTCTGTTGCCTCACCTGTACTTCCTGATGTGCTTCCTGTTGTATTTCCTGATGCACTGCCGCACGCTCCAAGTGAAAAACAAAGTGAAAGTGCCATAACTCCGGCTGTAAGCTTCTTCTTAAACATAAATCATTCCTCCATGATATTGTTCTATTTAATTAAGATCAATTATTCTTACTGATCTTCTGTTGTAACGGATTCCTTACCGTTACCGCTTAATATCTCTTCAAGTGTATGCCATCCGAGAACGGCGCATTTAACACGCGAAGGCATATGTGATATATCCTTAAGCGACTGAGCTTCCTCCAATGTATCCAGCTCTTCATCACTTATCTTCTCTTTGATCATTCTGAGAAATGTATCCTTAAGCTTAAGTGCCTCTTCGGCAGATCTTCCTATAACAAGATCCAGCATCATATCCGCACTTGCCTGAGAGATAGCGCAGCCGTCTCCCGTAAAACCGCCGTCTTCAATGATTCCCTCTTCGTTCACCGAAAGCTGAAGCGTTATATCATCACCGCAGGATGGATTAACACCTCTCAGCTCCTTGGCCGGCTTCATAAGCTTTGCCTTATGTGCAGGATGTATGTTATGCTCTGTAAGCACTTCATTATAAAATGGTCTGTTTTCCATTCTTCTTCTCCCTATTCTCAGTCTTCAAACCCGAAAGTTTAATCCGTATATCCCATTCTGGATCTGAGAGATGAAACACTCTTAACCAGTCTCTCTATCTCTTCTTCGGTATTGTAGAACATGATACTTGCTCTTACCGTAGACGGAATACCTATAAAATGATGCAGAGGTTCGGCACAGTGATGTCCGGCTCTGATAGCCACACCGTCTTCTGCCATAATAGCAGCTGTATCATGTGGATGAACACCATCAACTCTGAAAGTAATTATTCCATGATGCTGCTTTGCGTCGTCACTTCCAAGAATCTTTATGTGCGGAATCTTCTTCATTCCTTCAAGAGCCATCT
>ONEC01000136.1:0-1443 GCA_900316715.1 uncultured Eubacteriales bacterium
CTGCGGTATTCTTATCGCATCCAAGGGACACAAGCATGATTTTAAGCATATTGTATCTCTTTCGTATTATCTGCGTCCGGCATGCATTTCTGCTGCTTCCTTGCAGTTATTCATAAGCTCAGCTATAGTCATAGGTCCGACACCGCCCGGAACAGGTGTAATCTTTCCTGCCACCTTCTCTGCTGACTCATAGTCCACATCACCGCAGAGCTTCTTGCCCTCAAGTCTGTGGATACCTACATCGATAACTGTAGCACCTTCCTTGATGTATGAACCATCAATAAACTTAGGCTGTCCGATAGCTACTACAAGGATGTCAGCCTGCTTTGTGATAGCTCTGAGATCAGGTGTATGAGAATGGCATACGGTAACTGTTGCATTTTCTCTAAGGAGAAGCATAGCCATAGGCTTTCCTACGATATTGCTTCTTCCGACTACAACTGCATGCTTTCCATCGATCTCAGTATTGCTTCTCTTAAGGAGCTCGATAACTCCTGCAGGAGTACATGACTTGAAGCCTCTCTCACCGAGAGACAATCTTCCTACGCTTTCAGGATGGAAGCCGTCTACGTCCTTATCAGGGCTTATTCTCTTGATGACCTTATCCTCATTGATCTGCTTTGGAAGCGGAAGCTGTACAAGAATACCGTCACATCCCTCATCTGCATTAAGCTTATCGATGAGACCGAGAAGCTCTTCCTCTGTTGTAGTTTCAGGAAGCTCGTATGAAAGGGACTTAATGCATGTATATTCACACGCCTTCTTCTTATTGTTTACATATACTGTAGAAGCAGGATCCTGTCCAACAAGTATAACTGCCAGAGATGGCTCTATTCCGTCTTTCTTAAGAGCCTCAACCTCTGCCTTAACATCATCTTTCAGTTCCTGTGATATCTTCTTACCGTCAATTATCTCTGCCATTATATATTCCTCAATTTCTATATATTTTTGTCATTCTTAAAGCCAACTAATTTTCAACGAAAACAGTCCTTAGAAAAGTCCTACTGTATTTCCGTTTTCGTCTATATCGATTCTCTCAGCTGCAGGGCTCTTTGGAAGACCAGGCATAGTCATGATAGCACCTGCAATAGCTACTACGAAGCCTGCACCTGCTGATACATATACTTCTCTTACAGTAACCTCAAAGTCTTCAGGTCTTCCGAGAAGTGTCTGGTCATCAGAAAGTGAGTACTGTGTCTTAGCCATGCATACAGGAGTCTTACCGTAACCGATAGCTTCGATTCTCTCAATAGCCTTCTCAGCTTCAGGGCTGTATACAACACCCTTTGCGCCGTAGATTTCCTTAGAGATTGTCTCAATCTTCTCCTTGATTGAAAGCTCTGTGCTGTAAAGAGGAGCATACTGTGTAGGAACATTCTCGATTGTATCAAGAACTGCCTCAGCCAGCTCTATGCCGCCCTTTCCGCCTTTCTCCCAAACTTC
>ONEC01000136.1:1491-6326 GCA_900316715.1 uncultured Eubacteriales bacterium
AACTTGTTGATTGTTACAACGATAGGTACGTTGTACTTCTGAAGGTTTTCGATATGCTTTCCAAGGTTTACGATACCCTTGTTAAGAGCTTCTACATTCTCATTTGAAAGCTCTGCCTTCGGAACTCCGCCGTTATACTTAAGAGCTCTTGCTGTAGCAACAAGAACAACAGCATCAGGTGTAAGACCTGCCATACGGCACTTGATATCAAGGAACTTCTCAGCTCCGAGATCTGCGCCGAAACCTGCCTCTGTTATAACATAGTCTGCACACTTAAGAGCTGTCTTTGTAGCTCTTACAGAGTTACATCCATGTGCGATATTTGCGAAAGGACCACCATGTACGAATACAGGGTTGTTCTCTAACGACTGAATAAGGTTTGGTCTGATGGCATCCTTAAGAAGAACTGTCATAGCACCAACTGCCTTAAGCTGTGCAGCTGTAACAGGCTCGTTCTTATAGTTGTATGCAACTATGATTCTTCCGAGACGCTCCTTAAGATCATCAAGATCCTCTGCAAGACAGAGAATAGCCATAACCTCTGTTGCAACTGTGATACAGAAATGATCCTCACGAACTACTCCGTCAAGTCTCTTTCCCATACCTACAACGATGTTTCTAAGAGCTCTGTCGTTCATATCAAGACATCTCTTGATGACAACTCTCTTAGGATCTATACCAAGTTCATTACCCTGCTGAAGGTGATTATCAAGCATTGCACAAAGAAGATTGTTAGCAGAAGTAATCGCATGGAAGTCACCTGTGAAGTGCAGGTTAAGCTTCTCCATAGGAACAGCCTGTGCATATCCGCCGCCGGCAGCACCACCCTTGATACCAAAGCAAGGTCCAAGAGAAGGCTCTCTCATAGCAACTACAGACTTCTTTCCAAGCTGTCTAAGTGCATCACCAAGTCCAAGAGTAACTGTTGTCTTTCCTTCACCTGCAGGTGTAGGATTAATAGCTGTTACAAGGATAAGCTTTCCGTCTTTATTATCCTTAATACTGTCAATAAACTGGTCTGAAATCTTTGCCATGTACTTTCCGTACATTTCAATTCCATCTTCATCCGCACCAATCTTTGCAGCAACCTCTCTGATGTCTTTCATCTCGGCAGCCTGTGCAATCTCAATATCTGTCAGCATGATAAATCCTCCTTTTGATTTATATAGTTCATAACGCATTTTCTAAATTGAAAAGATGTTATCGTTCTCAGTCCTGAGGCAGGTGCATGCTCCAGAGGCGCTTTTCAGCCGGTTGGAGCGTGACATCCTGCGAAGGACGTCCGTAAGTTCATTTACAAACTCATCATTTCTTCAAACTCGTCCATCGTCATTAATATCTTACGCGGTTTGGTACCCTCTTCCGGTCCTACGACTCCGGCTTCACAAAGCTGATCCATGATTCTGGCAGCTCTGTTGAAACCTATCCTGAACATTCTCTGAAGATATCCGATAGAAGCCTTATCCTTCTCAATAACCATTCTTCCTGCGTCTTCAAACAGCTCATCGTATCTGTCAGCATCGCCATCATCCGATGATCCGCCTCCCGCAGAAGATGTGCTCGCGCTGTTATTGATGGATTCTGAAATAGTACTGTCATATTCAGAATCACCGAAGTGTTCCTTGATGTAAGATGTAACTGCTGTAACCTCTTCGTCTGCAATGAAAGCTCCCTGTACTCTCGAAGGCTTTGTAGAGCCTGTCGGATAGAACAGCATATCACCCTTACCAAGAAGTTTCTCAGCACCCACCATATCAAGGATGGTTCTTGAGTCAGTTCCACTCGAAACTGCAAATGCAATTCTCGATGGAATGTTGGCCTTAATAAGACCTGTAATAACGTCAACAGAAGGTCTCTGTGTTGCTATAATGAGGTGGATGCCTGCAGCTCTTGCAAGCTGTGACAGACGGACGATTGAATCCTCAACCTCGCCGTGAGCTACCATCATAAGATCAGCCAGCTCGTCTACTATAACAATTATCTGTGGCATATGCACGAATGAAGGATCTTCGTTCTCGATTCCTGACTCCTTCTCCTGCTCAACCTTCTGATTAAAGCCCTGAATATTTCTTACACTGTATTTTGCAAAGAGCTGATATCTCTTTGTCATCTCCTCAACAGCCCAGTTAAGAGCACCAGCTGCCTTCTTAGGATCCGTAACAACAGGAATAAGAAGATGAGGGATACCGTTATATGCTGAAAGCTCAACCATCTTCGGATCGATCATGATCATTCTTACATCTTCAGGAGTTGCCTTATAAAGGATACTCATGATGATGGTATTGATACATACCGATTTACCGGAACCTGTAGCACCGGCGATAAGAAGATGCGGCATCTTTGCTATATCCGTTATGATTATCTGACCTCCGATATCCTTACCAACTGCAAATGCAACGTTGGACTTAAACTTCTTGAAGGTATCGTTGTCGATAAGATCACGGAAGTATACAACTTGATTATCTGTATTCGGAACTTCTATTCCGATAGCAGCCTTACCCGGAATAGGAGCTTCTATTCTGATATCTGCTGCTGCAAGATTAAGCTTAATATCATCTGCCAGAGATACGATCTTTGCAACCTTAACACCCTGTTCAGGCTGAAGCTCATATCTTGTAACGGCAGGACCGCAGCTGTAATCTGTAATGGTTACATTTACACCGAAGCTTGCCAGTGTTTCCTTGAGACGTTTTGCTGTCTCTCTGACATTCTTATCGTTCTTATAATAAGCAGAAGTTCCACCTGACTTAAGAAGCTTCATAGGCGGGAATACATACTTCTTCTTCGGCTTCTGAGAAGTCTTCTTCTCTATCTCTGACTTAACCTCATCAGTTGCTTTGAGCTTATCATCCTTTGTAACCTTACTTTCTTCCGCCTGTGGCGCAGCTGTCTGTGGAGCTATAGCAGGTCCGTCATCCAGCAGATCAAAATCATCCATAGATGATGTCTCAGGCTTCAGAATCTCTTCTTCTCCAAGAGCTTCTCTGACTCCTCTGATACTTCCTGTATCCTCCAGGCGTCCGCTCTCAGAATAGAGTCTGTCTGTTGCAGTTCTGGTATTTTTTATACTCTTTGTCTCTTCCTTTGTCGGAAGCTTTCCTACGCTTGAACTTCTTGAGTCATAATATGTATCGCTGCCAAAAGGATCAGCATAGGTTTCCTGTGAAGGCTCTATATCGAAGAAGTCCTTAGGACCTTCATCCTGCTCGATTGCCTTCTCTATACTCTTTTGTACAGCCGACTTTTCACCCGGAAGCGCTATAGGAGTATCATCCGGAGCCTCGTTTCCGGTAAGCTCCTTCATCTCCTCTTCTTTTACGACTTTATTGCGTTTTCTCTTCTTCTTAGGTTTTTCCTCTTCTTCCGAAGGATATACCTTTATATCTTCAAAGGAGAATCTGCCCTGTCCGTCATCTCCGCTATAGTCATATTCATCAAAATCATCTTCTTCGTCATCATCATCGTCATATCTCGATGAATGACCGCTCTTCTTTCTTTCGCTTACTATATCCGAGTAAGTGATGGTGAAAGCTCTCTTCAGAAGATTTATTATGGACTTCTCTGTTATCATAATGATAGTAATGATAGCAACAAGAATCGTTACTATGATAGCACCCGCCTTGCCGATACCTTTACTTACAAATACTATGATACCTCCGAAGAATAATCCTCCTCCATGGAGATTCTCATATCCGTCCATATAGAGCGTCTTGGCCGTATGATCTTTTAATCCCGCAGACAGCTGAAGTATAAATCCGACTACCATAAAGACCACAAACCACCAGCAGACCTTTATCACAGCTCTTCTCAGGCTGCCCGGCTTATCTATGTTTGCCATGATAAGACATGCTGCCACACAGAAGAATACCGGAAGGACATAGAAAGTCGCGCCAAAAAGGCCGAAGAAGAAACCACTCACAGCTCTTCCCAGCTTTCCGCATATTCCATATGTTCCGAGGATAAGTACAAGATTGATTGCAAAGTAAACGAAAAGATATATCTCTCTTATTCTTTCAGGTGGAAGTCTGTATACCTCTTCATCCATAACAGAATTGTTTCTTCCGCCCTGTGCTCTGGAAGAAGTACGATTACCTGAAGTTTTTCTGCTGTTTGTACTCTTCTGTCCGGATGCAGCTCTTGTGCTGCCGGATTTTCCTCTTCCGCCGGAACTCTTTGCTCCGGATGTCTTTGCTCTGCTATTTCCAGAAGTATTACGTTTTCCACTGTTACTTGATGCTGCCATTAAGTAAACAACCCCTATTCATAAATTGGTAAATGTGCATGGGTATAAAACGCCATGCACATCCACCTAAAATTTTTTAACCTTAAGATATAGCAAGGACTACTTCGTTAGTGTCCTTAAGAATCTCATCAGGAATATAATTTGTATCCATTGCCACGCCATTAACTGTAAGGCTCTTGAAGCCTGACTCAGCGTGTCCAGGATTAAGCACTGTAATATCCAGATGCTTTCCTCTGAAGTCCTTTGATATAGTGAACTTCTCCCAGTCAGATGGAACTGACGGAGCGATCTTTAATCCATAGAAGTCCGGTCTCATACCAAGGATACCTTCAACACAGCCTACCATAACAGTAGATGCTGTACCTGTAAGCCAGTGAACATGAGCACGTCCATGGAACGGACTAGCTGATCCTTCTGTGAACTGGCCGTAGCAGTATGGCTCGAGACGTCTGATCTCTGCCTTATCGTTCATGGCACAAGGTGCATTTTCAAGGAAATACTCAAATGCTCTGTTACCATGTCCTCTCAGTGCCTCAGCAAGGATGATCCATCCCTGTGGCTGTGAGAATATACCGCCGTTTTCCTTAGTTGA
>ONEC01000135.1 GCA_900316715.1 uncultured Eubacteriales bacterium
ATGGAAGAGAACAAGGGGAAAAGGAAGAAGGGGAAAAAGACTGCCCTTCTGATCGTCCTTTTCGCGGTGCTGGCCCTTCTTGTGATCGGCTATGCGGCCATCGCAGAGCACTTCGTCACAAGGTACCTTCCGGGAACCGTGATCAACGGCATCGATGTCTCGGAGAAAACGCCTGAGGAGGCGGAAAGGGAGCTGTCCTACTCGTTTCCGGAGGTTTCGATCACGGAAGAGGGGAAGGAACTGACGGGCTTTACGCTCGAAGACGTCGGCGGAAGCTTTTCCTATGCGGACGGCCTTCAGAAGGTGCTCGTGGACGAGAAGGCAAGGTACTGGCTCTCCTGGATCCTCTCGAAAAAGACGGTACGGGATTTTACCCTGGATCCTGTTATTTCCTATAACGAGAGTGAGATCCCTTCCTTCGTGTCGGGCCTGTCCTTCCTGCAAAAGGACGCGATGGTGTCTCCCACCGATGCGTACATCGAGGAGACGGATACGGGGTTTGACATCGTCCCGGAGACCGTGGGGAGCACCTACGACGCGGAGAAGGTCACAGACCTCGTAAGAGAAGGCCTGAAGAACAGGGAAGAGGCGATCGCGGTCGATGAGGCAAGGATAAAGCCCGCTGTCTCTTCTTCCGATCTTTCGCTCACACGGAACCGATACACCGAGAGAACCGTGGAGGTTCGGAGATGAAGGAGATCCTTTTTATGATGCGATAGTCAGGTACATAAGACTCAGATACAGGCTGATGCCGTACATCTATTCCATAGCAGCAGCCGCACATATGAACAGTGAGATTATGATGCGTGCACTCGCCTGCGATTTTTCCGAAGACGAACGTGCACTGACTATAGTGGATGAGTTTCTTCTGGGACCGTCTATACTTGTAGCACCGGTTTATACACCGATGTACTATGCGAACGGTTCGGAAATAACGGGTGATGTAAAGAAGAGCAGAAATGTATACTTACCTAAGGGCTATGGATGGTATGACTTTTATACAGGAGATTATTATGAGGGCGGAAGTCTTATAGAGGCAGAAGCACCTTTAGACAGAATACCTGTCTTTGTGAGAGAGGGATCGGTGATTCCTTTTTCCGATGATATATCATATGCAGATGAACAGGGCGGACGTGTTAATACGGTACGTGTATATGAAGGACGGGATGCGGAATTTACCGTGTACTTTGACAGTGGAGATGGATATGAATTCGAACAGGGTCAGTATAGTCTGATGGAACTGAAATATTCGGAGAAGAACCATGAACTCTCGATTTCAAAAAGCGGAAAATATCCTGTGGATGATTCGTTTGATGTTGAATATATAGGGCGTATTCGAAATTGATGTACGTTATTTGATATGATAAAATATACATGTATGACAGCAGAAGGAATCTATCCGTTTTGTTTGTTTGAGGTGTGTATATGTCAACAGAATATAAGGTAAACAGCATTAAAAATCTGCTGGTATATAACCGGGCTGTTTATTTTTTCATGCTTCTTTCGTCTCTGCTCTCAAGAATATCGGAACTTACGTTGAACAGCTTTATCATGTATTATTATGTGGTTGTTCCGGCTCTGATTATAGTGTTTGATAGATTTTTGTTTTTTGGAAGGTTAAAGAAGCTTGATTCACAAGATGGATTTCCATATACATTTATGCGTGTGAGAACATGCATTTATGTGTTTCTTTTTTCTGCCGGAGGTGTTATCGACATTATTCCGGCTTATTTGATTGTCCCGATTTTCATGTGTTTAATATACATTTATCTGCAGGACATTCTGTTCTGTGACAGATTTGACAGTGTTAATAACTGTCTGTTTGTATCTGTTTCTCTTTTTACAGCAAGCTTTTTGTTGTTTTTTAAGTATAGGACATTGATCAACGGCATATGGAAGTTTGGTCTTACGGCTCCTTTCATGGTCATAGTGATCGTGTGTTGTATACTGTATCTTATCATTTCCCGAAGTATAAGAAATCTCAACGAAAAATATAAAGACATACTCTTTAAATATGGGGATATCAAAGAAGAAAATGAAAAACTTATCTCCGTTACAGAGAAGGTCGAAAGAATCAACAGCGAGTTAAATTTTCAGAGAATCAATATGGCGAGAGTAAATGACGATCTCGCAGAGAGTAATCACGAATCCAGATCGCTTATCGGCGTTATGAAGTTTTTCTCTTCGAGTTTCGATATAGAGAAGAATGCCAAGGTCATGCTGGATAATATCATGAAAGTAAAGAATGCCAAAGCTGTCGGAATGTATATATCCGAAAATGTATATATGAACAAAGAACCGTTTACTTATATAAATGCGGAGGATGAGACAACGGAGCAGCTTCTCGGGGAAGAACTTGAGAAAGTATATAAGCTTGTCGTAGATGCGGAGAGTACAGAACCTACGGAGATATGTATAAACCGTGAGTACAAATATCCGATCTTATCCGGGATAGGAATACTTAATGCCGTTGCATTTCCTGCTTACGAGAATGATGATCTGTACGGCGTTATGGTGGTTATATCCGGCAAGTATGATTTCTTTATCAACGGATATGCATTTTATGAGACATCTGTAATGGACTTTACATCGGCACTCATATCCGACAGGTTGTATCTTAAGACTGAGGAAATGGCGAAAAAGGACGGACTTACAAAGATATATAATCGTATATACTTTAATCATTTTTATGGTGATCTTAAAAGACAGGTTCTTTTGGACGGCGATAAACTGACGGTTGCCATGATGGATATAGATCACTTTAAAAATGTAAATGATACCTACGGACATCTGGTGGGAGATGAGGTTATCAAAACAGTGGCTTCGATAGACGATAAATATGCCGATAGATTTAATGGAACGGCAGTGAGGTTCGGAGGCGAGGAGTTCCTGCTCATATTACGCGGAATAGGAATAGATGAGGCTTATAACATTCTGAAGGAAATGCATGATGAGATAGAATCGACCGTAGTGGAATATGAAGATCTGAAGGTGCGTGTTAATACCAGTATGGGTGTGGCATCCTATAAAGATACCTGCGGCAATATCGAAGAACTGGTAGACCTTGCGGATAAGGCTATGTATTACAGTAAGACGCATGGACGAGGCATGATAGTTATAGACGGACAATATGAGGATGATCTGTCTGACGGATAATATGGAAATATTTATATAAGAACAGCCCGGACACAGGCTGGTGCGTGCATCAGAGGCGGTTTTTGCCGGGTGATGCGCGACATCCAGATGGGTCCGGGCGTACGTTATCTCATATACTATTTATAAAGTAATATTAGTCTACCTTTGGAAGTGTATCCAGTGACTTAGCAAGTTCTTCGTCTGTAGGGATGTAATCTGACATCTCTCTATCGTTGTACTTCTGGTATGCAACCATATCGAAGTATCCTGTTCCTGTAAGACCGAATACGATGTTCTTCTCTTCGCCTGTTTCCTTGCACTTAAGTGCTTCGTCAATAGCAACGCGGATAGCGTGGCTTGACTCAGGTGCTGGAAGAATTCCTTCAACTCTTGCGAACATTTCAGCTGCTTCAAATACGCTTGTCTGCTCAACACTTCTTGCCTTAAGAAGTCCCTGATCATAAAGCTCTGAAACAACGCTGCTCATGCCGTGATATCTGAGACCACCTGCATGGTTAGCTGATGGAATGAATCCGCTTCCGAGTGTGTACATCTTAGCAAGAGGACATACCTTACCTGTATCGCAGAAGTCATATGCATACTTACCTCTTGTAAGACTTGGGCATGATGCAGGCTCAACTGCGATAATCTCGTAATCTGCCTCTCCGCGAAGCATTTCACCTGCGAATGGAGAGATAAGACCGCCAAGGTTTGAACCACCACCGGCACATCCGATGATTGTATCAGCCTTGATTCCGTACTTATCAAGAGCTGTCTTTGTCTCAAGACCGATTACTGACTGATGAAGAAGTACCTGAGAAAGAACTGAACCGAGAACATAACGGTAACCTTCCTGTGTAGTAGCAGCTTCAACAGCTTCTGATATAGCACATCCGAGACTTCCTGTTGTTCCAGGGAACTCAGCGTTGATACGTCTTCCGACTTCTGTATTCATTGATGGTGAAGGTGTAACCTGAGCACCATAGGTTCTCATAACCTCACGTCTGAAAGGCTTCTGCTCATAAGAAACCTTAACCATATATACCTGGCAGTCCAGGTCGAAATATGAACAAGCCATAGAAAGAGCTGTTCCCCACTGTCCGGCACCGGTCTCTGTGGTAACACCCTTGAGGCCCTGCTTCTTAGCATAATATGCCTGAGCAATAGCTGAGTTAAGCTTGTGGCTTCCTGATGTGTTGTTACCCTCGAACTTGTAATAAATATGAGCAGGTGTGCCAAGCTTCTTCTCAAGGCAATAAGCTCTTACAAGTGGTGATGGACGGTACATTTTATAGAAGTTTCTGATCTCTTCCGGAATGTCAAAGTAAGGAGTTGTATCATCAAGCTCCTGCTTTGCAAGTTCCTCACAGAAGATATGTGAAAGTTCTTCAATTGTGACAGGCTGAAGTGTACCAGGGTTAAGAATTGGTGCAGGCTTCTTCTTCATGTCTGCACGAACATTGTACCACTGCTGTGGCATTTCGCTTTCTTCAAGATATATCTTGTATGGAATCTCGTTCATAGCTAACCTCCGTGTAAATAACAAATGACAGCGTGTCAGTAAGTTTAACTACTTTTCTCGCAAGCGAGAACGTGATCTGACTTTTGACACTTATGCCATTTTATCACTTTAGCCTGAAATACTCAATAAAAAGCTGATTTCAGGGCGATTTTATGATACACTGAATATGTTCGGCTCTGGCTGGATAAGATTTAGACTAAAGGGGAAGTAACAATGGCAAATCCATATTTACCAAAATGGGAATATATTCCGGACGGAGAACCAAGAGTGTTCGGAGACAG
>ONEC01000134.1 GCA_900316715.1 uncultured Eubacteriales bacterium
TGTTGCAAAGACTAAGACCAGATGGGGCAAGTTCAGACCATGGCTGATGATAGGTACACTTACCAATGCCGTGATACTGTTTATGATGTTTGCGGCACCTCCAACCATGGATGGCAAGGGACTTGTGGCATATGCTGCAATTACATACATCCTCTGGGGAGTTACCTATACCATGATGGATATCCCATACTGGTCAATGATCCCTGCCTTCACAAAGACAGGTAAGGAGAGAGAAGGACTTACAACTCTGGCCCGTTCATGTGCCGGAGCAGGTTCTGCACTGGTTACCATCTTTACTGTCATGATAGTAAATGCAATCGGTAAGACTATTGCCGGCGCTGATGCATCTGCAAGACAGGTTGAGATTGCAGGTTTCAAGTGGTTCGCACTTATTGTTGCAGTTCTTTTCATAGTGTTCATAACCATTACATGTATAAGTATCAAGGAGCAGGCAACTGTTGATATGGAGTCACCATCTGTAGGTCAGATGTTCAGGGCTCTTATATCCAATGACCAGGCCATGACTATCGTTATCGCCATAGTTCTTATAAACTGCTCAATATATATCACATCTAATCTGGTTATATATTTCTTTAAATACGATTTCGGCGGTGAAGGCTGGAAGGGCGGCTATACAACATTCAATATGTTCGGCGGCGCTGTTCAGATTCTTTCAATGATGATCTTTTATCCGTTGCTTCGTAAATTCGCAAGCAATGTAAAGATATTCTATATCTGCCTTTCAAGTGCGATTATCGGATATGCTGTACTGTTTATGATCGCATTTGTAAATATGTCAAATGTATTTATCCTCTTTGTACCGGGCTTCTTCATCTTTGCAGCCAACGGTGTGCTTCAGGTTCTTACTACGGTTTTCCTGGCGAACACAGTTGATTACGGAGAGCTTAAGAACGGCAGAAGAGATGAATCAGTTATCTTCTCAATGCAGACCTTCGTGGTTAAGCTGGCATCAGGTATTGCAGCACTTATTGCATCAATCTGTCTGTCACTCAACAATCTTAAGGCTGAGTCGGGAAATGAAGTTGAGCAGCTCTATGACTTCTCAAAAGATGTTTCAGCAAGTGCAAAGCTGGGACTCAGAATGACAATGTCTATCATTCCTATAATCGGACTTTTTGTGGCAATTGCTGTCTTTAGAAAGAAGTTTATACTTACTGAGAAGAAGATGGAGGAGATAAATGCCAGTCTTAGAAAGTAAAAAGCTTTATATATTAAATACAGATAATACAACATATGCCTTCAGGGTTATGGATAACGGATATCTGGAGCACCTGTATTACGGACGGAAGATTCGTCTTTCTGAGGGGGCAGAGGCACTTTTTGAGAAGCACGAGTTTGCTCCGGGGAATATGGCTCTTTATACTCAGGATAATGCGGGACTCAGTATGCAGGATGTATGCCTTGAAGTTTCGGCCGCCGGAAAGGGCGATATGAGAACTCCTTTCGTGGAAGTAATCCATGCAGATGGAAGCCGGACCTCTGACTTTACCTTTGATTCTGCAAAGATCAAGAAGGGCAAGAAGGAATCAGAGATTCTTCCGAGTGCCTATGGCCAAAATGATAAGGTTGATAGTCTTATTGTTACACTTAATGATAAGCAGTATGGGCTTGAACTGAAGATATGTTATTATGTTTTCGCAGATAAAGATGTAATAGTAAGACGTGCAATCCTTAAGAATAAATCTGATGAAACGGTAAGAGTAAATAAGCTGGCATCGGCTCAGATAGATTTCAACGATGCTGACTGGAGGCTCACAACCTTTAATGGTGCATGGACAAGGGAAATGCGACGCGTGGATACCAGACTTGTGCAGGGGCGCCATGTGAGCGGCAGCAGCTGCGGCGCTTCTTCAAATACGGCTAACCCGTTCTTTATGCTGTCCAGAACAAATACTGATGAAGACAGGGGAGAAGTATACAGCTTTAACCTTATCTACAGCGGTAATCATGAGGAAACAGCAGAGATCAATGAATTTGGAAAGACAAGGATCCAGTGGGGTATAAACCCGGCGGAATTTGAATATATGCTGGAACCGGGGGAAACCTTTGAAACACCGGAAGCCGTGATGACATATTCAGATCAGGGCTTTAACGGCATGAGCCGGAATATGCATCGCTTTGTAAGAGAAAATATTGTACGCGGAGACTGGAAGAATAAGGAAAGACCGATTCTTCTTAACAGCTGGGAAGCAGCGTACTTTAATATCAACGAATCAAGGCTGCTTAAACTGGCCAAGGCCGGAAAGGCAGTCGGAATAGAACTTTTTGTTATGGATGATGGCTGGTTCGGCGAGAGAAATGATGATTCCAGTTCACTGGGTGACTGGACTCCGAATCCGAAAAAGCTTCCGGGCGGAATAAAAGGAATTGCAGAGAAGATAGAGGCCATCGGCCTCAAGTTCGGTCTCTGGGTTGAACCGGAGATGGTAAATGTTAAGTCTGAGCTTTACAGGAAACATCCGGACTGGACGCTGGAGATTCCGGGCAGGCCTCATTCGGAGGGACGTAATCAGCGTATACTTGATCTGTCAAAGACCAAGGTTCAGGATTATCTGATCGAAGCTCTTTCGAAGGTTTTTTCTTCCGGACGGGTGAGCTATGTAAAATGGGATTATAACCGTAACTTTACGGATGTATTCTCCCAGGGTGTACCTGCAGAAAAGCAGGGAGAAGTAAGCTACAGGTATATGGTCGGACTTTACAGAGTCATGAAGACTCTGACAGAGAAGTTCCCTCATATCCTTTTCGAGGGATGTGCGTCGGGCGGCAACCGCTTTGATCTGGGAATTCTCAGTTATTTCCCGCAGATATGGGCCAGTGATGATACAGATGCTATCTGCAGGGCCGAGATTCAGAATGGATACAGCTATGGCTATCCGATGAGCGTGGTGACAGCCCATGTATCAGGAGTTCCTAATCACCAGACTCTTAGAGTTACTCCGCTGGCGACACGATTTAATGTGGCTGCATTTGGAATTCTGGGATATGAGTGTAATCTGGCCGATATGAGCAGGGATGAGCTTGCAGATGTAAAGATGCAGATAGACCTGTATAAGAGGTGGAGAAGCGTATTCTTTAATGGTGATTTCTACCGAGGCAGAAGCTGGGGCAGTGATCAGTATGAGAATACCGTATTATATGGAAATGCAGGAAATGTTATGGAATGGAATGTTGTTTCGAAGGATAAGTCGAAAGCAGTCGGTATGATACTTCAGAAGCAGGCTGTTCCAAACTTCCAATATCAGTACTTCAGGGCTAAAGGGTTGGATGGAAGCAGGAAGTACAAGTTTTATAACATCAGGGCGAGGGTGAATATCATGGACTTTGGTGATCTTGTAAATACAGTTTCACCGGTTCATATCAGACAGGGCAGTGCAGCCCATGAGCTGATTGCAAAGTTCGTCAAGGTGGATGGAGAGGAAGAAAAGTACACATGCTACGGTGATCTGCTTATGAATGCCGGAGTGAGATTGTCACCGGCCTTTGGTGGTACAGGGCTGAATGACAAGGTGAGACAGTTTTCTGACTATGCGTCCAGATTATATTTCATGGAAGAAGATTAACTTCGTCTGAATGGATGTTGAGATATACCTAGAGATATTATAAACTCTAGGTATATTTTTTTGATTTTAAATCATAATGATAAAGGGGGATTTAAAATGTCAGAACTTCAGAATTACAAATGCCCCGCGTGTGGTGGTATGCTGCAGTTCAGCAGCCGCGAGCAGAAGCTTGTGTGTGCAAACTGTAAGAGTGCTTATGACGTGGGTGAATTTGAAGCAGCAGGCGGACTTGGCGAAGCAGGAGATTATCAGGCACAGACAGATACATGGAACGTGCAGGCTGATGGTCTTGTAACTTATGTATGTAAGACCTGCGGCGGCGAGGTTGTAGGTGATCAGAGCATGGCTTCTACAAAGTGTCCTTATTGCGACAGTCCTATAGTTATCGCAGGACAGTTCAGTGGTGCTCAGAGACCTGATGCCATTATTCCTTTCAAGCTCAACAAGCATGCAGCTAAGGAACAGCTTAAGAAACATATGACCAGCGCAAAGATGGTACCGAGCGTATTCAGTTCAGAGAATCACCTTCAGGAACTTAAGGGTGTCTATGTTCCGTTCTGGCTTTATGATGCTGACGTTCATGCACAGGCAACATTTGAGGCGACCAAGGAGAGAAAGTGGTCAGACGCTTCATATAACTACACAGAGACAAGCTATTTCCAGGTAATGCGTGGCGGTACAATGTCTTTCAGAAATATACCTGCAGATGCTTCCTCAAAGTTTAATGATCAGCTGATGGATTCCATCGAGCCGTTCAATACGGATGAAGCTACAAACTTCAGCCCGGCTTATCTGGCAGGATATCTTGCTGAGAAGTATGATGTTTCATTTGCAGAGTGTATGCCAAGAGCAGACGAGAGAATCAAGAATACATCAGTTAACCTTCTTAAGAGCCAGGTTAAGGATTATAAATCAGTAAATGTTCAGACCAGCAATTATCAGAAGATGCAGAGCGGCGGAAAGTATGCACTTTTCCCTGTATGGCTTCTGAATACAACATGGAACGGTAAGAAGTTTACCTTTGCCATGAATGGACAGACAGGTAAAATGGTCGGCGACCTTCCATTCAGTATGGGTAAATTCTTCATGTACCTTATCTTATTCTTCATAGTTCTCGGAGGAGGATTAGGTGCACTGTTTACAAAGTTCTTTACAAATATCCAGGGGTCAAACCTGGCAGTGGGAATCGGAATCGGATTTCTTATATCACTTATCATATGCTTCGTTATGAAGGGCAAGACAAAGTCAGTTCATACAGCTAAGACAGCCAGTGACTGCGTACTGAAAGGCAGTTTCAGGATAACTGAGGGATATGATAACTTTATGAGAACTCAGACAAATAAGACTGCGAAGAATCAGAATAGCTA
>ONEC01000133.1 GCA_900316715.1 uncultured Eubacteriales bacterium
GTAGCCTTCATCCAGTTCTGGATGTGGTATGGTTACACAATGTTAATACTTATATCGGGAATTCTGGGTATCAGCCCTGACATTTTCGATGCTGCAGAGGTTGACGGAGCTGACAAGATTCAGACATTCTTCAAGATCACTCTGCCTAATATTCGAACAATACTGCTTTTCACACTCGTAACATCACTCATAGGTGGTCTTAACATGTTCGATATACCTAAGCTGTTCCTGCTTGGTGGACCGGACAGTGCTACAAAGACAACAAGTGTATATATCTATGAGCAGGCGTTCAGTGGAAGCTACTTATACAACAGAGCAGCAGCTGCAAGTATGATAATGTTCATCGTTATCATGATCTGTACAGCAGCACTCTTCCTTATCATGAGAGATCCTGACAAGACAGGATACGGTAAGGCAGATGCTAAGAAAGTAAAGCAGCAGCAGAAGCTCATGAAAAAAGCAGCGAAGGGAGGTATCTAAATGGCAACTGAACCATTAAAGGTTAAGACAGATGCTCCTAAGGCAGAAGCTAACCAGACAGAAAACGACTTAATCGCTGCAAAGAACGCTGAAGAGAAATTCAATACAAAGAGCCACAGAGGAATGAAGGTAGTCATTCATGTAGTATGTATCGTACTTGCATTGCTCAGTATTCTTCCGTTCTGGATCATGATGGTTAACGCTACAAGATCCACAAACGAGATCCAGCAGATGGCTGTATCTCTTGTACCATCTAAGTATCTCATGAATAACCTTAAGATACTTACAAGTAAGTCATTCAACCCTATGGTTGGATTCATGAACTCAATAATCATCTCAGTAGGATCAACATTACTGAATGTATACTTCTCATCACTCACAGCATATGCAATCGTTGCATATCAGTGGAAGCTTAAGAAGGCATTCTTCGGATTCATCATCGGTGTTATGATGATCCCTGCACAGGTAACAATGATCGGTTTCTACCAGATGGTTTACAAGCTCGGACTTACAAACAAGCTGTTCATGCTTATCATACCTGCGATAGCAGCACCATCTATTGTATTCTACATGAAGCAGTACCTGGAGCCTACGCTGTCAATGGAGATCGTAGAGGCGGCACGTATCGATGGAGCTAAGGAATTCCGAATCTTCAATACGATAGTACTTCCTATTATGAAGCCGGCTATAGCTACACAGGCTATCTTCTGTTTCGTAGGAAGCTGGAACAACCTGTTCACACCGCTCATTCTCCTTACAAAGCAGGAGAAGTATACAATGCCTATCATGGTATCTCTTCTTAGAGGTGATATCTACAGAACAGAGTTTGGTTCAATATACCTTGGACTTACACTTACAGTTCTGCCACTTATCGTAGTATACTTCCTGTTATCAAGATATATCATCGCCGGTGTTGCACTTGGTGGTGTAAAGAGCTGATCGGGCTTACTAATGATAATACTAAGGCGTATCCCAATGGGATACGCCTTTTTTTCGTGTATAGATAATACGGACGCCAGGGTAGATTGATAAAACGGACGTCCCTGAGTCATGATGTCGCGCTGCACCCGCGTGAGAAGCCGCTCTGCAGCACGCACATGCCCTCAGGGACTGGATATGTATCGGCCTACCCTGGCTGGCTGTATATAAGATAAAAATCCGATGCCACGGGAATCTTTTATTATCATATACAGCCGATCATTATAATATTAGAACGGCTGGAGTCGGGGTGTTGTATTATTAATAAGTCAGCCCGTGCTATCTGATATATAAGACGGTCCCTGAGGGCATGTGCGTGCTGCAGAGCCCTATTATGGGCGGGTGCAGCGCGACATCATGACTCAGGGACATTCGTTATCCCGGATGCACGGGCGTCTGTATAAAAACAAAACCCGGACGTAAGTCCGGGTATAATTATCAGTGGCTGTGCTTATTGATCTCTTCCGAGATACGCAGCTTCTTATATTCACTTGGTGAGTAGTTCGTATACTTCTTAAAGGTTCGGCAGAAGGACGGCAGATTATTGAAGCCTGTTCTGAAGGCTATATCCGTTACCTGCATATCTCCGGTCAGAAGTTCCTCGGCTATCTTGATACGCTTCAGATTCAGGTAATCGTGGAAGGTATATCCGGTCTGCTGCTTAAAGAGTCTCAGGAAGTGATACTTTGAGAATCCTGTAAAGAGTGCAGCCTGATCAGTGGAGATATCCTCTGCATAGTTAACATCCAGATAGTGCAGCAGTGCTGTGATTCTGGAATAGGTCTGGGAGAAACCATGTTCTTCGCTCTCTACCTGACGGAGTGCATTTTTTCCGATCAGTGTAAAGATCTGATACATATTAGAGAATACGGTTGTTTCCCAGAACGGTTCATTTTTAAAGTAAGCATCATTCATATTCATGAAGTGCTGATATACATCGTCATATATGCGAGGCTGTAATACCTTGTTGCACAGAAATGCATTGAAGAACAGCGACTCAATTGACTGATAGTCTGCTGACTCAAAGAAATAAGGCATCTCAATAAGATATATGAATCTTATACCCGGCTTATCGTTAACGTATTCGTGCGGAAGACGCGGAGGGATGATAAGAATATCGCCTTCATTCATGTTGTAGGTATGATCATTTACATGAATCTCATAAGGATTCTGTATGCAGATGATAACCTCAACAGCGTCGTGGCTGTGAAGTGAATAACCGATTTCCAGGTTGTTGTACCATATTCTTACATGAGATGATGTATTATATGTAACGAGCTCAGTCTTATTGCGGACTATACGGCCGGTAAACTCCTTGTCGGGCTGCCGGTACTGCTCAGGTATATTGGACTCATCCATACTTGATGATTCATGTGTAATCATAATAGTCTCCTTTAAATGAGATACAAACCCAACCATCCACTAATATTTTAACCCATACCTGGAAACTCTGCAAGTGCCGAGCTTGGGACGAGTATGTTCTGAACAGTTGACAAATCGGGAGGCGCGGGATTACGATGTAGTGAGTTTATGAGAGGACTAATTATGGTTAAGATAGATTTAATAACAGGTTTCCTGGGATCGGGAAAGACTACATTTCTTATAGATTATGCGAAGTACCTTGTGGGCTGTGGCGAGAAGGTGGCTGTGGTGGTGAACGATCACGGCGCCATCAACGTGGACAGGCTTCTTCTGGAAGATGCGCTGAAAGGTATATGTCATCTGGAAATGGTCATCGGAGGAGACAGCGACTGCAGACGCCGCCGTCTTAAGACTAAGCTTATAGCCATGGGAATGCAGGGATTCAGCCGCGTACTTCTTGAGCCATCGGGGGTTTTCGATGTTGATGAGTTCTTTGATATGCTTTTTGAAGAGCCGCTCGACAGATGGTATGAGATCGGAAATGTACTGGCCATCGTTGAAGCAGGCCTGTCACGAGACCTTTCCATGTCCGGAAGATATCTTCTTACATCCCAGGCAGCAAAGGCCGGAAGAGTAATACTCAGTAAGGGCGAAGGCGTATCAGAAGAAGAGAGGGCGTCTCTTATAGAATATATCAACGAGTCCCTTCAGCTTTTCAAATGCACTACTGTGCTGAAGGAGTCACGCATTTATAATTGGAAGTTGGGAGAAATATCTGAAGAGGATTATCTTATGCTCTCAAAGAGCGGATACAGATCCGGTGAAATGATCAAGCTTCCGGTGGATGAAGAGGAAGCTTTTGATTCACTGTTCTATTTCCATGTAAGGCTGAAGGATATTGACGGCAGCAAACCTAAGGTAGTTGCAGTAAAAGAAAGATTAAATGAAACAATCCGTGCGCTTTTTGAAGACCCGGACTGTGGAAACATAATGAGAATAAAGGGATTTATAAAAATAAATCCGGACAGCGATGTGTCCGGATGGCTTGAAGTTAATGCAACTAAGACGGAGGTTCTTATCCGTCAGATTCCTGTAGGACAGGAACTGTTTATAGTTATAGGTGAGAATCTGGATAAGGAGCATATTGGTTCCTTCTGGGATTCTTATATGAACGAGGTTTAGGGACTGAAGGCGGCTGAGCCAATGTGGAGTGCTACCTGCAAGCCTCAACGATATCGTCCAGTTCCATATCTCCGCCGAAGAGGCTGAGGGCTGAACCGACGGTAACATCTACACGGTTCTGGCCAAGACTCTTTACTTTGGCGAGATCCTCAAGAGAGCTAACACCACCTGCATAGGTTACAGGTTTCTTTCCCCAGGAACCCAGCATGGTGATGAGTTCAGAATCAATACCACTGCGTTTACCTTCAACATCAACGGCGTGAATAAGATATTCATCGCAGTAAGCAGCCAGAAGGTCAAGGGTCTCGTGGCTTAATCTAACATCAGTGTATTTCTGCCAGCGGTCGGTTACTATATAGTAGCTGCCGCTGTTTTTATCTGAATCAGAGCTGCCAGAGTCCGAGCGGATCCTGCAGGACAGGTCCAGTACCAGATGCTCAGGGCCGATGGTCTTTGCCAGTTTATCAAGACGGCACATATCAATCTCCCCATCCTTAAATACATAGGATGTAACGATTACGTGGCTGGCTCCCATTTCGAGGAAACTCTCTGCATTTTCGAGAGTTACTCCGCCGCCTATCATAAGTCCGCCGGGGAAAGTATCCATGGCAAGGCGGGCTTCAGCGAGGTCCGCGTCATATTCCGGAGTTCCGGCTTTATTTAGAAGTATAATGTGGCCGCCGGTAAGATTGCGGGAGCGATACATTTCAGCATAGAAGGATGCGTCGACTTCTGAGACGAAGTTGGTCTTGCCGGAAGCCTCATCTGAAAGTGCTCCGCCGACTATCTGTTTTACTTTTCCATCATGTATATCTATGCAAGGTCTGAACTTCATAGCGTCCTCCGATCTGATTTATAATCTTAGGGCTAACACTCGTGACTTTAGTCATGAGATACAGCCCTTTTTACACATGCATTTTACTAATTACTATAATATCTCGTAAAAATGT
>ONEC01000153.1 GCA_900316715.1 uncultured Eubacteriales bacterium
TCCCTATGGATATTGCACGACTTATCATATGACTGTCTCCATCCATAGATATTACTCGCCCCTTATAACCTTCACCGGCATCAGTAAGCTTCATCTCTCATGTCCTCCCACTTTTATTCTGTGCACAAAAAGTTTTATTGTTTTGTGTATCTAACTCATGTATGATATATATAACATTGTGAGTTTTCTATGCCGGAACACGCAAAAAAGGTTCAAATAGCATTAAGATAACGGAGGCCTGTTTTATGAAGAAAAATGATTATTCAAATGCATTCTGGGAATTAACAAAATATCCTGATGAAATAAAAGTACTATCATCTTCTTTTGAAACCGGTACCATCCGTGTCACTGCTTTCTACATTATTCCCGGAATATTCCTGTCTTTAAACGAAGCCACCGGCAATTCAATTCCCTTTGATGAAAAGATGTACGACTTTGAGCTTACAACCATTAATCAGTGCATCTCCGGAAGATGTGAATTTAAACACCCCGGCGAGGCTGTAAGTTATATATCTCCACAGCTGACATGTATAGCAAAAAAGCGCAATATGAACGCCTTCTACTATCCCCTTGGACATTACACCGGACTTGAGATCAGCATAATAGAAGATTTGATTGATATTTCTACAAAAAGAATGCTCCATACATTTTCTGTGGATATTGATACACTGTTGGAAAAATATCTGAAGAACAACGATACTTATATTGGTCACGCGAGCCCTGAACTGTTGTCCCTGTTTGGCGATCTCTATCTTCTGATAAATAAACGCAATCCGGGAATGATAAGATTGAAGGTTTTAGAAATCCTGGCTTTTTTTCTTGATGAAGAACTGCTTCTTCCTGCCGATTCGCATTTCCTTACCTCCGGACAGGCCTCTCTGGCAAGACGCATGAACGAGATACTGACTTCTGATCTGAGCCGGCATATAGCTGCAAAAGATATCGCATCTTCACTTGGCGTAAGCGAAACCAGCCTGAAGAATTACTTCAAAGAAGTATATGGAATGTGTATATCTGATTATATGAAAAATAAGAGAATGAAGTATGCTGCGGATAAACTCTCGCATACTTCACTCTCTATACTTGATATTGCAAACAGCGTTGGCTATACCAACCAGGGCCGTTTTGCAAAGGTTTTTTATGATTATTTCAATATGAATCCACTGGAATACCGGAGAAAAACCAAGTCCATCCGGTAGTATTGCCTTTCATATCTACTAAAATTTATATATCAAAATCGTAAAGAGAATTGTAAGTGACGTCAGCATTCCCTGAATGTTCAGGCCATACTTTACATACTCTTTAAATTTATACCCCACTCTCATAGTCATCCCTATGAATCCGCATGAAAGCGGAGTGAGTATTGATAATCCGGCCGCCATAGTTATGCCTATAACAAAAGGTACTGTATTCCAGCCAAACTGTTCAGCAATCTGAATAGCAAATGGAAGTATCATGATAACCGTAGTAGTATTTGCAATCAGGTTACTTATTAATGTAGTAAGTACTACAACAACAATCAGGAATAAATATGGTGATGTATTGACCGGAAGATGGGTTATAACTCTGTCGCAGAACACCTGTATAACTCCGCAATTATTCAAAACATTTGCCATTCCAATACTGCATCCCAGCCATATCAGAATATTCCAGTCCAGCTTGGATAAAGCCTTCTTTTGTTCAACAACGCCAAACAGAAGACATATAAGAGCTCCTATAAGCGATGCTGTTCCTACAGAAAAAGTTTCAGTAATAAACATAATAAACATAATCACTCCTGCCGTCAGTGTAATTATACATTTTCGTTTATCTATCGTTTTTACCTTAATCGAGTCAGACCTTTCCTCTTTCCTCTCTGATTCTTCATTCTTCCATATCTTCAGCCCTCTTTTATAGCCAAAGAAATATATATACATCATACCCAGGATAAAGAATGCGCCTCCTATTGGAAGCAGTTCAAAGAATGAAAGCTTATATCCCGTCATATTCTCAGATATTGAAGATGCCATTAATGTTGCCGGTGCACCGATAAGTGTACACTGTCCGCCCAGAATAACAAAGTAGATTACCGGCAATGTAATATCTTTTACATCCAGTTCCTCTGATCTCGCTGCCATGCCTCTGCATATAACCAGCATAAGTGCCGAAACAACCTGATTATTCAAAAAAGCTGACATGATTGCAGCTATAGTTCCTGCTAAAAGTATGATACGTTTTGTTAATTCATCAGGTCCTTTACCCTTTGAATATTTCTGTATAAATCTTACTATAAGTGTATCGAGTCCACTTTCATGAAAAGCAATACCAAAAATCTCAGTCCCAAATACAATCAGTACTATATCATTTGTAAAACCTGAAAGTGCCTCCGCCGCGGTACATGCGTCGCATACAATCAAAGCAACCGAGCCAAGTATTGCAACTGTAGCCAGCGGAAATCTATCCAATATGTATAATATAAGACAAATGATGAAAATAACTAATGAAGCCATGAACCTTATCTCCTAATATGCATATTTATCTATAAAAAACTTCTCCCAGCTTCAGATCACGCTTAAACGAAGGTATGGTTGTATTCTCATCAATAAATACAGCCTCAATGCCCATAGCTTCAGCCCATTCACCCATCTGCTCAGCTGTAAGGTCATATGTAAATGCAGTGTGATGTGCTCCTCCTGCAAGTATCCAGGCCTCAGCGCCTGTATATAGATCAGGCTTTGGAGTCCAGAAGTTTGTAGCTACCGGAAGTGCCGGCATAGGCTTCTCAGTCTTCCTGCACTCAACGTCATTGATAATAAGTCTGAATCTGTTTCCAAGATCTACAAGTGATACAGCAATACCTCTGCCTTCCTTTGATGTGAAAACAAGTCTTGCCGGATCTTCTCTGTCTCCCATTGAGAGTGGATTAACTCTTATACTGACAGGTCCTTCAGCTATTGATGGACATATCTCAAGCATATGCGATTCAAGTATACCTTCTTTACCTCTGACAAGATTATATGTGTAATCCTCCATCATCGAAGTACCCTTGGCATTCTTTATGCCTTCAGTCATAATCTTCATCAAACGGACCATGGCAGCAACCTTCCAGTCACCTTCAGCACCAAAACCGTATCCCTTTTCCATAAGTCTCTGAATAGCAAGTCCCGGAAGCTGTTTTAATGCACCAAGATCACCAAAGTGTGTAACTATCGCCTGATAATTCTTTTCTTCGAGGAATCTCTCAAAACCAAGTTCTATCTGCGCCTGAACTGCAACGTGCTTCTTAAACTCTTCCGGATCTCTTCCATCAAGAATAAGATTATACTTATCATAGTATTCATCCACCAGGGCATTAACATCTGAAGCAGAAACCGCAGCTACACTTTCTTCGATTTCATTTACAGGATAAGCATCCACTTCCCATCCAAACTTTATCTGCGCTTCAACCTTATCACCTTCAGTAACCGCAACATTTCTCATGTTGTCTGCCACTCTCATAACTCTGATATGACTCGACTCTATAACACCCACTGCAGTTCTCATCCAGGATGCAATCTTCTCACGTACAACGCTGTCTTTCCAGTAACCCACAACAACCTTACGCTCTATTCTCATACGGCTTACAATATGACCATATTCCCTGTCTCCATGAGCCGCCTGATTCTCGTTCATAAAGTCCATATCGATGGTGTCGTATGGTATCTCCTCATTATACTGTGTATGGAGATGAAGAAGTGGTTTTCTATACTCCTGAAGTCCCAGTATCCAGGACTTTGCCGGGGAAAATGTATACATCCACGTAATAACTCCTGCACAATTCTCATCTTCATTAGCTTCATTAAATGTCTGCCTGATCAGCTGATTTGTAATAAGCACCGGCTTCCATACAACCTCATATGGAAGAATGCCTGACTTGTTAAGTTCTTCAACAATCTCCTTAGAATGTGCCGCAACATGCTGAAGAACCTCATCTCCGTAAAGATCCTGTGAACCTGTACAAAACCAAAATTTGTACTCTTTTTTCTTAATC
>ONEC01000130.1 GCA_900316715.1 uncultured Eubacteriales bacterium
AGCAGATATTGCTGAAGAGAAGTATAGAACCAAGGAGTGTGATGTTGCTCTTAAGATTCTTTCATCTCTTGCAGGTTCAGAGGATATATATAAGGCTGCCGAAGAGACAGATGAACTTCTTCCAGAACTTGAAGGTACTCAGGAAAACTCATATGAAGAGCTTATTCCAATCGAGTCTAATCTGGATGAGCTTATTACTTCTTATGCTCCTGAATTTCCTGAGAATGAAAGTATGCAGAAGAATTTTGAAGCTCTTCGCCGTGCGGATATGCTTACATCATCCAGTCTTTTCATGGATATTGATAAGAATTTCAGCATCGTAAACAATGTAGCTGATGATGACTTTGTAAATAAGATTAAAGAAGAAGTGACAAGAGATCTTTCAGATGCGCTTGCAGGTAAAAATAAATATATCAGAAGAAGTATTATGGCAAAGGTTCTTTCTACTATGCCGGTATTCTTTAATACTCAGGATGAGATTAAACAGTATTTCGAAGAGGCACTTCTCGGATGTAACGATAACGCCGAGCTGACAGCCTGTGAAGCTATTGTAAATGACATTATGCTTCAGATTTAAGGAAAGCAACGTGGGGGGAATCAGATGAAATTCAGATATACCGACAATTTATATACGGATATAGCTGAAGAGAAGGCATTTCAGAAAAAGCTCAAAACATTGGCGAGGAAGAAGCCGGATCCTCGTCTTTTTCTGATTACTTATCCAATATCAGGTAATAATCTGATGGAGATATACTCAGAAATGGAGATTCTCCAGCCATATTATCGTAAACAGAAAAAATACCTTAATATCATGGGAATAGCTTCCTCAAGAGATGCGGCAAAGAAGCTTATTCCTGATATTTTAAATGATATGATGTCTGAATGTGGATCGATCGATGTAAGGACATTCGTTAAGGCACATATGCCGAAGGCAGAAGAACTTTAATAGGAGCAGATATGGCAGTCTTTTTAACGATACTTAAGATACTGCTGTGGATACTTCTGATAATACTTGGAATAGCAATACTTCTTATACTGCTTATCTTGTTTGCACCTATAAGATATAAGATAAGCGGAGAGTTAAATGATGAGAAGATGCAGGCTGATGCAAAAATAAGCTTTCTTATAGCTTCCGTAAAGGCGGGCTTCACTAAGGAAAGCGGACTGGACTATGCAGCCAGAGTTCTGGGAATCAAGATTTATCCAAGAGGAAGCGGTAATAAAAAGCCAAAGAAAAAAACTGAAGAGATAACTTTGGATAATGAGGAAATAGATGACTCAATATTTGATCCGGTAAGTAATGCAGATTTTGAAGCCTGGGAAGCTGAGCATTATCCGGAGGATAAGGAAGTTATCGAACCTATAATGAGCACAAAAGAAGATATAAAAGCTCATAAAAAGAAGATAAAAGCTGAAAAAGCTCAGGAAAAGAAAGCAGAGAAAGAAAGACAAAAAGCTGAGAAAGCTGAAGCTTCTGCTAAAACTGAGATTCATTCAGAAGGTGGAGAAAACACTTCGGCCGATGAGAATAAAGAAGTTGTACCTATTCTTGACAGACTTGATACCGTTATAAACTTTGCCGGAGATAAGCTGGAGGTTGTAACTGAAAAAGCTGATAAAGTAAAGCAGAAAGCTGTCGAAGGTATAGATAAAGTTCAGATAAAGATAGATCATATAGTAAAGTTTTTTGAAAAGCCATTTACCCAGAAAACTATAGCCAGAGGTAAAAAACTGCTCGTAAAGGTGATAAAGTCTATAAAACCTAAAAAGAGCAGAGCAGATATAGTTTTCGGTATGGGAAGTCCGGCAGATACCGGTGCTATGATGGGTAAGATAGCATTTATATATCCATATACATATAAATGGTTAAATATAACTCCTGATTTTTATAGAAAGGGAGTTGAAGGAACGATAGATTTAAAGGGAAAATTAAGACTTGCTTCAATTATATTCCCGGCACTCAGAATCCTGCTAAGCAGAGATTTCAAGAGAACTATGAAGCTTGCAAAGAAAATTTAGATTAATGCTTAGTCGATAGGGGCTACAAAGGGAGGTTAATATGAACAACGGAGATTTCAATCAGACAATATCATCACTTTTCAAGGGACTTGATCAGTTTCTTACAAGCAAATCTGTTGTAGGAGAGCCTATTCAGGCTGGTGATATGACTATTATTCCGCTTATGGATGTAAACTTCAGCATGGGTGCCGGAGCATATGGTGGAACAAAGGGCAACAGCAACGCTGCCGGTGGAATGGGCGGAAAGCTTTCTCCATCTTCAATTATCGTAATCAAGAACGGATATGCTCAGATTCTTGGAGCAAATGAAGATAAGAGTTCTCTTTCAAAGGTAATCGACATGGTTCCTGAGGTTGTAGACAAGGTTCAGGCTGCAATCGGAAAGAAGAAGGGAACTACAGGAGAGGATAAGGCTGCAATAGAAGAAGTTAGAGACAATCTGTCAGATGAGGAATTCTAAATGCGTATAGCAGTATGTGATGATGAGGAAAAGTTCAGAGATCAGGCCAAGAGTATGATTGACAAAATATCCGGAAGTCTGGATATTGTCGTAGATACTTATTCTAATGGATATAAGCTCCTGGAAGTATTTGACAGGAATCCTTATGATGTCCTTTTCCTTGATATTGAAATGCCTGCAATGGATGGTATAACTCTGGCTAAAAAGCTCAGAGAGAAGAGTGATAAGATTTATATCATTTTCCTTACAGGTCATGTTGAATATGCAGTTGAAGGATATGAGGTAAATGCACTCAGATATCTTACGAAGCCTGTTCAGGAGGATAAGCTACGTGAAGTCCTTAGATATGTTATGGATAAGAGTACAAGCAAACGTCAGCTTATGATCAAGGAAGACGGCGAAGAGATTCTTCTTAATATCCAGGATATTATATATTTCGAGGCTCAGAATCAGTATATTATGATCTATACAACGGCAGGAAGCCATCTTGTCAGATATAATATAGGTGATTTCGAAGAACAGCTGAAGGGGGACGGGTTCTTTAGAACTCATAGAGGCTTCCTTGTATCTTTGGCAAAAGTAAAAAGACTTGTGAAGTCGGATGTACTGATGGATACTCCTGACGGAGAAGTATCTGTACCGGTCAGCAGGTCCAATCTTAAAGCAATTAAAGAAGCACTGTATGCATATGTTGAAAGCAGTGCATTTTAAATAAACATCCGGAGGTTAAAAGTTATGGGAATATTTGATGCAAAGAAACCATTTGATACAAATGGTGACGGCAAGATGAGTGTTTTTGAAAACGCGAAGAAAGAAGCTTATTTTATGCATGTACTGGCTGAGGCTGATAAAGAAGGCAGTGAGACATCATTGTTTTTACAGAAGCTTATTGATAAAGGTCTCGATGTAGACGAACTCCAATGGATGGAGGACGAAGAAAGAGATGCTAAGCTTCGTGAAGCCGGAATAGATCCGGATGAATGGGATTTCAACATCTTTTAGTTCTGGAGGAAATATACTTGAGTAAGGAAAGCTGGAAACCTGGCAATATGCTTTATCCGGTTCCTGCAGTTATGGTCAGCTGCATGAAACCGGGAGAAAGACCTAATATAATTACTGTAGCATGGGCAGGAACTGTATGTTCTGATCCGGCCATGTTATCTATATCGGTAAGAAAAGAAAGATTTTCACACAGTATCATAGAAGAAACAGGAGAATTTGTTGTTAATCTGGTTACAGCAGATCTCACTAAAGCCTGTGACTGGTGCGGCGTAAGATCGGGCAGAGACTATGATAAGTTTAAGGAGATGAAACTTACTGAATATACTTCAGAGTTCATATCTGCTCCTGCCATAAGTGAAAGTCCGGTAAATATATATTGTAAGGTTAAACAGGTACTTCCACTTGGATCTCATGATATGTTTGTTGCAGAAGTTGTCGGCGTAACAGTCGATGATAAATACATGGATGAGAAGGGAAGATTTGAGCTTTCTAAGACTAATCTTATAACCTATTCTCATGGAGAATATTTTATGCTTGGCAAGAAACTTGGCAAGTTTGGATATTCCGTAAAGAAACCAACAAAGAAATCAGCAAAGCAGACAGGCACAAGTAAAAAAAGGAAGAAGAAATGAAACATACTTCACTTATAAAGAAGCTATCAGTAGTACTTGCAGCTGCTATGCTTATGGGAATGACAGCGTGTGGAGGTACTGAAAAACCTTCAGAAGCGAGTACAGAAACAGTTACTGAGGCAGCAACCGAAAACGTTACTGAATCAGCAACCGAAGCAGGAACAGTATCCGGTGACGATGTTATAATTGAACCTTTACCAAAACCGTATTATGAGCACAGCGAGCTTGAGGATGTGACTGCAATCAGTGATAATAAGTTTTCCTGCAAATATGAGGGCGTGTCTCACGAATTTATATTATATCTTCCTGACACGGACAGATGTGTTCCTGTTGTTCTTATGCTTCATGGATATGGTGAGTCTGCTGAGAAGTTCAGGGATACATCTCATTTTGAAGAAGATGCCCTTCCTGAAGGTTATGCTGTATGTTATGTGACAGGTGCACCGAATCCATATGATGCTACTTCATCCAACGGATGGAATTCCGGTATAGCAGCGGACGGAAATGATGATGTTGCTTTTCTGTTTGCACTTACAGATTATCTGAGATTAAATTATAATATAGATGATGAAAAGCTTTATGCTGTAGGTTTCAGTAATGGAGCCTTTATGATCCACAGACTGGCCGTAGAAGCCGGATATATGTTTACCGGTCTTGTAAGTGTTGCAGGTAAGATGCCTGAGAGCATATGGGAGAAGAGAGACCTGCCAGATTCTACATATACAAACTTCTTTCAGGTTACAGGATCGAAGGATGATGTAGTTCCTTTGAATAGCAGTGGAACGGCAAAATATGCAAAAGATCCTGCAATTGAAGATGTTATCAGTTACTGGGTAGAGCGAGCCGGAATTGAGAATCCGCCTGAGGAATCCTGGTATAATACAAAGTCACTTCTGTCAAAGTATCAGAAGGGAAGAAGTACTGTAATCTGGAATCTTCTGATAGACGGCGGAAGACATTCCTGGCCGGATGAAAAGATTATAAAGATAAATATAAACAAGTTAATATTGGAGTTTTTTAATGAGATAGTGTAGCTATATGGTTATTATTGGGGAGTAATGAAAGCTTATGTATGAGCTG
>ONEC01000129.1 GCA_900316715.1 uncultured Eubacteriales bacterium
GTTCTCTTCCTGTTCTTCATCAGATATTTTTTTGAAATGTCTGTATAATTTTCCATATTCCAAACCTTCCAGTCTTCATTCCCCCGCACAGCTTAAACCTGCCATGCAGACTATTCTGTATATCACTATATCATCTGCGTCTTACAATCCCGTGACAAAAGAAAAAGGCCTGTCTTACATTTTTGTAAGACAGACCCTTAATAAATCTATTCAATAATTTTTCTTATAAAGTCTTCTTTCTCATTATAGATATTAACTATTTCAATTGTAGTTTCTAATACTCGATAAAAGATATAGTTTTTAGAAACATATATATACCAATAATCACTTTGGATTCCAAAAACATCTTCAACTTTTTGACCTGAATTTGGAAATGTTATTAAATTATTAATCGCATCAGTTATGTGCTTTAGGGTATTTTTGCAAACTGATTCGCCGAAACTCTCGTCCAGATGTGTCCTCAATTCAAGGACCTTTTCCCGGTACTTAAGAGAATAGACAATTCTCCTCAATCATTTACCCCCAACTCTTTTTCTAAATCTCCTGCCGAGATCCAGCCCTGGGTATCAGCTTCCTTCTTCGCATTATCCAAGTCTGCCAATAGTTCATTAACAGCCTCTAAGTTATACGATTCAGTGCCGACTATAAAAGGAATTCTCTTATCTCTTACCGTTTTTTTGGCAAACATATTAAACGCCATTGACATATTCAGTCCAACATCTGCACAAAAGCTTTCAAACTGTTTTTTTAAGTCAACATCCATTCGAATATTTACATTGGTAGTTGCCATTATCGTCCTCCTTTCCGTAATGACATCGTAATGCATAATATACACATTGTCAATATCAATTATATAACTATAAAAAGGAGGTATCTTTCGATACCTCCCAAAAATCTTTTGTCTGTATTACTCTGCAAGTATAAGTGCTGAAAGCAGTGGTGAATAAAGGTGCATATGTGCCTCTGCTCTTCCCGGGAACAATTCATTCAGGTTCTCCAGAGTATCATACTTTGTGTTCATAAACATCCCATCTTCGCCAAGTGTTTCATCATAGGTTTCAAGATAACCTGTGTATGAAAGAGTATCACTCTTTGATGATGCTGCAAACCAGTTAGTAGCTTCAAAGTATATGTACTGGATTCCACTCATCATATATGGTACATGATCACTGGCCGGAATAGTTGCCGGTGAATAGCCCCAGTCATTTAAAGGTGCAGGATTCTTTGCAGTCCATGGATTTGTGTAAAATGTCTTGTCATTTA
The DNA here is from genome assembly GCA_900316715.1 of uncultured Eubacteriales bacterium. Classification (GTDB taxonomy): domain Bacteria; phylum Bacillota; class Clostridia; order Lachnospirales; family Lachnospiraceae; genus Eubacterium_Q. The sequence goes on from ONEC01000129.1 coordinate 1,264, forward strand.
TCTCAGGTCCTGTCTCATGCTCTGCGAAGTATCCATCAAGTTCATCCGGTCCCATGACTTCGAATCCCAGTTCCTTTGAAATCTTTGCTGCAAAGTAATAAGCATCAGTCATAGGTGGAATCTTATCTGAATTCTCATCCATGAGATATCTATCGTAACCGGTATTCAGTCCTCCATAGATATTTGCATAATCGCCGAAAGCAATCGCATCCATGTTGATCATATAGATTGTATTCTTAACCTCATCATCAGACATTTCCATTACATTCATACTGCTTCCGAGCATACCCTCTTCCTCTCCATCGAAGAAGACATACTTTGTTGTGTAATGAGGCTTCTTACCCTGAAGGCCTGTTGCTGTTGCAAGAAGCAGTGCAGTTCCGGAACCATTGTCACCAACTCCGTCTCCGTCGAAATGCGCTCCTACTATTATCTGCTTTGAATCATCCTCACCCGGTACAGTGACAACAATGTTGTTAAGCGGGAATCCGCCCTCATCCTTAACCTGATCTACTACCTGGTCATCAGTATAGCCTGCAGCCTTCAGCTCACTCTTGATCCACTCAATTGTTGCATCGTGCTGATTCTTGTCACCATTCTCTCTTCCACGATCCTGAAGATTCTCACCGATATAGTTCATATATTCCATAGCCTTAGCTGTGAAGTCATATTCTGATTTGTTATCCGCTGTCACAGGACTTGTCAGGTCACCGATTATCTGTGACGCCTCGTTGCTGACCGGATCTTCAGGAAGTTCTTCTAATTCCTGCTCGCCGAAAGAAACATCTGTTTCTTCAACAGCATCTGCTCCTGTTGCTGTGTCTGCAGCCGCTTCTGTTGTAGCTTCTGTTGTAGCTTCTGTTACGGCTTCTGTTCGTGCTTCAGTGGTACTTGTATTACCTGCGGTTCCACAACCGCTTATTGCCATCATCATAGCCATAGTTATTCCTAGTACTCTAAATCCTTTTAACTTCTTAAACATACTTTTCCTCCTCTGACATTTATGCCTAGAGAAGGATATCACCTCGATTGCTATTAATCAATACATTTCAGCTAATATAAAGTATATCTTAATATAATCCTAGGATTTTAAAGCTGCCTTCTTTCTTACCCTCCTTGGAGTCTTCAAGTTTAGGTCCTGAAATGTTCTTCCCATAACATCATCTCGTGCTATCAAAAGAATGTCTTCCTGCAGGCCTAATGCATTTAATACTGCAAGATACATCCCCATAGAAACAGATGGAGATCCCTTCTCTATCTGCACAACTGTTGAACGTCCTACAGCTGCTTTCTCAGCTATCTCCTGCGCTGTCCATCCCCTTCTTAACCTAGCAAGTTTAATCTGTCCTCCTACGGTCTGAAGTAATTTTGCAGTTTTCGGTAACAATAAAGCCTTATTTTTTCCCATAACAATCTCACCCTAATAATGTTTTTATATACAAACAAAATAGCACATAATGTTTGTAATTACAATCATTATGTGCTATTCATTTCTATAATATATTAGTATCCTATTTTCTATGCTGTTACCGGCAGCTGCACCTGGAACTCTGTTCCTTCACCTACTGTACTGTTTACTCTTATCTGTCCATCCATTCCCTCAACAATGGACTTGGAAAGTGCAAGGCCTATACCCACGCTGTTTGGATTGACCTCACTGGATACACGATAGAATCTCTTGAAGATATTCGGAAGTTCTGACTCCGGGATTCCGATTCCATGATCTCTTATATAGATTCTTGCGAAGACACTGTTTGCTTCTACACGGATCTCAATACTGCTTCCTTCGTCTGAATAATCTGAAGCATTCTTCACTATATTGATAAGCGCTTCTGTAAGCCACTCAGGGTCTACAAGAACGGAAACATCTGTGCTGTCTTCCACAGCGCTTTCCTTGTTCTCTGCTGTGCTTCCGTCATCCAGAAACTCAATAGACAGCTTCTGCTTCTTCGCATCAAGCAGATAGCTGAGTGCGCCACGGACTTCATCAAGTACATTGCTTACTGAAGACTTACTGATATTAAAGTCTATAACTCTTGCCTCAATACGTGCCAGCTTCAGCATAGAGAGAACCATCCACTGCATTCTGCTCATCTGATTCTCCGCCTCACGAAGCACCTTCTTTCTCTCTTCATCCGACTCAAGCTTATCATTCAGAAGAAGGTCTATAAATATATTGAGTGATGCAAGGGGTGTCTTAAGCTGATGGGATATATCCGACATTACATCCTTCAGGAATTCCTTCTCTTCCGCTTCCTTACGCTTTCCCTCGCGGAACATATTTACAAGCTTTTCAAAGTTTGAATTAAGGATACCGATGCTTCCCTCATCCAGCTCTGCCACCAGCTCACGTTCCGAATCCTGCATCAGTTCTCCCATCATATCAGCAGTCTTCTCAACTGCTTTATAAGCACGACTGACTTCCTTCGCACATATCACATAAAGTATAGAAACAGCTGCAATCGCTGCCACTCCGATAAGGATAAAGCAAACCGCTGCGGTCCTATCAAAATCACCTGTCGAATATATTATTCCAAGCATGAGAAAACTGACAGCAAGAAATATTGCTGCCACAAGAAGAAAGTTTCTTCTGAATCTTTTTCTCTCATAATCGCTTGTCATATCTCAACCTACATCCCATGTCACGTTCCACCAAGGAACCTCTCTCCTCATTTCTGAGAAGCACTTCTTCTACTCTTCAGAGAACCTGTAACCCACACCCTTGATGGTCTTTATAAACATAGCATCATCCCCGAGCTTATCACGGAGACGCTTTATATATACCGAAAGTGTATTGTCATCTATGTAGCTGTTCTCTGTATCATACAACCTTTCAATAAGCTGATTTCTTGTAAGAGCGATTCCGTTATTTCTAAGGAACTCTCTAAGAAGTCTGATCTCAGATGGAGTGCACTCAACAACCTCGCCGTCCCTATATAATCTGAACTCTGATACGCTGAGAACATGTGCGCCAAACGTATACTCCTCAGCAGTTCCTGCACTCTTAGAAGTGTCAGCTGCTTCACCTGTGCCCACGCCGGAGTCTGTATCTGATACCGCACTTCCTGCAGCGTTCATCGCAGCCATCCTTCTGATCCGCTCTTCGCGTCTAAGAATAGCTGAGATTCTCGACAGCAGTTCCTTCACACGGTAAGGCTTCGTCACGTAGTCATCCGCTCCAAGATCAAGGCCTCTTACGATATTTGCCTCATCTCCCACAGCAGTAAGAAAGATAACCGGAATCTCGACATTATTCTTACGAAGTTCTTCCAGGAAGTCGAAGCCGGTTCCATCCGGAAGCATGACATCCAGAAGAATCAGATTAACTGCTACCACAAGCTCCCGCGCCTCCGCAAGGTTCTTTGCATGGCGTATCTCATAGCCCTCTGCTCTCAGAGTATATTCAGTTCCCATTGCAAGTGCATAATCATCCTCAACAAGGAGTATCGTATTCTTCTCCATTTGTATCCTCACGTCAATTCTTCAGAACCGTATCAATCATCAAACCCTTCAGGGCTGAGTCAGCTTCATCAATCGCCTCCTGAGCCACATCCTCAGTTTATCACAAATCACGCCGGAAAGGACATCTTTATAAGCAGTCTTCCGTCCTTATATTCCGCTCCTATCTCTCCGCCCATCTGTTCAACAAAGGTACGGGCGATAGAGAGGCCGAGTCCCGTTGAATTACGACCGGTTTCAACCGTATAGAATCTATCAAACAGACGTGCTGCTTCAACAGAAGTCATGCCTGATGCCTTATTGGAAAATATCATCGTGCCGTCATCCGTAAGCTTTATATCGAAATCACCGTCGCTGTACTTGATAGCATTGCTGATAACATTTGAGATAGCCCTGTCTATATGCGTCTTATCCAGCTTTCTTATGATCTTCTTCTCTGTGATATCGATAGTCGGTGTAATACCTCTCTCGGTAAGAGCAGCATAGTACTCCATGATACAGTCTTCAAGTGTCTTGTTGAGACTTACATCCTGAAGCTCGACCGTCTCCTCGGAATTCATGATAAGCGAATAAGC
>ONEC01000128.1 GCA_900316715.1 uncultured Eubacteriales bacterium
ATTTACTATATACCCCCTATAAAAAAAGAATCCGGCTACTCCTAGGAATAAAATAGCCAGAAATAATATTATAACCTTCTTCATTATGCCTTCCCCCTTAGTGTCTTCACTTATCCCATTATATAAAAAAATCCTCCGAATCTCCAGTAAATTCGGAGACTCGGAAGAAAATAATTAATATACGATATCTATAAGAGCGCCGTCAATCATATATTTTCGTTTTTAGATTGTACGGATTCGGAAACAGTCGATACTACCGTATTAAACTGTTCTTTCAAGATATCTCTTATTAAGGATAAAGTCCATAATATCAAAATTTCTTGAAACATCTGCAGTAAAGAGTGATCCCACATCTTCACCATTCAGCAGATCACCTATGATGTTAAGATCTGATGAATCAATGATGGCCATATCAGCTCCTGCATGTGTAGCAATTCTTGCTGCAGCAATCTTTGTATACATACCGCCTGTTCCGTATCTTGTTACAGTTCCCTTAGCCATATCAAGAAGCTCATCGTTGATTTCTTCTATAACAGAAAGTCTCTTTGCATGCTTATTCTTATGAGGATTATCTGTATAGAATCCATCAATATCAGTAAGAAGAATAAGCAGATCTGCATTTATAAGAGTTGATACAATAGCTGAAAGTGTATCGTTATCACCGAACTCAATTTCTTCTGTAGCAACTGTATCGTTCTCATTAACAACAGGAATGATATCAAGATCAAGAAGCTGCTTAAGTGTATTCTCTGCATTTTTTCTTCTTTCAGCAGATGTAATAACATCAAATGTAAGGAGTACCTGTGCAGCCTTGTGATTATATTCCATAAAAAGCTTCTGGTAGAGCATCATGAGTTCGCCCTGTCCAATAGCAGCGCACGCCTGAATCATAGAAAGAATCTCGGGTCTCTTATTAAGACCAAGTGTCTTGCATCCTACTGTAACAGCACCTGATGAAACAAGAACTACATCCTTACCCTGATTCTTAAGGTCGCTGAGAACTCTGATTAGTCTCTCAACCTTTACAAGATCAAGCTCACCTGTTGACTGATGTACCAGTGATGATGAACCAACCTTGATAACAATACGCTTTTTGTTTTTTAATTCTTCTCTGAAATTCATGACAACATTCCTAACTAATATATTTTCTTTAAAAACACCAATCAAATATATCACTTGACCATAAATTGGTCAATCAAATATTGATTCAGCCAATACTACACAGGAAAACCTAATTTCTATTAATATATTCTGCTGCCTTCTCTGCTGCCTTTATTCCGTCTGCCGCAGCTGATGTAATTCCTCCTGCATATCCTGCTCCTTCGCCAATAGGAAGTATTCCGGGATATCCTTCTGCCATCATATTTTCATCTCTGTTTATTCTTACCGGAGATGATGTTCTTGACTCTATTCCTGAAAGAATCGTATCAGGATCATCATATCCTTCTATAGTTCTGCCAAAGCTTTCGAAGCTTTCACGAAGTGCGTCCCTTACTTCAACAGGGAGTATATGTGAAATCTCTGAAAGAGTATACTGTCCCTTTATCTGAGGAGTAATATGCCCAAGTGCTTTTGTTTCTTCACCCGCCTTAAAATCCTCCAGCCTCTGTACTGGGATCAGTCCATCTGCCAGATTATAGAATTCCTTTTCAAGCTTTTCCTGATACTTAATAGCGTCTTCCGGACTGTCTCCATCAAAATCATCAGGAGTAATTCCCACGATCATAGCTGTATTGGAATTTTCGCCATTACGGCCGCTGTAGCTCATTCCATTTATGACAAGCTGGCCCGGTGTACTTGAAGAATTAACCACATAACCTCCCGGACACATACAGAATGAAAATACCGGTCTGCCATTCTCTGCATGATAGGTAAGCTTATAATCCGCAGCCGGAAGCTTATCAGCCATCTCTCCGTACATGGCTCTGTCAATAGTCTCTCTCTTATGTTCAACCCTGAGACCGATTGCGTATGGCTTCTGCTGCATATTGAAGCCCTTTCCGATGAGCATTCTCATTGTATCTCTTGCACTGTGACCAATTGCTAAGATAAGTGTTTTGGTAATGAGTTCGCTTTGTTCTCCGGTTTCGGATGAAGCAACGTATAGCTTATACGAACCATCGCCTAAAGCATCGATGCCCTCAAGCCTTGTGCTGAATCTGACTTCTCCACCTTTTTCGATTATAAAGTCTCTCATATTCTTAATTACAGTTTTCAGAACATCTGTTCCAATATGAGGCTTGGCATCATATGTTATCTCCGGAGCGGCTCCAAATCTGTGAAATGTATTCAGCACCTCTGTGAAATATCCGCCCTTATTCTTATTGCCTGTATAGAGCTTACCGTCTGAAAAGGTTCCTGCTCCGCCCTCTCCATAAGAAACATTGCTTTCAGGATTGAGCTTTCCGCCTTCCCAGAAAGCTTCCACATCTTCGCTTCTTTCCTCTACAGCCTTGCCTCTTTCAATAACAATCGGCTTAAATCCTGCTTCTGCAAGATAGATTGCTGCAAAGTAACCTGCCGGTCCTGCTCCTGCAATAATCGGTCTATCTTCTTCCTTAATAGGTGCTGATAAAACAGTCGGAAAATGGTATTCGTTCTGCTTTGTTAACATAATATTTTTATTGTTAATTTTACGTATGAGACCTGCTTCTTTTGACTCATCAGTCAGACTTACATGCAGTGTCAGAACATAATGAATGTCATTTTTACGTCTTGAATCAAGGGACCTCTTATAGATCTTCCAATTTTTTACGGAAGCACCCTTAAGTTTTTTCCATATGACTTTTTCAATATCCGATTCATTGTAACCGATTTCGAATCGGCAATCTCTTATGGCTATCATAAGCTGCCTCCCAGACACGCTCTACCCGCCAGGAATCCCGTATATAGCGCGTAACTAATATTGTAGCCGCCGCATTTTCCAAGGACGTCTGTAGTCTCTCCTACGGCGTACAGTTCTCTTCTGTCAATTATATGCATATCCTTCGGATCAATCTGTGACGTTGCTATTCCGCCTGCTGATGCCTGCGACCGGGTTTCGTCGTTGAATCCACCGATACTAAGCTTCCAGTCGGTCAGAGCACTATATATAAGTTCCGCCTCAGATTCCGATACATTAATATCATCATTTACTGATCCTTCTTCTTTCAGACGATTCAGATGATACATAGCCAGCTTATCATTCAGGAATCCGTTCAGAAATCCCAGAACCTTCCTGCTTGGAGAAGTTTTTCTGAATGTATTAAATCTAGATATAAATTCATCATGAGATATATCCGGAAGAAGATTTATATGAATAGTATTATGGCCGTTATGAGCCTGTTCCTTCATGTATTCATTCATATTGAAAACGACTATTCCTGATATTCCGTCAGCCGTAAGCTGGAGTTCTCCTCTTTCCATCTGCTCCGCAATATGAAGGGAAATTTCAGCATCACATCTCACTCCTGCAACCGGATTCAGATCCTCTCTTACGGCAACAGGGCCGAGACACGGGCTAAAAGGCTCATATTCAAGTTTTAACGATTCGAACAGTGAGTAAAGCGTCTCATATGACGCAGCGCCTAATTCGGGCGCAGACGGGCTTCCAGTGGCAAGGATAACAGACTCCGCTTCAGCAGTCTTACCTCCGGAATATGAAATGATATACTTATCACCCTTATCTTCTACAGCAGAAACCTCAGAATTGGATATGATCTCAACTCCGTTCATAACTGCAGCATCCCGGAGTGCCCATACAACAGCAGAGGCCTGCATGCTCATAGGATAATAATATCCGTTTTTAGAAACAGTCTTTATTCCAAGACCGTCCATGTATTCCGTTACAAAATCTCTGAGATTTCTCTTATATATGATCTCTGATGCAAAGTCCGATCCATAATAACAGTCACGGTCATAATGCTCATTACAGAGATTACATCTTCCGTTCCCGGTTGCATAAAGCTTTTTACCCGGCTTCTTGTTTCTGTCCAATAAAAGACAAGAAAGCCCCCTACGGGAGCTTTCTATTGCCGCAGCCAGTCCTGCCGGACCTGCGCCTATTATACAAATGTCATAATGACTGTTACTCAAGTATAATACCATCCTTCTTATCATCAGGGAATATAGTAACAAATGTCTTACCAGGATTCAGCTTCAGCATCTCGCCATCCTCTGTGTAGTACTGTGTTGTACCAAACTCACCAGGAGCAGCTGTTCTTGGATTCTCATCAATATATCCATTTACAGTTGTATAATCTACATATGAAGCAGAAGCATCCTTCTTCCATGTAATAGGAATAACCTTACCATCTGAGATATAGTATCCCTCTCCGCTTCCTGTAAGTTCAATATCAAGACATCCTGACTCATCACCCTCAATATATCTGTGAGGAGCATACTGGATAATAATGTTCTTAAATGTAAGCTGAGCACCTGTGTTCTCATCGATCTGCTCTGCACCATTCTCAAATCTCTTATATACCTTGTTTTCAGAATCATATGTGAAGTATGGCTCAAGACCCTGATTAAATGCAGTTGTAACCTTGTTACAGTCCTTACCACCTTCAGGTACTGTATCATCAGGATTGAAATAGAACATCTTCTTATAAGAAGCATCCTTCTCTGTTGAGAAACCGTTATTCTTTATAGCTTCTGCAAGACCCTGTCCTGAAGTATATCCTGTATGCTCAAGAGCATATCCAGGTCTGTTAGCTCTGAATGCAGCACCGCCATCCTTACCGTTAAGGTCGATCTGGTCAAGCTGTGTAGTAACTTCAAATTCATGCTGAGCATATACTGATTGTCCCCAGTGAGCGAAATATGCATCAAGCTCCATCGCCTTTCTGTCGAAGTAATGTCTTGCACTTCTTACAGGTCCAAGCTTCTCGATCTGCTCATAATTTGAGAATACGCACAGGAAACGTGTAACGCTTCTATGCTCTTCAAGCATCTCAAATATTACATCTGCTTCACTGATACCTGACTGAGGAAGTGAAACATAAATATTGTTGATAGTAATTGAAAGAGGTCTCTTTGTAGTCTCTGCCTTATCTACCCATTCACCGTTAAGGTCACTCTGTACCTTACCGTCTCTGGTAAGTTCAACCTCTGAAAGATCACCTTCCAATACTGAATCATCTTCAGTTGTAATTGAGTACTCAGTTGTAGCCTCTGTTGTTGTTTCTTCTTCGTCTTTCTTTCCACAGCCTCCAAAACTGAAAGCCATTACAGCAGCAAGTGTTAAACTAAGAAGTTTTTTCTTATTCATAATCTCTAGTATATCCTTTCCTCTTTAATATTTCCTCCTGCATCTCTTCCATAGTTAAGTCCATTGGCTCAAGC
>ONEC01000125.1 GCA_900316715.1 uncultured Eubacteriales bacterium
GCCTGAAAGCTAGCCGGATTTACTTCTATGGTCATGATTAATCCGGCAATATCTTCAGAATTAAAGGAGAATATGAGATGAAGGATGTTTACAAAAAGTATCTTTTTAGTAAGCACGTTTTCGTGTCTGATGAGGCAGCGGGTGAGGAGAAGAATCAGTTAGAGGTTCTTTTTTCGCTCGCTAATCTTTTTAATATCAGGATAGTAAAGGGACAGAAACTGGTTCGTGACGGTATGATCCGATTCGCTTCCGAATGCCTTGGTGAGGACGTGCCGGAACCTTTCTATAAGGGATTTCCAAAGAGCGTACGCAAGCTGACTAAGGAGAAGCGTCTGTTAGATCAGCTGATTCATTATGTGACAACTTATGGTTTTGGTAACTTCTCTGAGGCAGGTCATTCTCTCTTTGAGGAAACTTTCGAGAGGACTGCATTTAAAGAGGATGCAGAGATCAAGGATTTTTCCATCGTTTCAGAGGGGGAGGCAGTGAATCTGCTCGGAGGTATGGTGAATAACCTTCTGGCAGGTACCAGACCTCTCAGCGATGAGCAGTATGAGCTTGTTAAGAGCTTTATACAGGACTATAACGTGGTTATCGAGAATGTTGCATCTAAGAATACCTGCGTTAAGCTTATGATGGATATGAGAGACCTCAGATTTGCTGAGTTTATTGTGATGTCCGATGTGATAAAGCTGGTTGATGAGATGAACTTCCAGCTCTATGGCAGTGAAAATATAAAGAAGCTTAACCTTAAGAACCAGGATAGAAAGTTTATTACAGCCGTTATGGATAAGCTTTTTGAGAAGGGCAGATGCGATATAAGAAACTGCTTTGAGAAGAAAAAGATATGGAATGGTCTTCTCCATCATATACATTACAAGGCGAGATCTGCTGAGGCAGAGAGCTTTGTAAATGCTATGCGAGGTGACGGCAACCAGTCCGTTTTCTCGGGATTTGAGAAGGCTATGACTGAGAGAAATATCATGTCGGCAGTTGAAGTGCTGAAGAGCGGAAAGGGTTCTGCGGCAGTACTCAGAAATCTCAGCTATTTAATAAGCAGATGCAGTTCTGAAGAAGAGGTACAGTTCGTACTTGACTGTATTGACACAAAGAATAATATCGTTCTGATACAGCTTCTGATACGGTTCGCTCAGTACAGAGAAGAAAGCGGACCAAGAACCTTTGGTTTTACAAAACATAATAAGATGAAGTTCCATACTGAGACAGAGGATGAACTGAAAAAGAGAAAGTCGGATATTACGGCTGAACAGGCAGGGATTATAACTGAGAGACTTAAGGAGTCTCTTAAGGCCAATCTGGGCGGAAAGCTTGGAAAGGTATATATTGATCCGAATATGAAGAACTATGCGCTTCCTATTCAGGAGACGGCGTCTCAGGGAGGGTTCGGAGTTCTTACACGAGGCTCAAGGATCCGTATTCCTGAGACCAAGAAGCTCCGTGCATTTACCTATTGGGAAAAGGTTGATGATATAGATCTGTCATGCTTCGGTCTTGAGGAAAGCGGAAACAGACGTGAATTCTCATGGAGAACCATGGCAGAGAATCAGTCTGAGGCCATAACCTATTCCGGCGATGAGACAAGCGGATATAAAGGCGGTTCAGAATACTTCGATATAGATATAGCTGAGTTTAAAAAACTGTATCCGGAAGCAAGATACATGGTATTCTGCAATAATGTTTATTCAGGACTTCCTTTCGGCAAGTGCTTCTGCAAGGCAGGATATATGACAAGGGATATCGAGGATACCGGTGCGATATATGAGCCGAAGACGGTTAAGTCAGCATTCATGATCAACTGTGACAGTACATTTGCATATCTTTTTGGAATCGATCTTGATAAGAACGAGCTGATCTGGCTTAACATGGCAAGAACCGGCAGTATGGCCGTTGCGGGCATGACAGATATGACCTTCCTTATTGACTACTTCCATGTAACCGAGGTCATAAATATGCACTCGTTCTTTGAACTTATGGCAGCAGAAGTAGTGGATGATATATCAGCTGCTGATGTGGTTGTAACGGATAAGAACGTCGAATGTGCTGAAGGCGTAGAGGTTATCAGAGAGTACGACATCGAGAAACTGACAGCTTTGATTAATAAATAGATTTAATCTACTTTTAATGTTCCTTAAAAGACCGTTTAACCTTCAAATGGTAAATTATACCCATCGAAAGCAAAAAAACAGCTTCGAAGTAAGAAAATATAGATTTATTAATTTATCAAATGGAGGATAAGAACTATGGAAGAATTCGAAAAGGTTGAACAGCTTGTAAAGGTAACAGGAGTTTCATTCGAGGATGCAAAGAACGCAATCAGAGCTTGTGACGGTAACATTGTAGATGCAATGGTTTATCTTGAGAAGCTCGGAAAGATCAATAAGAATAATGCAGCAGGCCGCAGCACAACATCTGCTGAAGATATCTGCAAGAAGGCTATTGAAGATGTTAAGAAGCCTGCAGGAAAGTTCGTTGATTATATGACCAAGAATAAGCTTAGCATTAAGAAGGGTGATGACGAAGTAGTTAAGGTTCCTGTTGGAGCAGCAGCTATTCTCGGATGCATGGCAGCACCTGTTGCAGTACCTGCAGCATTCCTTTCAATGATGTGTGGATATGAGTATTCATTATCAGGTGAGACAGGCGTAGAGGGAACAAATAAGGTAATGGATAAGGTTGGTGACGTAGCTGTTAAGGTTAAGGAAGAGTGTGAGAAGATCGCACAAAGCGTACAGAACGCAGCAGCAGACGCAAAGGCACAGTCAGATTCAGCACCTGCAGCATCAGAAGAGCCTAAGGCTGATACAGATGCAGAAGCAAAGGAAAATGCAGATCAGGATGACAACATCTAAGGTATATATTTAAGGCAAAAAACATAGCAAAAAAATTTTTTAAAAAAGTGCTTGCATTTTGTGAATCATTATAATATAATTCAGTTTGCGCTGTGAAAAGCAACGCAAACTGAATATTTTTATTGGGGTATCGCCAAATGGTAAGGCAACGGACTCTGACTCCGTCATTTTCTAGGTTCGAATCCTAGTACCCCAGTCGAGGACTTCAGATAAAACGCTGAAGTCCTTTTTCTTTTCTATGCCCATGAAATAAGGGGTTTCAGCAGTTTTTAACCGATCAAAATTATCAAAATTTATCTATTTTCTAAGCAGAATAATCAGCAAAATTTTCCCTGATAATTCCTAAAAAAACGGCCTTTTTCCGGTTGCGTTGTAACACGCGTTGTAACACGTTGTAACACGCACGTTATTTTTCGTATGGAAAGGAGCGCATGTATGGAACGTAAAAATGACATGAATTTTGAATATTATTACGGACATGAGGCAGAGCAGTTTACGTTCTACCGTATTCCGAAGCTTCTGATCAAGGACAAGAGATTTTCCGGTATATCAAGTGATGCAAAGATGCTTTACGGCCTTATGCTGGATCGTATGCAGCTTTCTGTAAAGAATGGATGGATAGATGAAGTGAATCGAGTATACATCATTTATACAGTAGAGCAGATAATGGAGGATCTTTGTTGTTGTAAGGAAAAGGCTATAAAGATCCTTTCTGAGCTGAATGGTCAGAAGGGGATAGGATTGATAGAAAAGATAAGAAGAGGTCTGGGAAAGCCGGACATTATCTATGTGAAGAATTTTGTAATCCAGGATGATGAGATGGATGAGAATGATTCAGATCTTCATGATTCACATTCAGAAGAGCAGGAGATATCGACTTTAAGAAGTACGGAAAGCAGACTTGCTGAAGTCAGTAACTCAGACTTCCAGAAGTCGGAAAAACCGACTTCAAGAAGTATGGATAACCGACCTGTGGAAGTCGGAGAAACAGACCCAATCAATAATTATATAAATAAGACTGATATGAATAATAATAATCAGAGTGAGACTTATCCGGAGATCATATCAACAACAACAGAAGAGAAGTTGGTTGAAGAAGATGTTGATGAGGATTTTGTTGTTGTGAGAAATCTCTTAAGACCACTCGGTGTAGATGAGAAGGGGGTAAGAGCTATTCTTAGGGTTGCCGATAATGATGTCAGGAAATGTAAGGCTGCTGTGAATCTGCTTAAAGCCCAGAAGTCACGCATAAGCAATGTGACCGGATGGATCATAAAGGCGATACGAGATGAGTATGAGATGAACTCATATGGTGGAGCAATTGTCCAATCCGGTAACACGTCGGGAGTTTTACTTAAGGCAGACTCGCATGAGGAACTGAGGTTAATCGAGCAATTATATCTTGCTCAGGTACCTCGTTCCGATAGCGTTGCGTAGATGATCCGACGTGACTTGCGAAGCAAGGCAGGGTTGTAGGGGAGCAACCCCTGCCCCTCGGAGAGCCCAATACTTCTGATACGCAGTGTCAGAAGTGGTATTGGGTTACTACTTCCGACGAAGTAGTCAGCTATAGTGATATACATAACGAAGAAAGGAGGGACTCCTATGGCAACAATAAGCACACATAACGGATCGGCTGTCCGAAGACAACACAATATAAGAAACAAGAAAGTCACATCTAAGCAGCTTCACATTGATCCGGGTGGTGAACATGAGATATGGAAAGATGAAACTATCGCTCATGCATACCATAGGATATTTGATAAATATGTTGAAGAATATAATTCAAGACAGAAGCGTTCAGACAGGATGATCAAGAATTATCTTGCTGATATCCGGAAGGATGCAAAGAAGCATGAATGCTATGAAATGATCATAGGTGTTTATAAAGGCGGAGACATACAGACCAATAAAAGGATCATGAGAGAATTTGTGAATGGATGGGATAAGAGAAATCCAAATCTTGAAATGATAGGTGCATACTATCATGCAGACGAAGAAGGTGAGCCTCATGTCCACATAGATTATATTCCGGTAGCTCATGGATATAAGAAGGGTATGGAGACACAGACCGGACTTGTCAAAGCATTGAATGAGATGGGATTCTATACACACGGATCCAACAATACAGCTCAGATGCAGTGGGAGAAAGCAGAAAACAAGGCTCTGGAAGAGATATGTAACTACTACGGAGTAGCTATAGAACATCCTCAGACTGAAGCAGAGCATCTGCATACAGAAATCTATAAAGCTAAGAAAGATACTGAAAAGGCCATTGTAGATAAGAAAATGGCTGAAAAAGAAGCTGATGAGTTAAAACAGAAATGTGATGAACTTGAATCATCACTTAATGAGAAGAAATGTGATCTGGATGAAATAGATAACATCATAGTTGATAAGACCGGGGAAGTGAGTGTTCTGGAAAAGAGCCTCAGTGAGCTTGAAGCAGATATATTTACAGCCAGGAATGAAATCAATGCATTACAGATAGATGTAGAAGAAAAGCAGTATGCAAAAAGAGTTCTTACCATGATCGAAAAGGCCTATGAGGATGTGAAGGGAAGGCATTCATATA
>ONEC01000124.1 GCA_900316715.1 uncultured Eubacteriales bacterium
AAGGTCCCCGAATGAGAGGACACCTCCACCCTGCTCACTGTCAGACGATGCATAGGCTCCATCTGCACTTCTTCTAAGTACCGCTTCTATTCTTACCAGCACCTCGTCCAGATTAAATGGCTTGATGATATAATCATCCGCTCCTATCCTGATAGTCTCTATTCTGGTCTCCGAACCCGACTTAGCAGAGATAACTATTACCGGTGTTCTTGCCGCCTTAATGTCATCCTTCCTGCTGCGAAGCTCTCTTATCAGCACATCTCCGGACCTGAAAGGAAGCATCATATCCATCAGGATAACATCAAAACACTCTGACGCTATAAGTTCTGAGGCCTGATTTCCTTCCTTTGCTTCTGTTACATCATAATCATACCCCGTGAGGTAATCCTTCAGAAGCTTTCTTATCTCACTGTCGTCTTCTACAATAAGTACCCTTCTCATAATGATTCTCCGTTCATAGTTTACATAATGTTAATGGTACAGTGTAATTATAAATTCTGTTCCCTGTCCGACTTCACTGCTCACTTCTATGGTTCCGCTGTGATTGTTTATGATCTGCTTTGCCATAGCAAGTCCAATACCCACACTGTTAGGCGATGCATTTCCTGCCTTATAGAATCTCTCGAAAATGTGAGGCAAATGCTCCTTCTCTATTCCCTTGCCATTATCCTCTATGGTAAGAGTTGTATAGATATTGGTCTGCGCTGCATTTATCTTCACATAGCCGCCTGCCCCTGTATGTTCTATACAGTTCTTCACTATATTTGATACCGCTTCTCTGAGCCAGTGCGAATCTCCCGTGATCGATATTTCTTCAGGGATATTCCTCTCAAGGCTCACTTCCGTTACTTCTGCCATAACATCCAGTGATTCAGAGATCTCATCTATCATAGCCTTAAGATTTACCGGCTCTTTCTTCATCTCAAGGACACCGGCCTCAAGCTGTGAAAGGGTCAGAAGATTTCTGATAAGCCAGGTCATCTTATTAATCTGGGAATCTATCTTTGAGGCATATTCCAGTCTCTGCTCTTCTGTTACTTCAGGCTCCATAAGAAGTTCTGTCATAAGAGATATGGCAGTGAGGGGAGTCTTAAACTGATGGGATATATCAGACATCATATCTGACATATACTTCTTCTGTTTATGCTCCGATGAATACTCTTCCCTGAGGATAGTAACCACCTTATATATCTCACTCTGAAGAATTCCAAAACTGCCCTCTGCACTTTCCTTCATAGCCGGAAGTGCCGCATAGTCCTGAACCTTTGTGATATAATCCGTAAGCTCTTTTATCTGCTTTTCTATTTTTCTTTTTTCCAGCCAGTCAGCGATCAGCATTCCCGCCATGCCCGCTCCCAGTATGGCCACACACCACCATGGGTTTCGAAGAATAAGGCATGCCACTGCTGCAATACCGGCTATCAGTAACTTAATCTTCATCTGTTCTCCACGTTAGTCCATCCTGTATCCGATTCCACGGACGGTCTGAATAATCGGCTCATCTCCTTCCTGCTCCAGTTTCTTTCTGAGACGTCTTACATATACTGTAAGTGTATTATCATTTACGAAGTCACCGGCGCTGTCCCACATATCATTCAGAATCTGCTGCCTGGTAAGCAGCTGTCCGCGGCTTCTGGCAAATGTAAGAAGGAGCCTATATTCCACTGCTGAGAGAAAGACTTCTTCCCCGTCACGCTTCACCTTGCCGCTCTTTATATCAAGCTCATTCCTGCCTATTATCATGACGTCAGAGTCTGCTATACCACCAGCTCCACCAACAGTTCCAGCGCCGACTGCACTTCTTCCGGTTCTTCTCATAATAGCCTTAATCCTCGCAATCAGCTCCCTAATACGGAAAGGCTTCGCTATATAGTCATCCGCTCCCTGTTCAAGGGCAAGGACTGTATGTATCTCATCATCGCATGCAGTAAGAAAGATGATTGGAACATCTGACTTCTCTCTTATCGCTTTACATACCTGATATCCATCTCCATCCGGAAGATTAACGTCAAGGAGGCACACGTCATAGTGTGCCTCGCTGTTAATAGCATTTATTGCATCTGTCATATTTCCGTAAGAATCCACCTCATAGTTTTCCTGAGCCAGTGCTATTTTCAGCCCTTCAACTATTATCGGATCATCCTCAACTATAAATACTTTCATCTCATTCCCAACCTACACTGCTTCTGTTCGAACTTCGTCTATCAGCTGAGTTTTTCCTGTTCCTCTGTAGCTTAATGCTGTAAACAGGAGAAGTGCTGCAACGCTGATTCCTACTGTAAGGGCCATTATCCATATTGGAAGTGTAAAGTACATTTTTCCAAATCTGTCACTAAGTACCCTATGTAAGAATACCACAAAAACGCTTGTAATAACACCTGAATATAAGAATGCTCTTATTAAAAGCCTTGCATTTTCCAGAAGAAGCATACGTCTCTTCTGAGCTGCAGTCATTCCCATTGAGAACAGTACTGACAACTCCTGATGTCTTGCAATCTTTCGTCCCACTACTGAGTTATACAGGTTAAGTATACATATGATGGCTATAAGAACTGTAAATGCAACTGCTACTATTTTTACGATACTTGTTATAGCCGTTTTAAAATCACTCATACCTGTCATCATAAATGCTGACTGAAGTGCGCTGTCCCCAAAATCATTCTTAACCTGAGATAATCTGCTTACTATTCCTGCATCGTCCTTATTTGTACTGAAAAGAATATATCTATCCTCTATTCCTCCGTAGAACTCTCCCTCAGCATCCATACTATCAAGTCTTTCCTTGGTTTTTTCCGGTATAATAACCCATAGATCACTTCCCCTAAGGGTATAGTAATCGGCTATATCTTCAGCACTTATATACCCTGCAAATGTCACAGGTATTTCAATACTGTTAACCTTATCAGTTTTCTCATCATAGCTTTCAGCATACATGGAAAACTTCTCGCCCTCATGTATATCTATAGGCTTCTTCACCTGATATACTGCAAAATCAGGCTTTACCGCTCCGTCTCCGCTAAATCTGAACTCATCCGTTGACACTGTAATTGTATCATATATGAGTGCTGTATCTGTCTCGTCATATTTTGAAAGATCTATTCCTGCATTTCCTGCTATCTCCTTAAATTCCTCATCACTCATGGTTATTATATTTACATTCTGATTTCTTTCGGAATTCTCAACATCTGTATAGAATTCCTTATATCCATCAGGTATTCCGTTAGGGAAATATGCAGATAATATAGACTTTATACTGTCTTTATATTCCTGTGAATAGTCACTTAACTTATTGGAATACTCAAAGAAATGTACATTTATCTCTTTATAATCAGACACTTCATCTGAAGTACTTACATCAGCCAGGCCTGAATTATACAGATCCTCATCATCTATTGTATAAATATAGCTGTAGCCTTCATAGTTCTTTCCTATACTGATTGATTCCTGCTCCGTCTTGCTCTTCAGAATGTCCACAAAGCTTCTTACTGCAAATGCAGTTATAAGTGTTAATGTAATAAATGCAGCTATACTTCTTATGATTCCCTTTGTTGAATGTCTGTTTCGTCCAACTGAAGCTGCGGCAAGCATTTCCTCTGACTTACCACGCTTCATAAGACCAAGTTTTGTCTTATATCCACCACGTCTTGATCTGATTCCTGTATCGTTGCCTCTTATACTTTCAATAGGTCCCACCTTACTGATTCGTCTGGCAGGTATAAGGGCTGATACATATACAGCCAGCATAGAGAAAACTACTACAAAGATAATATTTAATGGATTAACAACGAGAGTACATGGAATATCAACGCTTTTTCCTGATAGTACGTTAGAACCAATACTATTGATAAGAAAGCTAAAGTGTGGATGGAGAAGTTCCATAACTCCCTTTACTATAAACAGTCCAAGGATTATTCCAACCGGAATTGCGATTATAAGGAGTGAAAAAACCTCGTAATAAACGCTCCATTTCTTCTGCTTACGTGTTGCACCAACTGATGACAGCATACCGAGATATCTGCTTCTTTCCTTATAAGACATGGCAAATACGTTATATATAAGGATCAGTGATGCTGCAGTGATAAGAAGGATAAAGAAAGCCTGGAAGAATATCATCAGATAATTAAAGCTTCCGTCAGAGCCCTTTGCAGCAAAGGTCAGCAGCATATTATTCTCAACAATTTCATTCTCCTTTAATGGAAGCTCTGTTCCATCTGTCAGAATTCTTCGTGATCCGTTTTCAAGAAGAGCTTTTCTCTCCTCAGGATCCCTGTTCTCATCAACAATTCTATATATATCATCAATCGGATTGTTCTTTGAATCAAGATCTATGGTAAGGACAACATTTACCTTTTCATCAGCCTGTACTTCACTGTCAGTCTTTGTGATGGCTATATATCCGCCCTGTCCCTTTGTCTCATAGAAAGGTGTTTCCATAATGCCGACTACTGTATAAGTTTCCTTCAGGCCTGTCGGCTCGTGGATCATCTCAAAAGCTTCATTTTCTGTATAATATGGGAAATGATCCGGTACCTCCACAGTCTCGCCATGATCAAGATGGAAACCGCTGAAGAATCCGACTCCGCCTATCTCCTCGCCGGCTTCGCGCTTTTTCACTTCTTCTTCAGTTATAAATGCATGGATATATCTTCTGAATGCATCAACTTCAACAGTGTCTCCCACCTTTATCGTTGAACCTTCCTTGATAGCTCTTTCGCTGAGAAGTATCTCATGATCATTTTCAGGGTAGCGTCCCTCTACAAGACTTATATTCATCCAGTCAAAGAGCTCGCCTGAATAACCCTTAAGTTCAAGCATCGGTGTTTCATCCGGATTACCGCTTTGAGAGAACATTGAATAGCCCAGAGGTCTTGAAACCTCCATAACATCAACGTCCTCAAGGTTTCTTATCTCATCTGCTGCATTCTTACCGATATCATAAACCTGAACATGCCATTTACCTTTATCGGCCTCAACAGCCTTTTTCATAAAGTTCATTATTGTATCCTTACCGATAAATACAGCGGTCATAAGGATTACCATTACGAGAATACCTGCAAATGTAATAACAGTTCTTCTCTTATTCTTTTTCATATAGGTTTTAGTAACCTGGAATATAATCTTCTTGTTATTCATTTCCGTATCCTCTATACAATGTTTCTAACTTTCTCATTTCTTATTATGCGGCCGTCTTCTATGCTGATTACTCTGTCTGCCTGCATAGCCAGCCCTTCATCATGGGTTATAAGTATTAGTGTCTGCTTGTTAACTCTGTTTGATTCCTTAAGGATATCTATGATCTCCTCTCCGGTCTTCCTGTCCAGATTACCTGTCGGCTCATCTGCCAGAAGAATGGCCGGATGGCTGTAAAGCGCTCTGCCTATTGATACTCTCTGCTGCTGACCACCGGAAAGCTGATTTGGAAGATTGTTTCTTCTGTCTGTAAGTCCCAGATGCTCAACTATCTGATCCAGCCTTTCCTTATCAAGAGGTCT
>ONEC01000127.1 GCA_900316715.1 uncultured Eubacteriales bacterium
CATATGTAATGGTACCTAATGAAGATACCGTTAATGAAGCAAAACAGCTGATAGCAGATACATTAGGCCAGTAAGGAGTATTCCACACATGACCGGAATGTTTGATATTCATAACCACATACTATATGGCGTTGATGATGGTTCGAAGACCTTCGATATGACAAAAGCTATGTTGGAAATAGCTTATAATGAGGGAACCAGAGGGATAATCCTTACGCCACATCATAACCCCTACAGATGGAAGAACGAAGTAAGTACACTTCGGGAAAGATACGAAGAGATTAAACAGTACTGCTCAGAGAAGTATCCGGATATGGAGTTATATCTTGGAAACGAGATATATTACTTTGAAGATGCACTTAGTGATATAGAAGAGGGCAGGGCACTTACGATGGCAGATAGCAAATATGTGCTTATAGAGTTTATGCCATCGACAGAATATAAGGATATACAACATGCGGTTATGGATGTTCAGCAGAGCGGCTATTACCCGATAATCGCTCATGTAGAAAGATATGAATGTCTGCTGAAGAAACCGGCGTATATTGAAGAACTGAAAGAACTGGGAGCCTTCATACAGGTCAACGCCTCCGGAGTTATGGGAGAGCGAAGCCGTCTGGAGAAGAAGTTCATACGGAACCTTCTTAAAAGAGGAGAAGTTAACTTTGTGGCAACAGATGCACATAGAGATAACACCCGCCAGCCATACATTAAGAAGTGTTCCGAATATATAGAGAAAAAGTTCGGAACAGGATATGCAAAACAAATATTCATCGAGAATCCGATGTCTATAATAAATAATGAATATATTGAGGAGTAAGCCGTGGAAGATAGAGAGATTGAAATAGACTTAAGAGACCTGTTTATGGGACTTTTGTCGAATATATGGAGCATTATTCTTACAGCGTGTATTGGAGCGTTATGTGCCTTCCTTCTATGCACATTGGTGATTCCAAAGAAGTACGTATCAACTACTAAGATATATGCGATAAATAAGCAGAGTGAAGCGACACTTACATATACAGATCTTCAGACAGGTTCACAGCTTTCAAAGGACTATGCAGCGCTTGTTACCAGCCGTACAGTAACCTCAAAGGTTATAGCTCAGCTTGATCTTCAGAACACCTATGAAGATATGAAGGATATAACTCCGGATGCTTTGGCAAAGATGATATCTGTAGATGTTCAGACTGATACACGTATCATATCTATATCAGTAACGGATACAAACCCGACAAGGGCACAGGATATAGCGAATGCAGTGAGAGTTGCTGCGTCAGAACATATCTATAACGTTATGGATATAGAAGCGGTAAATATAGTTGACTATGCGAATCTTCCCGAGGGAGCTCAAAGTCCTAATACAAAGAAAAGTATTATATTAGGCTTTTTACTTGGATTTATACTTGCATCAGGTATTGTAATACTGATTAGAGTTATGGATGATACTATTAAAACCTCAGATGATGTGGAAAGATTCCTCGGACTCAGTGTTCTTGGACAGATACCTTATGATGATAATGTAGATACAGCCAAGAAAAAACATAAGAAAAAGAAATAAATCTGAGGCTAAACCAAGAATGATTATATAAGAGGGAAAACCATGCAGGTAATAAATATAGGAAAACTTAATAAGTTAGATTACTCTTCAGCAGAGGCTTATAAGAGCCTTAGAACCAATATTGAGTTCTGTGGTAAGGATGTTAAAGTTATTGGCATCACAAGCTGTATACCTAATGAAGGAAAAACATCCGTTGCACTTAATATAGCCCGCTCTATTGCGGAGTCAGGTAAAAAAGTGCTCTTTATAGATGCAGATATGAGAAAGTCCGTTTTGGTAGGCCGTTATCGTATCAGCAGCAAGAATCTTAATGGGCTTTCGCACTTTCTTGCAGGATATAAGGAAGTTGATGAAGTAATGTGTGAGACAAACATAGAGAATCTCTTCGTTATGTTGGCTGGTTCGGTACCGCCAAATCCATCAGAGCTTTTGGGTAATGACAGATTTAAGGAATTTATAAAAAGTTCAAGAGACTTTGTGGACTACATACTTATAGACTGTCCACCTCTGGGAAGTGTTATCGATGCTGCGATAATCTCAAAGGTTTGTGACGGAATGGCACTGGTTATTTCTTCCAAAGAGATAAGCTATAGATTCGCTCAGAATGTTAAGGAACAGCTGGAGAAGACTAACTGTAAGATACTTGGAGTTATCCTCAATAAGGTGCGTGTCAAGGAGAACGGATACTATTACGGTAAGTATTACGGCAAGTACTATGGTAAGTACTATGGCAGTTCAAGTAACAGCAGTAAGTAAAAAATAAACCTTAGAAGGAATAAAGTGTATGAAAACCAGAATAGTTATATATCTTGCTATCGTTACAATAATGCTGACTGTAATAAGTGTCTTTGTTTATCTTCAGCAGGATCATACATCACCGGAGATAGATGTTCCGGGTGGAGATATAACATATATAGAAGGTGAAGAGGACGCTGTGCTTCTTGCAGGTGTAAAGGCAAGAGACGATGTTGACGGAGACCTTTCATCCGAGATAAGAATATATGATGTTGCAGTGCTTGAGAATGGACAGCAGGCGCTTGTAACATATGCAGTATATGATAAGAGCAATAACCTTGGTAAAGCTACGAGAATGGTGAATTATGAAGCTTCTAAAACGG
Organism: uncultured Eubacteriales bacterium; assembly: GCA_900316715.1. Classification (GTDB taxonomy): domain Bacteria; phylum Bacillota; class Clostridia; order Lachnospirales; family Lachnospiraceae; genus Eubacterium_Q. The sequence goes on from ONEC01000127.1 coordinate 2,680, forward strand.
AAGCTAAAAAGCCTGAGGAGTCTACTGAGGAAGCTTCATCGGAAGAAGATACCGAGGAAGTCACTACGGAGGCTGTAACGGAAGCAAGTGTACCGGAAGGATATGAAGATCCGGAGATGGTAAGTACGGGAGCTCCGGTTATAAAGCTTAACACCCATGAAGTTCATATAGAAGCAGATGGAGACTTCTACACAATGGACTATGTGGAAGACGCGGTAGATGATAAGGACTCCAAGGAGTATCTATACGATAATATGTTCCTGGACAGTGTATATGATAAGAGTAAGAAAGGAACATATGAGCTCATATACTTCTGTGTTGATTCGGACGGAAACAGAAGCAATAGTGCTAAACTAAAGTTATACGTAGAATAAAACGTATTTGGTGGTATATGGGGAATGGGTAAAAAGGGAATGGAAAATCTTAATATTGATAAGAGTTCGAAGGACAGTAGTAACAAGCTGGAGCACTGGCAGGTTATCTCTGTCCTGCTTGTTTTATATGATATAGTGGCTATTCATGTAGCTTATTTCTTTGCGCTTTGGAGCAGATTCGACTTTAGATATTCGCAGATTCCTGCAAATTATCTATCGTATTATATGCGATTTATTACGGTTTATTCAATTGTCTCAGCAGCGCTTTTTTGGTTTTTTAATCTTTATAGAAGCATGTGGCGTTTTGCCAGTTATACAGAACTTATAAAAACTTTTAAGGCATCTGTCATAATGTCATCTGTGCATATTTTATTTATTACGATTTTACTTGGAAGAATGCCGATGACATATTATGTCTGGGGCGGAATGCTTCAGTTTTTACTATTAATATTAGCGAGATTTTCTTACCGATTCTTGTTATTTGAAAGATCAAGGCGTAAACAGACTGAAAATATAACAGGAAGGGTTATGCTTATCGGAGCCGGTTCAGCTGGACAGATGGTATTACGTGATATCCGTATATCAAAGGAAGCAAGAGATACGGTAGTCTGTATAATTGACGATAATCCTAATAAATGGAACAGGTATATTGAAGGAGTTCCTATTGTAGGTGGACGAGAGGATATTCTTGCAAGTGTTGAGAAGTATCATGTTAATAAGATATATTTGGCTATTCCAAGTGCAAAAGCCGAGGATAAACGCGATATCCTTACTATCTGTAATGAAACAGGTTGTGAGTTAAAGCAGCTTCCTGGAATGTATCAGTTCCTTCTTGGACAGGTTACGGTAAGCGCCATGAAGGATGTCTCTGTAGAAGATCTTTTGGGGAGAGAACCTATCAAAGCTGATATGGGGAAGGTATATGACTTCATAAATGGGAAGAGAATTCTCGTTACTGGTGGTGGCGGTTCTATAGGAAGTGAGTTATGCAGGCAGATAGCAGCGCATTCTCCTAAACAGCTTGTAATATTCGATATATATGAAAACAATGCGTATGATATCCAGATTGAATTAAAGGAGAAATATCCAGATCTTAATCTTGTTACACTTATTGGTTCAGTTAGAGACAGTAGAAGGATATTTGAAGTATTTGAGGAATATAAACCACAGATAGTATATCATGCTGCAGCGCATAAGCATGTGCCACTCATGGAAGATAGTCCTTGTGAAGCGATAAAGAATAATGCTATAGGCACGTATAAAACTGCATATGCTGCTATGGTAAATGGATGCGAAAGGTTTGTTCTTATATCCACTGATAAAGCAGTAAATCCTACAAATATTATGGGAGCAAGCAAGAGACTCTGCGAAATGATTATTCAGAGTTTTGATGCAAAGATAAAAGCTGGAAAAGCCTTTGAAATCCCACAACTATTCACACATGAATGTGGAGATGAAACAGATAAAAAAATAGAAGAAGATATATTTAACAATATAAAGACAGAATTTGTAGCAGTTCGATTTGGAAATGTTCTCGGAAGTAATGGATCAGTAATACCGCTTTTCAAGAAACAAATTGAGAGAGGTGGTCCTGTTACAGTAACACATCCGGATATTATCAGATATTTCATGACTATTCCAGAAGCGGTTGGTCTAGTAATGGTTGCAGGAACTTATGCTAAGGGAGGAGAAATATTTGTTCTTGATATGGGAAGCCCTGTAAAGATAGATTCCCTTGCCAGAAATCTTATAAAACTTTCTGGATTTAAGCCGGATAAAGATATCAAGATCGAATATACGGGTCTTCGACCAGGCGAAAAGCTGTATGAAGAAAAGCTTATGGCGGAAGAAGGATTAAAGAAGACTGCAAATGAGTTGATACATATAGGATGTCCGATACCGTTTGAAACAGATGAGTTTCTAAAGAAATTAGGTGAGTTGATGGACGTGGCTTACCTAAATAAATCAGAAACGATTATAAAAACTGTAGCAGAAATGGTAAGTACATATAAACCGATTATCTAAAAATATATAGCTATTGGGGAGAGAATTGTTGTGGCATTTACAAATATAGATGGAATAAAGCCTTTTGATAATAAAATATGGCTCTCATCACCGACTATGCACGGAGAAGAAATTGAGTATGTAAAAGAAGCATATGAGACTAACTGGATGTCAACAGTAGGTGAGAACATAAATGAAATAGAGAGAATCACATGTGAAAAGATCGGATGTAAGTATTCGGTTGCTCTTTCTGCTGGTACAGCAGCTCTGCACCTGGCAACTCGC
>ONEC01000120.1 GCA_900316715.1 uncultured Eubacteriales bacterium
CCGCTTATAACAAAGCCAAGTCCTACAAACATACCGAATACCATGATTCCGGCTGCTGCATTTCCATTACCTACTTCAGTATTCAGATCATACTTTCTGTTGATGAGCTTTAAGATTATATATCCTATCATAAGGAATATAGCTCCAAGCGCATAGTAATAAACTGTACTGAGAAGGCCGCCCACAAGAGTTGCCTCAATCTCTCTGATAGAAGATGATGGTGATGCAATAGCTGCTCTGATGATAATACCGATTGCTACATAAACACCTGCGGATATCCAGCCGATTGCAGTATTGCCCTTTTTAATCTCTTCAGGGAATGAACATGGTATAACCAGATCCACCAGAAAACTTCCAAGCAGCATCAGAATTATTCCGAGTACTGAATATATTGAAACACTTACTAATTCATGAAGTACAAATGACATTTTAAAACCCTCCTATTGATACACGTTGTTATAGTCTCTGCCGTATTACTTTCCGCTGCTCAGTCCGCCGCCGTCTGAACTTCTGGAACTTACACTCTGCTGTCTTACTGTTCCTGAATAACTGTTATATTCGTTGCTCGAGTCATAACTTATAGTTCCGTCTGAATATCCGGTATAGGATGACGATGAGCTCGAATATGAACTCGAATCAGAGTTATAACCTGTTGAATAATAGAATCTTCTGTAATACCTGTGTGTTGCTCTTCTTGAATGATACGGTTCTTTATCACTCGTATATGCATACTTTCTAGGAGATACCTGAACGTATACCTTATTATCTTCACCCCTATAGATGATGCAATACTCTTTCTTCGTAAGGATAGCTATTGTAAGGTCATCATCCTCTGTATTCTGCTGAACCGATTCCGTATTTCCATCTATTCCATCGATTATGTCCTTTGCTACCAGATCCAGCTGTCCATCGGTTATGGAATTTTCTGTAATACTCTGGCTGTACTTATATTCGTACACATTCGCCTTCTGCTTATCATTTCCGGTGATTGAAGTAACATAAGTATAATTGCTGCTCTTCTTTAGATATTTCTCAATCTTCTTATTGGAGCCTATAAGCGATGATAAAAACGGTGCGATAAACATAAGTCCCCACATGAGGAAAAAGACTATCACTCCAAGGCCTTTGCCGCTTTTCATCCTCTGGGCTGCCATGTTCTCATCTTCTCTGCCGAATTCCCAGGCATCAAGATAATAACCGCTGGAATACTCCGTACCATCATCCCAATGCTCTATGGAGACTATCTTCTCCTCTTCAGCATCTTCGTACTCTTCAAAGGAAGCTGTATCTCCGACTTCGACATCAACCGATCCCGATACAGCGATAACCTGTTCAACTCCACTGTCTACCTGATGATATCCCAATGTATCAGCCTGAGGATTAATCCTTGACAGTGAATACTCTTTATAGTAGTTATCTACCGCCAGCCACCGTTCTTCATTTGAATACTCTATAGACTGAAGCCTGTACTCCTCCCAGGTCTTTCCGTCAGCTTTATTCCTATATGTGATCTTGCCGAGTATGGTGTATAGATCACCATCAGCTTTTATTCTGTCACCGACAAAATATTCTCTGTTTGCCATTTACCCTAACCTTCCGATAATTCTTTCACACTTACCGATCTTAACTTCTTCCGCCCTGAATGCTTCTTTCAGGAGCTCTGATATCTTCTCCGTAACTTCTTCACCACAGGAGAATACATCCACTGCAGCATAGCCATATTCCGGCCATGTATGCACAGAAAAATGCGACGTTGTAATAACCGCAAAATATGTTATTCCTATCGGTTCGAACTTATGAACGCATTCCTCCACAATCTCCGCACCGATGCTAGAAACAACATTCCTCGCAATATCACGGATCATTTCTTCACTATTAAGTATTGTCTCATTACAGCCGTAAAGGTCTGCAAAAAGCTGACTTGCCATATCAGTAATACCCTTTCGGTAAAACATTAATTTGACTTATAAAATGTCGGTGAATACCAGAGATACGCATTTCTTCCCCGTTCCTTAACGGTATATACCGCAATATCGGCACATTTCTGAAGATCCGAAAGCGTCGATGCATCTCGAGGATACTTTGCGGCTCCGGCACTGAAACTTATCTTAAAGTCCTTTGTTTCTCCGTCATTTTCTGTTTCGTCTTTACCGTCCTTCTTGTAGTCTTCCAATCTTATTCCGTGCACTTCGTCCAGAGCCTGCTTAAGCCGCTCTGTTATAACGTCTGCCGAGCTCATTTCGGCCAGTACCACGAATTCATCTCCTCCGTATCTGGATACCAGCCCCAGATCCGAGAAATTCTTCTTAAGTATATCGGAAAACGTGATCAGGAGCTTATCGCCTATATCATGGCCGAAGTTATCATTTACCTGCTTAAAATAATCAATATCAAAGAAGATCATGGCCGCACCCTTGGTACTGCCGATCATTTTCTCTGCTGCCAGATCAAAGGCCCTCCTGTTAAGCACTCCCGTAAGCGGATCGTTAATGGATAACTGTCCCAAAATATAATTATCTCTTTTTCCCGAAATATACAGAATGGAGATAAGTATGATCATAACCGCAAGAAGCACAAACAGGAATATAATAACATAATTTCTGAAAGTTTTCATAGTTGCGGAAAGTGCTTTACCCGGAATACGCACAACCACATGCCAGCCCGGCATATATTCTATGGATGAATATGATTGCGAATAATAGATCTCATCTATGGAATAACTTACGGCCGCACTCGGCTCGCCGTTCAGCATTTTTCCATACCACTCATCATAATCTTCTTTGTTTTCCTGATTGATATTCTGCATCGCAAGATAGGCATTTGCCCAGCTTCCGGATGCATGTACGTCATAGCCTGTGCATTGGATAATATTTGCGGATTTGGCATCCATGAGCCATATCTCTATATCATTCAGCAGTGTTTCCGTTTCTGCAGCATCCTGAAGCGTGCTGAACAGGTATGTCATAAACATATATCCGTGTCGTGCCTCTCCGTACTCAAAACCCGTGAAAAGCGTTATAACCGGCTGACCGAATCTTGTTGATCTGTACGGAAACGATATGGACACGGGGTCTGCCAGCTTTGCCGTATCGAGCAGACTCCACTTCTCAAATTCCTCTTTCTCGGTCGAAGACGCATAAAGCTCTCCGTTTTCGTCGATGAAACCTATACTTACGAAGTTTTTGTTCTCGCACTCTCTCAGCTTCTCATATATTTCTTCCGGAGTTTCAAAATCCTGAGCGGACAGAACCGATGACACATTCTTTGCCGAATCTGTCATAAAGAGAATGGAGTTGCTCATTTTCTCGGATACAAGATTGCATATCTCTCCCGACAATTTCTCGTCATGCTGCATCATAAGCTGATTAAATGCCGTTATAAGCGCCGTTACGGCACCGAGAAAAACTATCAGACACGCTATGAGCGTAATATAAAAAGACCTTCCGCCCTTTATTAAGTTTAGTTCATTCTTTTTATTCATAGGCTTAATTGTTTTCCAATACTGCTTGTACATCAGGGTCATTCAGATTATCGCTGCTTACCGCCACAACTCCCGTATCCTCAAACTTTGTTTCGATCTCACCGCCTCCGATCAACGAAAGCGCTGACTCTACTCCTTTATAGCTCATATAATACTGGCGCTGCAGAATCGTCGAAGCATGATAATCCTGCGATTCTATAAGATTCTTAATCTCATCTGAATAGTCGAATCCGACTATAACAATGTCTTTTCTGTCCTGATCGACAACCGCATTGGCAACAGCCTTGGTCGGTCCGTTGTTTGTCGCATACAATCCGCCGATATTCGGATATTCCTGTATAAGCGTATCGATGAGCTGATTACCCAGCTCTATGTCTCCGTTACAATTCTGTATATCAGAGATTATGGTCCAGTTCTCCGGTGCATTTATCGTCCAATATTGATAAAAACCCGCAAGTCGTTCGTTGATAGTCTGAGATGTTGCAGAACCGACCAGAATTCCGACATTTAATTCCTCCGTTTCCGAACGCCCTGCCGTATGAAGCTTATTCAGCATCTCTTCCGCAGCCTTATTGCCCGCAAGAAGGTTATCTGTCATATAGCATATATCATACGCATCTGTATTCACCGCCGTATCGACCAGAATCACCGGAATATTCATTGAATGTAATTCTTCAATCTTCGGTGCAAGTTCTATCGAATCATCAGGCGCAAGAATAACGGCGTCAGCTCCCTGCTCCACGGCTTTATCCAGAAGCATCACCTGATTCTGCCAATCCATCTCATTATATGTTCCGCTGAAATAAACGTTGCATCCGAGATCCTTTCCGGCATCCGCTGCGCCCTTTACAACAACATCCCAATAATTGCTGTCAAGGACCTTGGTTATAAGATATATATCATCTCGTCCTTCGACAACTTCGGTAAGAGGCGTAAATTCCGGTATCTGTTTCGCCGGTTCCTGCTCCTCGGCATTTTCCGATTTAGCACATGAACAAAACACAAACAACATGATGCAAATCATAATTGTAAGTTTAAATGTTTTCATATACGTAACCCACCCCTAAGTTACATTTATTTTTAGGATTATTGATCCATATCTATATAATTTTACTTTAATTAGCGTTTACTTGCAACAAGATTCCCTTTCATATTCGCTCAAAAATTCTTCCAAAAACCTTTATCCATAATACCTTCTCCCGATATACAAAAAATCCCTCCACATAAGTGGAGGGATAATAATAATCCAAACTATCTCTTTGAGAACTGTGGTGCACGACGTGCTCCCTTGAGTCCTGGCTTCTTTCTTTCCTTCATACGTGGATCACGTGTGATGAAACCTGCCTTCTTAAGAAGTGGTCTGTAATCCTCACCTGCTTCGCAGCCAGCCTGGCCAGTGAAACCACCGCCGTATACATTAACCATAACATCGAACTTTCCTTCTGTTCCTGTTACAGCAAATGGCTGACGTACGATAACCTTGAGTGTCTCAAGTCCGAAATATTCATCAACATCCTTCTTATTAACTGTGATCTTACCGCTACCAGGTGTAACATATACACGAGCTACTGAGCTCTTTCTTCTACCTGTTCCATAAAATCTTGAAGCTTTAGCCATTATAGTTTACCCTCCAATCCTTAAAACTTTATCTCGAGCGCTTCAGGCTGCTGTGCCTGCTGCTTGTGCTCAGGTCCTGCATAAACAAAGAGCTTCTTGCCCATCTGACGTCCAAGAGGTCCCTTTGGAAGCATTCCCTTAACTGCGTGCTCGATAACGAATACAGGATTCTTCTGGAGAGCTTCCTTAAGAGTTACACTCTTAAGTCCACCAACATAGTCTGAATGTCTGTAATAAACCTTATCGTTAAGCTTGTTACCTGATACCTTAATCTTCTCAGCGTTAACTACGATTACATAGTCACCTGTGTCTATATGTGGTGTATATGTTGGCTTGTTCTTACCTCTAAGAACCTTAGCGATCTCACTCGCAAGACGACCGAGTGTCTGACCTTCAGCATCTACAACATACCACTTTCTCTCAATGGCTGATGCACTTGGCATATAGCTTTTCATTGTGATACTCCTCCTGATCAATCTATTCATATTCTAATCTACTACTTACAGAATCCTGCGGAAATGTCCGAAACCGCTTATCTGTAATATCTTCATGACGTTTTTAATTGCAGCCGTCCGGGGCATTGGACAGTCTGCTCCCACGTCACAGAGACATATTTTATAACATTTAAAATACCATGTCAACCTAAATTTATGAAATCTATATCACCTCATAAATCTCTTACTTTACCCTATCCAGTTAAGGTATATCGCCCTTCCGAGCTGGGATGTGATAAACTCACCTGTTTCGGCCAATTCTCTGGTAACTCCGCATACCAGAATTCCGAAGAGGTAGTCGCTATAGAACAATGGATAAGATATATATCCCTTCTTAGTAGCAGCCAACTCGCCTCTGTTGAATATATTCTCTACAAGACAGCTCTGTCTGTCCTTCGGTATACTGTAGAACTCGCCTCCCTTTATAACACATTTCAGATTGAGTCTCTCCGGAAGTGTTATCTCCGAATCAAAATCGCATTTATACGGTTCATCATACAGATAAAGCGCACAGTTTATAAAACCGAGCTTATCAAAGTTTTCTATCAGTCGATTCAGAGCCCCTTCTCCCGGCTCCTCATATCTCGTAACAGATACCAGGAAATCGAACATATTGTTTCTTCCGGAAATATATCCTCTGCTCTCAATATTTCTGCGAAGTGCCTGTGCATGTATTGCCTTATCTTTCATATAAGAAAAGAGTCTGTTATTGCCGGGTATGATATGAACCGCTTTCTGTATCTCATTCATACTGTTCTGAAGTATGGTAAGACTTCTGACAAATCTGTTTGCATCCGTATACATCATTATTCGATTATCAAAAAGAATATCGATAAGCCTTCTTATCTCTTCAAACTGCTCTTCGCTCATATACCTGTTCTTCATGGCTTTGAGCATTCGCGAAATAATCTCATAAAAGAGTCTTCTCAGATTGATTTCCTTCGGATCAACCACTTCATTTCTATATCGATAGAAACACTTATCAAAGAATCTGTATATAAATGCACTGTCAACGCTGATCATCTCCTTGACGGAAAAATCATACATATCATAATCAAAAGACTCTCTTCCGAACAGACGCGTCGGCACCACATCCGAAGTCACCTTCTTACCGCTCATCATATCAAGCAGCATTTCCAAAGCTTTCTGTCCGAGAGTAACACCTTCACAACCTATAGACGCAAGCGGCGGAACCATATTTCCTGCCATGGATGCATTATCGAATCCGAATACATATATATCTTTACCCGGAATCAGTCCCTTCTTACGCATCACATCATACAGACCGCAGGCCGTAGGATCGTTGACGCAAAATACCGCCTGCGCGTCCGGATTATTCTTCAGAAGTTTTGCGGCTGCAGCATGTGAATTTTCAGACATATCCGACTTCTCATACATTAAGTCGTTATATATCAGCCCGTTATCTTCAAGACACTTTATGAATATGCTCTTTCTCTTCTGTGCATCGGCATTCTCATCTCTTCCGCCGATCATACATATCTTTGTGACACCCTTTATCTTAACCAGATAATCTATCGCTTCTCTGATGCCCATCTCATCATTATAATTTACTGTCACTTCCTTATCCGACGTGGTAGCCACAAAAACCTTAGGAACATTTCCGAATATATCATCCTGAAAAGGTCTATAGTTTGGCAGTGTAAATATAAGTCCGTCAAAATGTATATTTCCGTTGATCTTATATATAAGGTTATACATTCTCTTATAACGATGTACTATATCTTCCGATAATACCGTTACTTCATCAACATCCTGACGTCCCGGAACCACTATCAGCTTCAGGTCTTTTCTGTTCATCATCGCATGTACGACGCTGTGAATGATGGATTTCGAAAAGTCCGAATGTGCCTCTTCCAAAACAAGACCTATGGTCTTTTTCTTCTCACCGTTCTTCATAGATCACACCACTTTCATTCACTGTAATTCAGGTATTTCAGGAGATGGTTTCGAAAAGAGATATCCCTGGGAATAATCTATGCCATATTCCAGGAGTTTCTCCTGAATCGCTTCATTCTCCACATACTCCGCAACTATTTCTATATCACGGAGTATCAGCTTCTTCCAACCTGCTATTATGGCAACCAGATTCTCCGATTCTTTATTCTCGTTACAATCTCTCACTATAGAGCCGTCAATCTTTATAAAATCGGAATTGATATCGGCTATATGCCTCAGGTTTGAATATCCGCTTCCGAAATCATCTATTGATATCTTTGCTCCCAGCTTATGAATGGTATCCACAAACCTGAGGAGCATATCATAATCATCAACATCTTCATTCTCAAGAATCTCAAATACGAAATTTTTAGGATATTGCGCCGTAGCAAGGAATCCGTATATAAAACCCATAAGATCTTCGTTCTTTATATCCCGCATTCCGATATTGATACTTACACTCTTATCCTTACTGTCCTTAAATATATTAAAGACCTTTGCAATCATGGCCTTTGATATTGAATCATACAAAAGTCCGAAAGATCTGGCTACATCAAGGAAATCTCCCGGATAATATACCTTTCCGTTCTCATCCATGAGACGCATCAGTGATTCATAATGATGTATGGTTTTGTTTTTGTTATCATATATTCCCTGAAAATACGGAATAACCTTATCATTCGAAAGAGCATGATTTATAACATTTACCATGTGGTATTTCTTTCTTATGCTCTCCTCATCTATACTGCCCTCTTCGTTGTCGCATATCAGAAACTGCTCATTTTTATGCATCATATCTATACGTGCGGAGTTGTATATCGTTTCCAGGCCGTCCACCGTACAGTCATTTATGACGCAGAACACCGGAACGATAGAAATATATTCTTCCGATGCATCAAATAACTCTTTCTGAAGTATTCTCATATCATCCGCAAAGTTCGACAGTGACACCGTATATGAAGGAGCCGCTATCGCTACCTTCCAGTGATCTATGAGATACATTCGATAGTCCATTCTGGTAGCAAATGAAGTGCACCTTGAGATGTAGTAATTATACGTTTTCTCAATAAGCTGTTCCGAAAATACTATAGGCATACCCGTTGTATCCAGAACATCTATAATACATACTCTGTCATAACCGCCCATCTTTATATCCATATTGAGAGCGGCCTCGTTGGCTATACCTTCTTTTTCCGAATACAGAAGCTTTATCTCGAATTCTTTTACCATATGGAGAATGCTGTCACTGAGAGAAGATTTCTCCTCATCACTGCTGCTTTCGATTTCCACAAGATAATCGATCAGATCCCTGTTATCCTCAGCAAGTATACCGACGTGAGAAAATGCATACGGATTATAGTTCTGCATTCCCTCCTGTTCTCCCAGTACCGACACAACAAAAGAACAGTTCGTAAAAACATTCTTACCGTTCGCCGAACTTATCTCGCCGTTTGTCAGACATCCGCTCATATTTGAATTTTCATATATGGACAGTTCCCAGTTTGCACTGTTCGGATATACTCTCAATCTTTCTCTACAGGAATATCCGAATATAGTCTCCGCTTTATCGAAAGATTCAACTTTATTAAACATTTTTCGATTGTCGGATATTATCTTTCTGTCATATATGAAAGCTCTTTTGATTTTCGCTCCTATGATCGTATTATGACTTATAAGAAGCCCGTCATCCTGATAACCGACCATAAACGGAGCATCCACTTCCCCCGTATATACAAAAGGAAAGAAGAAGCCCATCTGCGGATTCTCTTTTATCTTATCTCCCACACCTTCCAGGAATACCTGTGATGCCGGTCTGTCATCTATGGTTATTATTTTCCTACCGTCTGTCTCGGTTATGGTAAGTTCTTCACCTACAACCTGGGCTCCCGAAACAAAGGAAGTTACCCTGTCAACGCCTTCTCCGCTGATAGATACAAAGATTGCATCCTTATCCGAACTTCCGTTCTCATCAAAGATAAAGCCCAGACCTCCGTAAGTATCCCCGTTCAGATCATTCTTCTCGGCTACACCGCCTATCATCTGAACTCCCGGCATAAGTTCGTTACTCATATTTACGAATCTGGCTACATCCGGATAGAGAAGAGTAAAAAATGTCAGCATAAGTTTCGTATCATCTCTTACTACCTTTGCCTTAATATTCATCCCCAATTCATGTGCATCTATCATCTCACCGGTCTTCGTATCGAAAGTAGGAACTCTCGCTGAGAGGATGCTTCCCTCCGATACCTGTGTGATAGATATAATGCACTGATCATGCAACAGCTTTCCGTCGTTAATAACGGCAGATGTACTCGTTCCGAAGATATGTGCTCTCGGAACAATACTTTTGATAAATGCAGCAAGATCCACCGCATCATCAGGTTCGTGTATCGATGTATGAATCCTTATAAGGATATCATTATTCTTTCCGTAATCGATCATCAGCTGTTTTAATGAATCGGCAAGTCTTGTCTTTGATACGTATTGGAGATTCCAGGTAAACATATAACCCCTCCCGTCATTCGTCTATACCCTATATTTTTACACCCTTATGCCACTCTCTTAAGCCTTTTTATCTTCAGTCTTTTCTTCTGCTTTATCTTCCTTCTTTTCTTCGGTCTTTCCTTCCGGTCTCTCTTCTTTCTTCTCTTCCTGCTGTCCTTCCGTCTCAGCTCTCAGTTCATCGAAAGCGCCTTCATCCACGAGCTGAAGGAATATATCTACCACCTTGGAACTCAGCTGGGTTCCTGATATATCCTTTATGATGCTGATGGCCTTAGAAAGCGGCATAGCTTTACGATAAGGTCTTGTTGATGTCATAGCATCCAGACAGTCCGCAACTGCTATAACCTGCGCTATCTCAGGGATCTCATCACCCTTAAGGCCTCTTGGATATCCCTTTCCATCTATTCTCTCATGATGATATCCTGCACCAAGTGCAAGATTCGGCATGACAGTGATTCCCTTCAGAATCTCATATCCGTTTGCGGCGTGCTGCTTCATGATAGCAAACTCTTCGTCTGTAAGTTTTCCAGGTTTGTTCAGGATATCGATCGGTGTACTTATCTTACCAATATCATGAAGAAGCGCTATTCTATGGATATCCTCCAGTTCATCACCGGAATAACCCATCTTTGCGGCAAACATTTTAGTATACTCCGC
>ONEC01000159.1 GCA_900316715.1 uncultured Eubacteriales bacterium
GTTGATATCAACATCGTTCAGGGTGAGCGTGAATTCGCTAAGGACAACAAGTCACTCGGACGTTTCAGACTTGATGGTATCGCTCCTGCAAGAAGAGGTGTTCCACAGATCGAGGTTTCATTCGATATAGATGCTAACGGTATTGTTAACGTTTCTGCTAAGGATCTTGGTACAGGACGTGAGCAGCATATCACAATCACATCTGGTACATCACTCAGCGATGAGGATATCGAGAGAGCAGTTAAGGAAGCTCAGGCTTACGAAGAAGCTGATAAGAAGCGTAAGGAAGGCGTTGAGGTTCGTAACGATGCTGATGCTATCGTATTCCAGACAGAGAAGGCTCTTAACGAAGTTGGAGATAAGCTTCCGGAAGCTGATAAGAAGAAGGTTGAGGAAGAGCTTAAGTCTCTTAAGACAATCATTGATGGTACAGATATAGATAATCTTTCAGAGTACGATGTAGAGAAGCTTAAGTCTGGTCGTGAGTCACTCATGACAAGTGCTCAGCAGCTCTTTGAGAAGCTCTATGAGCAGAATGGTCCTGGAGCAAATGCAGGTACTGGCGCTGGTACTCCAAATTTCAGCGATGATGATGTTGTTGATGGAGATTTCAAGGAAGTATAAGAGTAGCGAGGGAAATATAAATGGCTGACGAAAGAAGAGATTTATATGAGGTCCTTGGAGTAGCGAGAAATGCTTCCGATAACGAATTAAAGAAGGCATACAGAGTTCTGGCTAAGAAGTATCATCCGGATGCAAATCCGGGTGATAAGGAAGCTGAGGAGAAATTCAAAGAGTGTTCTGAAGCATATGCTATTCTCAGTGACCCTGAAAAGAGAAAACTGTATGATACAAGAGGATTCGCAGCCTTTGAGCAGAACGGCGGAGATGGATTCGGCGGATTTGATTTTGCTGATATGGGCGATATCTTCGGTGATATCTTCGGCGATATGTTCGGCGGCGGAAGCAGACAGAGAGCGTCAAATGGTCCTGTAAAGGGTGCAGATATCCGTACAACGGTTAGATGTACATTTGAAGAGGCTGTATTCGGTACTCAGACAGAGATAGAGCTTCCTCTTAAGGATGAGTGTCCTGTATGTAAGGGCTCAGGTGCTCAGCCGGGACATCCGGCAGAGACTTGTGGCAAGTGTGCCGGCAAGGGCCAGGTTACATTTACACAGCAGTCACTGTTTGGTATGGCAAGAACTATTACTACATGTCCTGATTGTCAGGGTAGTGGTAAGATCATTAAGTTCAAGTGTTCAAACTGTGCCGGTTCCGGATATGTAAAGAGTAAGAAGAAGATTCAGATAAAGGTTCCTGCAGGTATTGATAATGGTCAGAGTATCCGTCTTAGAGAGATGGGTGAGCCTGGTATCAATGGTGGTGAGAGAGGAGATCTTCTCGTAACTATCCTTGTAGACAGACACGCTACATTTACAAGACAGGGTTATGATCTTTACTCATCAGAGCCTATATCATTTACACAGGCAGCTCTTGGCGGTAAGGTTTCACTTCAGACTATTGATGGCCCTTACAGCTATGATATAGCTCCTGGTACTCAGACCAATACTAAGGTTAAGCTTAGAGGCAAGGGTGTTCCTACACTTCGTAACAAGTCTGTTCGTGGTGATCATTATGTAACACTTATTGTACAGGTTCCTGAGAATCTTACAGAGGAACAGAAGTCGATACTTAATCAGTATGAGAATGCATCTGCTACAGGAGTAAATGCAAGATCCTCAACTGATTCAGGCGGATTCTCATTTGGAGATCATAAGAAGAAAAAGGGATTTAGAAAGTAAGTTCCTCATAAATCAGTTTATTACATGCCTTTTGGGTTTTCTCAAGAGGCATGTATTTGTGTTATAGAAGGAAGAATAATATGATCTGGAAAAAACTAACAATAGAAACCAGCGTGGAAGCAGTAGACCTTATCAGTGAGTTCCTTAATGATAACGGTGCAGAAGGTGTACTTATTGAAGATAACGTTCCGCTTACAGAAGATGAATTAAAAGAAATGTTTGTCGATGTACCACTTATGGCAGCTGAAGACGATGGAAGTGCCAAGGTTTCATGTTTTCTTAAGTCTGATGAAGAGGTTGAACGTATCAAAGCATTAGTGCTTGAAGAGATGAATCGTCTTGAAGAATTCCTTCCGGTTGGCAGTAAAAATATTATGTTAACAGATACGACAGATGACACAACATGGAATGACAACTGGAAGCAGTATTATAAACCATTCAGATTATATGATAATCTGGTAATAGAGCCTGTATGGTCAGAGTATCCGGATAAAAAGGATACTGACAAGGTTATCAAGATTGAGTCTGTTATGGCTTTCGGAACAGGTACACATGAGACTACAAAGCTTTGTCTGGGGCAGCTTGAAAAGTATATAGGCCAGTATAATACAGAGCATTCTGAAGGTCCGTCTGTGTTCGATATCGGCTGCGGAAGCGGTATTCTTTCTATAGCTGCGGTTGTAATGGGTGCAGGCTATGTACATGGTCTTGATATTGATCCACAGGCTGTTGAATCAAGTAAGATCAACGCTGAGGCTAATGGTCTTTCAGAAGATAGAATAGATTTCAGTGCCGGAAATCTGCTTTCCAAGAATTTTATCGGTGAGAAGATGACAGATTCAGAAAAAGAGGCTTATAAGAACGGAAGCCTCGGTTCAGGAATCTCAACACCGCTTACTCCTGCAGAAATGGTTGATCTTTCCCTTGGAGGAGAGGATTCTATTCCTGCCAGAAAATATAATATTGTTGTTGCGAATATCCTTGCAGATGTTATAATTCCTCTGTCAGGAGTGGTCCGTGATTATCTGGAAGATGATGGAATCTTTATTACATCCGGTATTATTGATACACGAGAGAAGGATGTAACAGCCGCTCTTACCAATAACGGATTTGAGATTCTTGATATAGTTCATATGAATGAATGGGTAAGTATAGTCTGCAGACAGAAGCAGTAGAACCCTGATTGGTTAATGGTGAATTACATGCATAGATTTTATGTAGATAATCTGAGTGAACTTAATAAATCAGTCACTATTGAAGGTGAAGATGTTAATCACATTAAAAATGTACTGCGTCTCACTGTAGGTGACAGCATCACGGTAAGCGATGGTTCTTCCAGAGATTATGAATGTGTAATAGCGTCAATTAGTGATGTGGTCACTGCAGATATAGTCGATATTCATGACTGTAATGCTGAGCTTCCTGTTAAGCTTCGTTTGTTTCAGGGAGTGCCTAAGGCTGATAAATTCGAGCTTATAATTCAGAAAGCAGTTGAGCTTGGTGCGGCTGAGATCATCCCTGTGATGATGGAGAGAACCGTTGTAAAACTTGATGATAAGAAGCAGGATAAGAAGTTGGAACGCTACAGAAAGATTGCTGAAGCAGCAGCTAAGCAGTCCAGAAGAGGCATAATACCTGAAGTTTCTTCTTATATCAGCTTTAAAAATGCAGTGAAAACATTAACTGAAGCAGATGACAAAGTAAAAAGAATGATTCTGGTACCGTATGAAAGCGCGGAAGGTATGGA
>ONEC01000123.1:0-5548 GCA_900316715.1 uncultured Eubacteriales bacterium
GGACTGTTTCTATGATTTATGGACAATTTTTCAATATTAATAAATTCTAAATAATTTACAAATTTAGGGAATCTCTATTACATCTATGTTACATCAGCGTTTTATCATCTAAATATCATAACAATTACACTCGGAATAAAATACTGCGAAAGGAGGATATTCGTATGAAACAATCAAAAAAAACCCCATTTATCATAGGACTGGCTGCTATAGCTTTAATCACGGGAATTGTATTTTTCCATAGTAATAAACAGAAGGATTCTGATAACAGTGTAAAACAGTTAAGTTCTGTAAATACAGAAATAGATACAACCCTTCCCGTTTTGATTTCAATGGATTATGAAAGCAATCCGGAAAAGGGCAATCCCCAGAAGAAAAAGACATATATGTCCTACATTCCGGATATATATGATCCTGATGTCAACTACGAAGACATCGCCGAACATTTAACTAATGAATCTCCTAATTCTTTCAGTGATCCCTATATCAAGCAGAAGGCTCAGTATTACAGCAGCGAACCATATAACTACAATCTTGTAAATGCAGAGTATGCCGCAAAATACTATGGAACAGGCATAGGATATGGAGATTACTTATTCACAGAAGGTTTCTCCTTTATAATCAATCAGGAGCACATTCATATAACCTTTGATATAGTTAAGTCAACATCCGATGAACTTAATGACTTTATAGAAGAAATGACTGATAAGTATAACTTTATAGATATTGAGGAGGTAACTGATACCAACTCCATTATATGTTCATTCACCGGAGATAATACACGCTTTGATATACTATATAACTACGATAAAGAATTATTGATACAAAGAACCTTATTTAACAATTAATATAAATCGATCCCCCTGATTCCTCAACGGAATCAGGGGGATAATACTGTATTTTACTTATTCGTCTTTTAAACCTTCTTTAACACCTTTGGCAATTTCCTTTGCCACTTCTCCATACACAGGAGCAGACTCTCTCATTACCTCTCTGGCTGTAGGAGCCATCCTCTGCATCCCTTCCTGAGCTATAGGAAGTATCTGCTGTGCCTGATATGCGGCAATCTCACGTCCCTTCGAAGTAAGATATACAAAGCCTGAAAACATGCAGGAAGCTACAATTACAAATCCACCAAACATATAAAATACTATGGAAGAATGTGACTTGTTCAGATCCTCCTGAAGTTCATAATATCTCTCGCTAAAGCCGCTGCTCATGAACTCCTGATTCATTTCAACCCTGATCTTGTTCTTGTCATACCTGCTTCCTCTGGAATATCCCATAAATATCAGCAGGCCTCCTGCCAAAAGACCTATCAGAAGTATTATCAGCGATGCGGATTTAATCTTTCTCTTAGTACTTTGATACTTTTCCTCACTTAACATCCCCATTACAAAGCCCCCCTTTGTACTATCCAAGAATAAGCACCAGAACACCCATGAATATGAAGAATCCACCTATAAGCGTAAGTCCTATGGATGTAGACTTCGACATGATCGGATCAAAATATCCATCAGCTCTATCAGGGTTGATAAAGATTTCTCTTGTTTCTCCTGCTCTTGGATATCCTTTATTACTATAATAGCTGTTCTGCACTCTGTGTGTAACACCATTATATGTATATTCGTAAACCGGTGACAGCTTTACCGGAACATGTGAACCATGTTTCGGACTCTTAAGCTCCACGCACACTGCCTGTACAGGCACCGTATAAACCTTCGATGAATTACGTCTGCTGAGCAGATTTCCGATTATCATACCTGCTCCTAAGGCAATGATACATATTGATCCGATAAGATCATTATGTGCCGAAACAGCATCTTTAAGCTCTGCACTTCCATACTTGGTATAAAATGCAAGGCCCAGCATTCCAAATCCGACTACTGCCGCAAGAATAGGAATGTAAGAAAGCTTTCTGCCCTTTTCAATATCCTTTGTGATAATCTTTACGGCCACGAAAGCAAACATCAGACCCATACAGAACTCTACCATAAAAGTAGATTTATCAGCAGCTGCTTTCATCAGTATTACCACCATTGCAAGCAGTGCTACCATCTCTACACCATTCAGATACTGCTCCTGATCGCTTTTTGCGATATACGGGTACTTAACCGGCTGTCCGCCATTCATCTGCGGACCCTGCATCTGATCACCGTACTGCTGCTGTGTCATCTGCTGCACCTTCGCATCATACTCGCGCAGTCGTTCTTCCTTGATCTGCGGAGTAATACGTCCGGCGTTTACCTGCAGATCAAGAATCTGCTCTACGCCTTCTCTGTCGATTTTCATTTTTCCTCCCTTCGTGCTTAAGCCATAAGGCCGAGCACTAAAACCCTTTTAACGTTCGTTAGGAATTATATGACTGAAAAGGCATTTATGTCAAATTAAGAACAGATTAAGCCTGTTACAACGCTTTTACCACTTATCGTTGTCGCCCTTAAGTTTCTCCAGTGTAAAGTCACCGGCTTCTGTTGCCTTTCTCTTTACAAAATGCATAAGAGCCGTCACATTTATCTCATTCAGACCATTTATGATCTGCTCTATAGTTGCCTCACCATTGTTGATCTGGAACTGCTTCATAAGCTCATATCTGAGAATCCAGTTATTCAGCTTCTCATAATTTGCCATGATATCTCCCGGTGTTGTCTCGTCTGCATAGTAGATAACCAGTGCAGCCAGATCCTTCATGATAAAGGTTCTTTCTAATCCAAAATCATTTAAAAATACGTGTCTCAGTGCGCAGCTGAGCGCAAATCTTGTTCTTGCCATAGCGTCCTCCTCATCTATTGCATTATATATTTCATTTTCATACTGGTTCAGAATCATTTGACAGATCTCTCATTTACTATTTCTTTGGTTTCAGTGCCTGTCCCACCTTCTTATCCAACAGACTCATGCCGTAGGAAATCGGTATGGAAAGTCCTAATACTACCAGAATAAACAGCGGTACATTTGCTATATAATATACAGGCTTTTTGCCTTCGCGGATCATATAGTATCCGAACATATGGATAAATATTCCGTGGATCAGATATAACTCAAGGGTAATCTTGCCCAGGAAACTGAGAACCTTATTCCCCAGCTTTATCTTCATGCTCAGCAGATAATAAAGTGCTATAAAGGTAAAGGTATATATAATCTGACATACTGTATTGAGCACTTCACATATGGTCGCATATTTCGAAGTATACATATGGTGGAAATGCCTCAGATAATCCCAGCCGGCATTATCACCCAGATAACGGAAAACCACACATAACGCGATTACTATGAGAAGTTTCAGGATATAAAGCTTTTTGCAGCTTTCAAAGAATCGTTTCTCATACTTCGCAATAAGTATTCCTATAAGGAACATATGCGGCGTATTGTACCACCACGAACCGTATGCGAATATAATACAGAATACTATATATCCGACTATTCCCAGAGAAACTATGGTAATTCCTACCCAGTCCTTCTTTGAGAATCCGAAACCGAAGTAGAAAATAATATATAAGTATATTATACACGGCACGTACCATACATATGGATGCCAGGTCTCATGAGCATTTACAGCAATAGGAGAATCGAAATTAAGCGGGATATCTCTCCAAATTCTGAAACAGATATATACGATGAGTGTAAGTATAGTCGGAATAAGGATCGGAATTATCCTGGCCGGGATATATCTTTTGAAGAAATTCTCCTTTGATCTGGCACTTTTATAGAGACCATATCCTGAACAGAAGAAAAACATTGCAACCATCGGATATCCGGCTGTTAAGAATATATCAAGACCATGTCTTACGAATCGGGGATTGACCCAGGAAGCACATGTATCCTGAGCAATATGATGAAATACAATAATAACTGCACAGAACCCCAGAAAGCACTTTGTCTGATTGAAAGACATATTGCCTTCATTCCATTCTTTTACCTTGCAGAACTTAACTCCAAAAAACAGCAGAATAACTAAAGCTGCATACCATAAGTAAATCATTAAAAAAAGCCTCCAATACGTGATACTCACGTCCTCTATTTTAACATTTCCACCGAACGGTTTAAAGATAAAAAGAGAACGGCCTCTGTCAGAAACCGTTCTCCATATTCATTATCCTACACTTATGGCATCGTATCTTTCAGCGTTAAGTACTGACTCCATAGCCTCAACCGGTGTCATTCCGATCACCGACAGAAGGGATCTAAAGGTTGTAGCACTGGCTCCTGATACAAGCTGTACACCGCGTCTCTTGGAATCAGCATGGAACACATCATGTCTGCTGTTTACATTCCAGAAAACTATGTTTGGTATCTCATAACCCTCTGCTGCAAAGCGTGCTCTCATGTTGTCATAGAAAGTCCAGTCCCTGTTGCCGCAATAGTCTATCTCCATATCGGATATTACTATTATGGACTTTGGCATATCCTCGGCCGGAGTATGGTTCTTCACTGCCAGGTTCAGAACTCTCTTAAATGCAGCCTCAAGATCTGTATTCATTCCCCAGCTGGCCTTCATTACATTCTTAACTTTCTGCTCTAAGGTCTCACCCTTAAGAGTTACTATCTCCGGTGAACCGCTGAAGGTCATAAAGAGATTATGGAAGTCTCCTCGGTTTCTTTCTGCGAAGTATATCGCAAGTCCTACAGCTGATGCCAGTGGCTGTGCGTCCATGGTATACATGGAACCGGAAGTATCTGCCATAACAAGTGCATTTACACCATCACCTGTATAGTCAGGAAGTGCCTTCCACTGTGCCTCCAACACTTTCTTCTCAGACTCGTTAAGAGCCTCTCTTCTATACACAGTACCATTAAGCAGGAACTTCTTCGCTATATCATATGGATAGAGTGTTGACGCATTTATCTTTTCTACTCCCTTTGCTACAGCATCGATATAAAAATTAAAACGCTTGCTGTCATGTCTCGCATATGCGTCTCTATATACCATCATAGCTCTTGCAGGAACTGTGCTGTAGTTGATCTCAGCCCACTGGTTTGCAGACATCTTTACTTCAACTACATCGATCGCATATCTCAATGCACGCACTATTCTCTTAAACTCATATACAGAGTAACCCAGCTTCTGGGCTGTTAGTATACCCATCTTTCTTGTCTTCCTTGAGCTGGCATCTGCGGTCTTTATCCACTTTGCAAGAAGGGATATTTCTCCGGTAGTATGAAGTGCCTGTACATCTGCCTCGAACTGTTCCTTCATATAAGCCCACATCTCGTCTTCGAGAGGAGTGCCTACAAGTGTATAAAGGTCGTCAAATCTGCCATACTCAGGGATAAGTCTTATATTTGATCTGAGAGCCTCAGGGTGCTTCTCAGCCATATATCTGATAATCGTTCTGAAGGTATCTCTTTCTCCGAGACCTTCTCTTATGTCTCTTGCATAGAAAGCAGTCTTTGTTGCTATAAGAGGATTTTCCTTATAAGCCTCTGCAAAGAGTCTCTCTATTCTTACATCATCCGTCTGTCTTAATGCACCTACTGTACTGAAGAAGTCAAGACATGCCGCTCCAGTAGTATTCAGTGCAACAGCACCATTCTCTGTTCTTGTAAA
>ONEC01000123.1:5560-6312 GCA_900316715.1 uncultured Eubacteriales bacterium
CTCATAGTATCACCTTACCTTTTCATCGTAGCGAGGACAGGACTCGAACCTGCAACACCGTCCTAATGGGAATCAGTTGCTGTCAGAATCCCGAACAGGATTCATTTTTCTACGTGCTCTTCCACTTGAGCTACCCCGCCGTGTTTTGTTTTCGATGATGTAAGGATATACTATTTTGTTTTTTATATCATTTCAAAAAAGCTGCGAACCGGACATACGGCACAGTTATATTCTTTCGAACAACGCTTTCTGCTTTTCTATTCTCTGCTTAAACAGCTTCTTAAATCTCTCGCTGCCCATAACTTCTACCGCGGAGCCGAAAGAGAGAACCTCTATCAGAAGCTCTGTCTCGCTAGTCTCGTTATAGAATATCTCGCACTTATATAGATTATCACTGATCCGTACCGTGTTCTTCTTATATTGGGCGAACTGCAGCATAGCCCTCTCCAGTGCATTTCTCTCTGTTTTGATAAGCAAAGTTGCCGGTTCCTTATAATAACCACTGGTAATAAGACTGTCCAAGTCCGGTTCTTCATCTGGTCCGATAAACTTATCTGTCTCTATTATCTCGCCTATCCTGGAAAGGTTAATGGTATACAGTCTGTCCTTCCTGCCGTACTTCTCACTCATTCTTCGCTCTACCGCATAGAGTCTGAACTTATCGTTCTTAACCGAGTATTCCAGCTTGCATGGGATAAACTTGTAATGAACTCTGTTATCTTTTCTGGAATTAAAACTTATGTCCAGCACCC
>ONEC01000119.1 GCA_900316715.1 uncultured Eubacteriales bacterium
GAGAAGAGAGGAGCAGATTATCTTGGAGTCGGAGCGGTATTCCCGACAGGTTCCAAGGATGATGCAGTGGAAGTGTCGCATGAGACATTAAAGGCTATATGTGAGGCTGTTTCAATTCCGGTAATTGCAATCGGTGGAATAACAGTGGATAATACCAAAGAGCTTGCAGGAAGCGGTATATGCGGTATTGCAGTTATAAGTGCGATTTATGCCCAGGAAGACATTCCGGCAGCTACAAGCAGATTGAAGCAGGTTGTTAGTGAGATAGTATAACAATAACAGCGGCAGATTGGGGGCACCACCTTATGCCGCTTTATAAAAAATGCTGACAAATAATAAAGAAAGAAGGTAGAAATATGAACACAGCATTAACCATAGCTGGAAGTGATTCCAGTGGAGGCGCCGGTATCCAGGCGGATATCAAAACTATGACAATGAACGGTGTATATGCCATGAGTGCGATCACAGCTCTCACAGCGCAGAATACCACCGGAGTAACAGGGATACTTGAAGTATCACCGGAATTTCTTAGTAAGCAGCTGGATGCCATATTCGAGGATATTTTCCCGGATGCGGTGAAGGTTGGAATGGTTTCATCATCTCAGCTTATTGAAATCATCGCTGATAAACTGAAGTCTTATAAGGCATCAAATATTGTAGTTGATCCTGTAATGGTAGCTACAAGCGGTTCACGTCTTATAGAAGATGAAGCTATAAATACTCTTAAAGAAAAGCTTCTCCCTCTGGCAGCGGTTATAACACCAAACATTCCGGAGGCAGAGATATTAGCTGATATGACTATCAAAGATAAGGAAGATATGGAGAAGGCAGCAAAGGTGCTTGTAGAGCGTTTTGGCTGTGCTGTACTTGTAAAGGGCGGACATCGTATCAATGATGCAAATGATGTCTTATTTGCAAAGTCCATGAGCGAGCCTGTATGGTTTGAGGGAAGAAGAATCGACAACCCTAACACCCATGGAACAGGATGTACACTTTCAAGTGCAATCGCATCAAATCTGGCAAAGGGATGCGAACTTGTTCAGGCTATTGAAAATGCAAAGGCATATCTTTCAGGTGCACTTGAAGCCATGCTGGATCTTGGAAAGGGCTCAGGTCCGCTGGCACATAATTATGCGATACTTAATTAATCGCAAGAGTGCAATAGTACAAATTGATAATTGTATTTAATAGATTTAGGAGAAATAAAAATGAGTAATACAGGTAAGCAGAAATTCGATGGTTATGCAAGTAAGTATGATGAGTGGTTCATGGTAAATGATAATCTTTTTACCAGTGAGCTCAGACTCTTCAAGAAGGTTCTCGGAGATATAACAGGTAAGAAGCTTTTATCAGTTGGATGTGGAAGCGGACTCTTCGAGAGCTATATCGACAGCTCAAATATCGAAGGTATCGAGCCATCAGAAGATATGGGTAAGATAGCTGAGAAGCGTGGTATCAATATAATCAAGTATGGTCTTATCGAGGATGTGGATCTTCCTGATAATACATACGATATTATATATTTTAATGGAAGCTCAAGCTACATGGAGAATCTTACACCGGTTTATGAGAAGGCACTTAAAGCACTTAAGCCTGATGGAAAGCTTATTCTTCTTGATGTTCCGAAGGAGAGTGCATTTGGATTCATGTATCTTCTTGGAAAGAGCCTTAATACTTATGACCATGAGTATCTTGAAGGAGCTATGCCTGCTCTTCCATATCCTCTTGCTCTTGCAGCTTCAGGTGTATGGCATTCAACAGAAGAGAAGATTGAAGTATTAAAGAATCTTGGAATTGAGAAGTTTGACTTCTATCAGACACTTGTTAAGAATCCGATGTATACTAATGAAGAGCCTGAAGAAGTTGTAGAAGGATATAAGAGCGGCGGATACGTAGCAATCATCGCTCAGAAGTAGAAATGTGATAAGCGGAGAGGGAAGTATGAAGCTGTCAGAGATACTTGTTTCAAAAGTAGATAAGCCCTGGACTGAAACGCTGGAGAAAACATTTCTCAGTGAAATGGCTCATGGAACGCTGGACCCGATGAAGTTCCGTAATTTCATGCTTCAGGACTATATGTATCTTTTAGACTACATAGAGCTTCTGAAGGATATAAAGAGTCTTGCAGAGAATGAAGAACTAAAGGATTTTCTTACTTGTGTCATAAGTGATACGGAGAACGAGACTTACAGGGTTCATATTCCGGCCATGAAGGAACTGGGAATATCTGATGAAGATATAAGCGGCGGCATAAAAGCTGACGTTATAGAGGGCTATATGGGATATATGAGATCCATGCTGGAGGAAGGCGGAATCCTTGCCGGACTTACTGCCATGCTGCAGTGTTCATGGAACTATGCCCATATAGGGCAGGTTTTATCTGACAGATATAGAGACATACTTCCTGCATCTCCATATAAAGATTGGTTTGATGCTTATAGCTGTAAAGAATATATCGATGCCAACCAGGCATGGATAGAGGCCCTTGACAGAGAGGCGTCAGACATTGATGATGAAGAAACAGAGAAGCTGTGCAGCATATTTATAACCTGTGCAGAATACGAGAATAAGTTCTGGGATTATCTTGCAGATTATTCTGTATAATTTTCTGTTGACATATATAGAGAGATATAGTAACTTAATATCGTTGACTAAAGAAAATACTCTTATTCAGAGTGGTGGAGTTACAAGGAACGATGAAGCCACGGCAACCCGATAGCATCTAATAGGGATATTATATGCATACGAAGGTGCCTGCCTGAGCACGTTATTACGTGAGCAATAAGAGGATTTGAAAGATGATACTTATCAAATCCGACTGTGCTCACAGCCGGATTTTTTTGTGCGTTAAGCGAGCCAAGGTCGCATATGCGAAGCATATGCATGGGAAAAACATGCGCTCATGCATTTATGCATATGAGCGTAATGTTTTTTTCCATGTATATCTGCTTTCAGCAGATTTGGGACTTTGGCGAGTTCGCATCATCGAGGAAGTGTAAACTTCCTCGATGTCGAGGAGTTTTTATTACGAAAGGAGCAAACATGGAAAGAAGACTTTTCACATCTGAGTCCGTTACAGAAGGACATCCGGATAAAATCTGTGACCAGATTTCAGATGCCATCCTTGACGAGATGCTTCGTCAGGATCCAAACAGCCGTGTAGCCTGCGAGACAGCAGTAACTACAGGTCTGGTACTTGTTATGGGTGAGATATCTACAAGCGCATACGTAGATATTCAGAAGACTGTACGTGATACAGTAAGAGAGATTGGTTACGACAGAGCTAAGTATGGTTTTGACTGCGATACCTGCGGTGTTATTGTTGCAATAGATGAGCAGAGTGCAGATATTGCTATGGGAGTTGATAAGGCTCTTGAAGCTAAGGAAAACCAGATGAGTGATGAAGAAATCGAAGCAATCGGTGCAGGAGATCAGGGTATGATGTTTGGTTATGCATCAATCGAAACACCTGAACTTATGCCATATCCGATCTCACTTGCACATAAGCTTTCAAGACGTCTTACAGAGGTTCGTAAGAACGGTACACTTCCTTATCTCAGACCTGATGGAAAGACTCAGGTTACAGTTGAGTATGATGAGGAGGGCAAGCCTGCAAGACTTGACGCAGTTGTTCTTTCAACTCAGCACAGTGAGGAAGTATCACA
The DNA here is from genome assembly GCA_900316715.1 of uncultured Eubacteriales bacterium. Lineage (GTDB taxonomy): Bacteria > Bacillota > Clostridia > Lachnospirales > Lachnospiraceae > Eubacterium_Q. The sequence continues at coordinate 3,666 of ONEC01000119.1, forward strand.
GGAGCAGATCCATGAAGACATCAAGAAGTATGTTTTTGATGAGATTCTTCCTGTAGAAATGATCGATGAGAACACAAAGTTCTTTATCAACCCAACAGGACGTTTTGTAATTGGTGGACCTCACGGAGATTCAGGACTTACAGGACGTAAGATCATCGTTGATACCTACGGTGGATACGCTCGTCACGGCGGCGGAGCTTTCTCAGGAAAGGATCCAACAAAGGTTGACCGTTCAGCTGCATACGCTGCACGTTACGTAGCTAAGAATATTGTAGCTGCAGGACTTGCAGATAAGTGCGAAGTACAGCTTTCATATGCAATCGGTGTTGCAAGACCTACATCAATCTTCGTTGATACATTTGGAACAGGACGTCTTTCAGATAATAAGATCGTTGAGATTGTAAGGGAAAACTTCGATCTTCGTCCGGCAGGAATCATCAAGATGCTTGACCTTCGTCGTCCTATTTATAAGCAGACAGCTGCTTATGGACACTTCGGAAGAACAGATATCGATGTTCCATGGGAGAAGACAGACATGGCTGAGAAGCTTAAGGGATACCTTAACTAAGACTTACATATAAATATTATTATGGCTTCGTCCGGCAGGGATAGGTTCCTGCCGGATTTTTTTACGTTCAATCTATGATTCTGTTTCCGAATTAATATATTTTAATAATTACTTAAACATTAGTATGCATTTTGGATGCATTTTGAGTTTATTATCACGTTGTAAACAAAAGAGATCAGCATGCTAAGCTTTTGTTGGAGGTTAGGAGAAAAAGTAAATGGTCAAAAAAATAAGCAGAGGATTACTTGCTTTATGCCTGTCGGTATTTATGACAGGCTGCGGAAGCGATAAAGTCGAGGTCGCAGATTACGGTAATATCGAGGAAACTTCTGATGCCTCAACGTTGACAGAAGAACAGCTATCGGAAGAAACGGGGAATACAACCGTCAAAGAACCTGTAGATATGTCTGCGGATGAGGACGGAAGTCTGGTGGATAAGCTGGGCGGAGCCGAGCATTACTGGGAAAGCACCTTTACGGCCTCGGGTATATCGGTTGATGTAAAGATCAATGTTGAGGTAAAGGATACGGAAGAGCTTCCTTCATATAAGATATCAACTATTGAAGAATCGGAGATTAATGAATCGGAGATAGTTAAAAATCTTCTGGGTGACAGTGCCAAGAAGATTGAAAGAGAACTCAGTATCGCCGAAGGCGATTCCGAGACAGTGATCCAGGGAATAAACGGTTTATATCTCCAATATAACAGTGTCAGCGGAGATGATTTAAAACTCCCGGAAGAGGTAATGACGGCATCGACAGCACCGGGCTGGCAGGATGAAGAAGAGTATTTTATACACACTTATGAAGGAATGAGTGACGGAGTCGAGTATGAATTATTCTTAGGTTATGACAAGAAAGAAAAGGCCGAGTATGTGGCTTATTTTCCTAAGAATCCGGGTGAGGTTCTGGGAAATCCGGATCTCGATTATATGACGGAATACTGGATGGAGACCGGACTTGCTTCAGTGCCGGATGTAAAAGAATTAATAGGCGAAGAGCCGGAAAGAAATTATGATGCGATTCTTTCAGAGGCCGACAGTGAGATAAGAACGGATCTTGGCCTGAAAACACCTGAAGGATCTATACAGAAGGATGAATATGAAAATGAGAAAGAGTATATAATATTTCTTTCAAAATCCAAGCTTCAGCAAAACGGCCATGAAAGCCTGAGGGATCTTGAAAATATATATGATCTGAAGGAAGTTCTGGAAAATATGGGACCGAACAGTTATGAATTTAACGGTTTTGAAGCGTCTTACGGCGCATCGCTCGCCAATCAGGATTTCTTCTTTGATATGAGTCAGGGAATAAACGGAATACATCAGGGAGGAATAGTTTATTTTACCGATGAAGCTATCCTTGGTTACAATCTTACAATCGATAAAGAGTTTGACGATGTGCTGTCTTATAACGTACCGATGCTGAATTACGACAATGTTATAAGTGCTTTTGAAGAAGCCGTAACCGATAATCTGGATGTGACCCAATGTCCGGAGTCCAGTTTATGTTTTGAATATGCGAGAATTGCATATTATCCGGTTCATTCACCGGAGAACCCGGATGAGACTACATATATTCCGGCGTGGGAGTTTATAACAACGAATGCCGGGACAGTGGTGTTACTGAACGCCATGGACGGAAGTCTACTTGACATTATATATGATTACTAGATTAACAAAAAGGTTGGAGGACTATCATGATCAGAAAAAAGATAAATAAAGGGATTATCGCAATGTTACTTGCGGTCTCACTTACAGGATGCGGTGCTAAGCAGACTGATACTGTGGAGGAATACGGAGGAAC
>ONEC01000151.1 GCA_900316715.1 uncultured Eubacteriales bacterium
GGATAAGATTTAGACTAAAGGGGAAGTAACAATGGCAAATCCATATTTACCAAAATGGGAATATATTCCGGACGGAGAACCAAGAGTGTTCGGAGACAGGGTATATATTTATGGTTCACATGATAAAGCAGGCAACGGAGAGTTCTGCGATAATGTTCTGAAGTGCTGGAGCGCACCGGTTTCAAATCCAAACCAGTGGGTATGTCACGGAGATATCTTCAGAGTAGGAAAGACAAGAGATCATGAATCTGATACAGACTATACCGTAGATCCGTCTAAGCTCTTTGCACCGGACGTTGTAGAGAAGGACGGAAAGTATTATCTGTATGCATATATTGAGAATCAGAAGGGCTGCGTAGCCGTAAGCGATAAGCCGGAAGGACCGTTCAAGTTCCTGTCCACATATACGGGAAATCTTCCTGAGGGAGCATTTAATAACGGTATATTCATCGATCCGGGTGTTCTGGTCGATGATGACGGAAAGGTATATATTTACTGTGGATTCCTTAAGTCAGAGATGGCAGAGATCAATCCCGACAACATGCACGAGGTGATAGAAGGAAGCGTTATTGAGGACTTTATTCCTAGCAAGCCTCGTCCGGAAGACGGTTTTGATACTGACGATAAGTGTTTCTTTGAAGCCGCATCCATGCGTAAGGTGGGAGATACATATTACATGATCTACTCACCGAATGACTGCCCGAAGCTGGCATATGCAACATCAGACAGTCCTAAGGGACCTTTTAAGTTTAGAGGTTTCATCATTGACAGCGGCGTTGACTATCCGGGTGGAAATGACCATGGTTCTATCATGAATGTTAATGGTCAGTGGTACATTTTCTATCACAGAATGACTAACGGAACTATCATGTCCAGACGTGGCTGTGTTGAGAAGATTGAGATCCTTCCTGACGGAACAATACCTATGGTTGAGACAACCTGTCTTGGATTCGAGGATTCTCTTAATCCTTATCAGATAACAGATGCAGACCTTGCATGTGTTCTGACAGGCGGAGCCTTCATAACAGAGAGAAATGTATTCTCACGTTTTATCAGAAATATAACAGCTGAAACTATTATCGGTTACAGATATTTTGATTTCGGAGATGACTTCGGAAGCAAGACTATGGAATTCGCTGCAAAGGTTCGCGGTATGGGAACTAACTGCAGAATGAATATCTATATCGATGGTGTGGACTCAGCTGATAAGCTTGAAACCTGCAAGACTGTAGGAAAGAAGATCGGAAGCATAGAAATCGGACATGATGATGAAGTTATTACAACCGTAGTTGAAGCAGTTACCGGACGTCATGCGGTTTACTTTACATTTGAAACTGATTACTCAGGATGGATGGCTGATTACTTTAAGGGAAGAGGCCTCTTTGAACTTGAGAGTTTTGTATTCATGAAGTAATGCAAGCGACTTGGGTTTACGAAGCAGCCTTTCAGGTGATTTGTAAAAGGACTAGTTGAAAGAATGACATTTAATCTGATAAATTTTAATGAGGAATCGGGAATGCAGAGCATTCCCGAGCTCGAATTATATTTTAGTATGAATGAAGGCCAGCTCCTGCACTATTATGAGCCGGAGCCAGGCCTTTTTGTTGTTGAAAGCCCGATGGTTATAGAGAGAGCACTGGCAGCAGGATATGAACCCCAGTCCTTTGTGATGATCGATAATGTTGCAGAGGAAATGTGTGAGAAGTTCCGGGAGATAGTAAAAACATGTGATTCCTGTGACTGGGATAAGAGTAAGACGGTTCCTGTGTATGTGGCAGATTATGAAACTATAGCCGGAATGACAGGTGTAAATATAACCCGTGGAGTGCTGGCACTTTTGAAAAGAAGAGAGCAGGCAGCTCTTTCTGATGTCATCAAGGGATACAAAAGAATTGCAGTATTTGACGATGTGGAGAACCCGACCAATATCGGGGCGATGTTCAGATCGGCGGCGGCTCTTGGAATAGAGGCAGTAGTGCTGACGGGAGCATCCAGTGATCCTCTATACAGGCGTGCTTCAAGGGTCAGTGTGGGTACAGTGTTTCAGGTTCCGTGGATAAAATTGGGACGGAAAGAGATGAAGGCACTGGGCATACAGGGAGCAGACGGGTATATTAAGGTACTTCAAGAGATGGGCTTTAAGACTGCAGCTATGGCACTGTCAGATAATTCCATAAATATTGACGCACCGCAGTTAAAGGAAGCCGATAAACTGGCTATTATACTGGGAAATGAAGGTTTCGGCCTTGTGGATGAAGTAATCGAAGCCAGTGACTATGTGGTTAAAATTCCTATGCAGCATAACGTGGATTCATTGAATGTTGCGGCGGCAAGTTCGATAGTCTTTTGGGAGGTGATGAAGGGATGCCGTTAGTCAGAATAGATATGATAAGGGGAAAGAGTCCGGAGTATAAGAAGGCTGTGTTTGAGGCAGTGCATACGGGACTCATTGAGGCTCTGGAAATCGAAGACTGGGACAGATTTCAGAGAATAGTCGAGATTGATAAAGAAGACTTTGAAGTACCGGAGGGCAAGACGGATAACTTCATGATCATAGAGCTTACTCTGTTTCCGGGAAGAACCAAGGAACAGAAGAAACGAGCTATAGAACTGATAACAGAAAAGCTGACAGATAAACCGGGCATTGCAGCAACGGATATATTTATTGTTATAAATGAACCGCCGCTTGAAAACTGGGGAATGGCGGGAAAGCAGAAGGAATAAGACATCATAATAGGGGAGTATCAGATGGAAATAGTAAAACGTGTATTTGATAAGGCATTGGTGATAAAGCTAAAGTCCAGAACTGATAACAGAGGGCCGATGACAGTGGCCTATGGAGAAGAGTTTGCTGCAAAGGGTATTGAGTTTATACCTAAAGAAACCAGAGTTTATACCATGCCGAAGAAAGGAACGTTCTTTGGGATTCACTACCGTGAAGAGAAGGATCCGATGGATAAGTTCGTTACGGTTGTTCATGGCAGAGGCACAGACTACATAGTGGATCTTAGACCGGATTCACCTACTTACCTTCAGTGGGAAAGGGTAGAACTGTCGGCAGAAAATGCTATGGCGGTATATGTGCCGGCGGGCTTCGGACATGGCTTCCAGACGCTGGAAGACGATACCATTCAGCTATATTCGGTAAATACAAGTGGTGATAATGCATACTCGAAAACTGTGAGTTACAGGGATGAGAAAATCGGACTTGAGTTAGAGATTCCGGTTACTGAAATTGCGGATTATGATATAGAAGCACCACTTGTCAGTATATTAGAGAGTTAGTGCATACGAGATTTAGTGCGTAAGGGGAGACAGAATTTGAGGATAGCAGCTTATCAATTTAATGTAAGTGGGGATATACATCAGAACCTGGCTGTTGTTGAGAAAGCAGTGATAGAGGCAGCCGGAAGAGAGGTTCAGTTGATCATATTTCCGGAATGTGCTCTGACAGGCTATCCGCCGAGAAGCGTTGCGGATTCAAATGCAGTTGATATAGAGGAAGTATCAGCGGGGCTTCAAAAGCTACAAAGTCTGGCTGATGAATATAAGATATGCATCATTATCGGAGCTGTTGCATTTGATAAAAACTATTATAACAGGGCCTGTGTTTTGCAGCCAGGACAGCCGATGGACTGGTATGATAAGCGGGCACTTTATGGATGGGACGCAGAGAACTTCTGTTTAGGCCAGCGTGATGGAGTGTTCAGAATCGGTAATCTGACCGCTGGTATAAGGATATGCTATGAGGTTCGATTCCCTGAATATTTCAGAGAACTGTATCTTGCAAAGACGGATTTCAATATTATTTTATTCAGTGATGTTTCGGAGGAGGAAAATACCGTCAGATATGAGACTATCAGGAGTCATCTCATTACAAGAGCTGTAGAAAATGTCACGCCGATACTGTCGGTAAATGAATCGGCATCATATCAGACAGCACCGACAGCGTTCTTTGATGCGTCAGGAAAAGTCCTGTGTGAACATGAAAGAAACAAAGAGGGAATGATAATATACGATTTTGAGAAGAAGGAACTAAATTTCGGAGAGATAGGAAGAAAGCTGGAATCAGATCGTCTTCTCAATATGTGACAGCAGGAAGGTAAGCTGATGGATGAACAAAGACTTGCAGTCAGAAAGATGCAGGACTATATAAGTGAA
>ONEC01000118.1 GCA_900316715.1 uncultured Eubacteriales bacterium
ATCCCGTGGTCTAGAATTCCGGTTCAATAAGGCCGTATGTATTTCCCTTTCTCTTATATACAACATTTACTTCATCAGTTTCAGCATTTCTGAATACATAGAAGTTATGTCCGAGAAGCTCCATCTGTACGCATGCATCTTCCGGATACATAGGCTTTACAGCGAATCTCTTGCTTCTGATGATCTGGATCTCATCATCCTCATCATACTCGTCATCTTCGATAAATGCATTCTGGAAAAATGCAGCATCCTGATTCTGATCAATGATCTTCTTCTTGTATCTTACTACCTGTCTCTCAATGGTCTCTACAACCATATCGATTGAAACATACATATCATCGCTTGTCTGCTCAGCTCTGATGATGTGTCCCTTCATAGGGATAGTAACCTCTATCTTTTGTCTCTCCTTCTCTACAGAAAAGGTTACCTGTGCTTTGGTGTCTTCGTTAAAGAACTTCTCCAACCTTCCAAGCTTGTCATAAACAGCCTGTCTTAACCCCTCAGTTACGTCAATGTTTTTACCGCTTATTATGTAATTCATTATGCTCACTCCTTCTCGCCGTTAATCCATCCAAAGTACTTTAAAAGAACTTTAAATGGTAAGCTAATTATACCATAGCCTAATAGTCCGTTCAATGATTGATTTGTATTATTTTTGTCAGACAATTCAAAACATAAAAACGGTTTTATTGAAAAAACGGGACTTTGAAAAAATCAAGTCCCGTTTTTATTTTCGTAAGAATTAACAAATTTTTTTCACTCGTTTTCAACATAAGTTTCGCATTATGTAAAGCACGATTTTGTTGATAATGTTGATAACTTTGTGAATAACCTTAAATCTACGCGTTTCTTATGTGAGTTATCAACACCTAAAAAGGAGGGTTTCCGTGCATTATTGTTAACCATTCGCGAACTTTATTGTGCACCTTGCACAATAAACTGTTGAAAATGAATTTTCTGACTATTTATTTTGGTTATTTTTTAAATTTTGGTTGGTTAAGAGATTGTTCATAGTCAGTTTTTGAGATATCTAGTTATTAACAATTCTTACGGCTTTAGTTGGTGTATGGTAATCATAATTCTGAGTTATGATTCCCTGTGTTGATGATGCGGCATGAACTATCTGGCCGCCTCCTATATAAATGCCGACATGTCCTATATAGCTTCCTCCATAACCTATAATATCTCCCGGCTGGAGATCAGACATATCAACCTCAACTCCTGTGTTAACCTGATCACATGCTACTCTTGGAAGGCTGTATCCGAATGCTGCATAAACACTCATAACAAATCCTGAGCAGTCTGCTCCATCTGTAAGGCTTGTTCCACCATATCTATATGGATTGCCCACAAACTGAGCTGCGTAATCAGCTATATCCTGTCCTGCACTTCCTGCAGGTTGAGCATATGTCTTCTGAGGCTCCTCTGCAGGTGCTTCTGTCGCAGCTTCTGTTGCTGCTTCCGTAGCCGCTTCTGTTGCAGCCTCTGTTGCTTCTTCTGTCTTCTGTTCCTGCTTCTCTGTAGGAGCTGCATCCTTGGCATCTGCCTTTCCGGCATCCGCTGTCTTCTTCTCTTCAGTCTTTTCCTTCTCTGCCTCTTCAGCTGCCTTCTTCTCTTCTTCTGCCTTGCGTGCTGCAAGGATTTCTTCCATCGGAACAGCTGCTGATGTCTTAAATCCTACTGTTACATATTCTGTGCTGACATAGCCTTCCTGTGCATCATCCAGCTTAACCTTTGTCCACTTATCTCCCTTTTCAAGAACCGGGTAGGATTCACCGTTATATACAACTGTAAGGCTTTCACTCTCTTCATCCGGCTGTTCACGTACATTGAGTCCGTCTGTTTCTATAGTAGCAACTTCTGAATATCCGTTCTCGATACTCCAGGCAGCTGCATCATCTCCGAATCTGAGATACTTTGTTCTGACATAACCTTTGCAGTCACCTGATTCAACTAAAGTCCACTCGTCGCCCTTTTCAATTACATCGCATAAGCCGCATCTGTAAAGAACTCCGATGATCTCAGCTTCCTGTTCCTGATCAGTACGGATATTAAGCTCTGTCTCAACAGCAGCAATGGCCTTTCCGTCGAACTGTGCATACTTAACTGCATCTGTCTCTGTTGCTTCAGTAACCGCTTCTTCCACCGGTTCCTCAACCGGAAGAGCCGGCTCCTCAGCCACTTCTATAATACCTGTAAGGGAAGCTATAGCTTCCTCTCCGCCCTTTTCAATATACTCATCAACCTTTGAAATAATACTGACTGTTGATACATCAACAGAACCGTCAGCCCTTACTGTTTCTCCCATTCCGGAAAATGCAAGGCTTGCCGCAAGTCCTACCGCGATAACAGCCTTAGGTTTAAACCACATTATGTAACCTCCTAGGATTCACTTCACCACAAAATCTTGTGGTTTGTTACATTTCTTTTACGTTTTTAACTTGATTTGTTACAAATCTGTTACAAAAGGATTATAACAACACGTAACATATTTGTCAACGAACAATTATGTAAATCTGGCGTTTTTTATACTGATTTTTTATGTCACCCATCCGGCCCGCATATCTATAATTGAAAACAGTTTTTGTTTGTGATACGATGTTTATTCAGAAGTTTCTATTATATAAAAGGAAAAAAGTTTATGTCTCGTCATAATGTAATAACTACATTTCTATCAGTTGCTGCATGTAAGCTCTGCAGGACCGCTCTTCGAGTTATGAAGCGCGGAGGTACAACCCTGCCCGGACGTGCAGCCCTATTTTTTGATAAGAAAATCCTGGAGGTTGTATCCTCCGATATGGAGATCATCGTAGTTACCGGAACCAACGGTAAGACCACAACCTGCGGACTGCTGCGCCAGGCGCTTCATTCAGCAGGAATTGATGTACTCTCCAATCGAAGCGGAGCCAATCTCCTCACCGGAATCACAGCAGAGTTCACCTGCAATGCAGGTCCTCTCGGCCACGCAAAGAAGCACTACGCTATTATCGAATGTGATGAAGGTGCCTTAAAGCGTGTCGTTCCTCTTATACATCCAAAGGTTATACTTGTTACTAACCTGTTCCGCGATCAGCTGGATCGTTACGGAGAAGTTATGCACACACTTTCTGCTATCCGCGAAGGCGTAAGTCTGGTACCGGAAAGCATCCTGTGTCTGAATGCAGACTGCTCCCTCACTTCATCTCTTGCCGGAGACGTTCCAAATAAGGTTGTATATTATGGAATAGATACAGCAACCGGTGATGATAACGCAGATCAGCTGTCAGATGCCAAGTACTGCATCAAGTGCGGCACTGAGTATAAATATAACTTCCATACTTATGCACACCTCGGAGACTTCTACTGTCCTGAGTGCGGCTACAAGAGAGTTACTCCTGATGTTGCTGTAACAGCCATCAAGTCACTCACAGCCAAGGGAACTTCTGTAAGCCTCAGATATAAGGATAACAAGGGCTCAGAAGTTGAGAAGGATGTACGCATCGGACTTCCTGCTCTTTACAATGTATATAATGCTCTGGCAGCCATAAGCGCATTTAAGACTGCAGGCTTTAATATAAAGTACATTCTCCGTTCACTGACAAAGGTAAATTCCAGCTTCGGACGAATGGAAACCTTCAACTATAAGAACACAGATATCCAGATGATCCTTGTAAAGAATCCTGCAGGCTGTAATCAGGCACTGTCCTATCTTGCTTCACTGAGCCAGGACTATGTAGCTGTTTTCTGTCTGAATGATAAGACAGCTGACGGCCACGATATCTCCTGGATATGGGATGCGGACTACGAGAAGGTCTGCCATGATGAGAACTGTAAGAAAATATATGTTACCGGTACACGTGGCGAAGATATGCAGCTTCGTCTGAAGTATGCCGATGTTCCTGAAGATAAGATCATCCTTAAGCCGGATGACAATTCACTTATAGATGCATTTACCGAAACAGGACTTCCTGTTTTCGTACTTCCAAACTATACTTCCATGCTCTCTCTGAGACACGTTCTCGGCGAGCTGTCAGGAAAATCAGAATTCTGGAAAGGATAGAGTCATGTCAGAACAATCACTTAAAATATGTCACCTCTATCCGGAGGTACTTAATCTGTATGGCGACAGAGGAAATACTCTCTGTCTCGCACAGCGTCTTAAATGGCGCGGCATAAAGGCTGAGGTTGTAGAACTTCATCTCGGCGAAAAAATGTCTATCACCGACTGCGATATCTTCTTCGTAGGTGGCGGACAGGACTTCGAGCAGGGTGTTCTCCTTGAAGATCTGGCCAGCGGAAAGGGTGCCGACATCAAGGCAGCCATTGAGGACGGTAAAACCTTCCTCTGCATCTGCGGCGGTTATCAGATGATGGGACATTACTATGAAACATACGACGGAAAACGCTGCGAATTCCTCGGTGCAGTAGATCTGTATACCAAGGGTAGCGAAACCCGTATGATCGGCAACTATGCCTATAAACTTGGAAGCAATATCGGAGGAAGCAGCGTAGTCGGCTTCGAGAATCACAGTGGAAAGACCTATCTCGGAAAGGGCGTTGAGCCTCTGGGAACAGTTCTTAAGGGCTTTGGTAATAACGGCGAAGACGGTACTGAGGGCGTTCATTATAAGAACGTTTTCGGAACCTACAGTCATGGTCCGGTTCTTCCAAAGAATCCGGAATTTGCCGACCTTCTTCTTGAAACAGCATTAAAGCGTAAATACGGAACGGCTATCATGCCTGCCCTTAAAGATAATTTTGAAAAAGCGGCTCACGACACCGTTCTTGAAAAGGTTCTCGCGGACCAGATGAGCGGAGACTGATTCATATGGATAATGAAGAAAAAAGCTTAAATACAATAATAAGAAATGTAACGGACAGCGATGCATTTGATATAGCATGCAAGATTCTGCAGGACGGCGGACTGGTCGCATTTCCGACAGAAACTGTATACGGACTGGGCGGCGACGGCCTTCGTGCCGAGTCATCAGAAAAGATATACGCTGCAAAGGGACGTCCTTCTGACAACCCTCTTATCATTCACATCGCAGATATTTCTGATGTTGAGAGGCTTGCCCGTGAGATTCCGGACAAGGCCCGTACTCTTATGGAAGCCTTCTGGCCGGGTCCTCTTACCGTAATACTTAAGAAGAAGCCTGAGGTTCCTGATACGACCACCGGCGGACTTGATACAGTTGCTATACGTATGCCATCCCATCCGGATGCTGCACGACTTATAAGAGAAAGCGGCGTTCTTATCGCTGCTCCATCTGCAAATACATCAGGACGTCCGTCACCGACTCTGGCTGAACATGTTATTGAAGATATGAACGGCCGTATCGATATGATCCTGGACGGTGGTCCGGTAGGTATCGGAATCGAATCAACCATCGTAGATATGACTGGCGATAAACCGGTTATCCTAAGACCGGGATATATAACAAAGCACATGCTTGAAGGAGTTCTTGGAGAGGTAAGTATAGATAAGGCTATCATTGAGCCGGATCCTAATCTCAGACCTAAGGCTCCCGGAATGAAGTATACACACTATGCACCTTCAGGAAAGCTCACGATAATTGAGTCTGCGGACGAATCAGACAACTCTGACAACTCAGACAGCAGCCATGGTTCAGTATCCCAGGCAGTCATCGACCGCATCAATCAGGAGACTGAGAAAGCTGAGGCAGAAGGTCTGGTAACAGCCGTACTTACAACCAGTGATATGGCTGATAAATATACATGTAAGAATATAATCACTCTCGGAGAATCCGGAAGCGGAACAACAGTTGCTGCAAGACTATATGCGGCACTCCGTGAATGTGATAAAATAGGAGCTGAGGTCATCTTCAGCGAAAGCTTCGACAGAGATGAACTTGGTTTCAGTATCATGAACCGTCTGCTTAAAGCAGCCGGCCACAGGGTTATAACAGTCTAGACGCCGGCCACAGGGTTACGACATTTACAGGACGGCGAAGCTGAACGTTAATATGGGGAAGTACATTATTAAGGAGGTTACATATATAATGAAACTTGTAATTGGATCCGATCATGGCGGATACACCATGAAGAAAGAGATTATAGAGCATTTCCAGAAACGTGGGATTGAAATCGTTGATGTGGGAACTGACAGCCCTGAATCATGCGACTATCCTGTATATGCAAAGAAGCTCACAGATATCTTAACAGCCGGTGAAGCTGATCTGGGAATCCTTATCTGTGGAACAGGTATCGGTATGTCAATGGCAGCTAACAAGGTTGACGGCATCAGAGCTGCACTCTGCCACGATGTATTCTCTGCAGAAGCAACAAGAAGCCACAACAATGCCAACGTTCTCTGCATGGGTGCAAGAGTTATCGGTGCAGGACT
>ONEC01000116.1 GCA_900316715.1 uncultured Eubacteriales bacterium
AAGTCTACCCTTCTTTATACCGTAAGTGGTATGGATAACCTGACAGCCGGAAGCGTGAGCTTTGATGGAGAAGATATATCGAATCTGGACAGAAAGTCCATGGCAAAGGTAAGACTAAATAAGATGGGCTTTGTCTTCCAGCAGATGTATATGATGAAGAAGCTGAATATTATGGATAATATTGTACTTCCGGGATATCAGGCTAAGCGTAAGTCCCGTGCTGATGTTAATAAAGATGCAGAGACTCTTATGAGAAGACTTGGAATAATTGAAACAGCAGACAGATTTATAACAGAGGTATCCGGTGGACAGCTGCAGAGAGCATGTCTGTGCAGATCCCTTATTAATAATCCTAAGATGATCTTTGCTGATGAACCTACAGGAGCCCTTAATCAGAAGGCATCCATGGAAGTAATCAGTGAGCTGGTTAAGGCAAACCGTGAAGGCACATCTGTTATGATGGTTACTCATAGTGAGAAGGTTGCAAGCTGCAGTGAGAGAGTAATATTCCTCGTAGATGGAAATATTGAGGGAGAACTTAAGCTTGGTAAGATGCAGTCTGAAGACGAGATTCCTGTAAGAGAGAGAAAACTTCGTAACTGGCTGCAGGAGAGGGACTGGTAATGAAGAGAAAGAATATACGAAAATATATAACTGCAGTCTCGGCATCAGTTATGCTTATCGCAGGACTGACAGGCTGTGGTGAGGGTGAGACCTATGATGGATATGTGTTTCCGGAGCAGCAGGAAAGTACTCTCACAGCAGTATCGGATACATATGTAGAGTCACCTATAGTATTTGAGGATAATGGTATAACAGAGAGGTGCTTGGCTGAGTTTTCTTCAGATAACGGAGCATGCAGTATAAAAAAGATGGAACATTATTATGATGTGACCCTCGATTATGAAAACTTCAGTCCAGCAGAAATCGGTAAAGCCTATGCAGAGACACTTATGGAAGCATATCCGACCTATCATGAGGATATAGAACCTTATATCTATGAGAATATATATGGTGCATTTCCTGCACTGGAAGATGATTATACACCGGTCTGGGACAGAGTAACATATCTTTCCGGAACTATGCAGAAAGAGTACTGGGAGGAGATAGATGCATATGCAACAGCACTCTCGGGAGGAATACATGGCTATAATCCTGATGGAAAGATAAGCTATGAGGAAGCAGTGACACTAAACTTTGTTCCGGAAGCACTTCGAGGAACAGCCTGCTCAGCGCTTTCACTCTGGGGAAGCAAGACTGCGACGGGTGATCCTATAACTGTAAGACTTCTTGACTGGAATCTGGGTACGGAGTTCCAGATGTGTACTATGCAGGCAGTCGTACACGCAAAGAAAGCTGAGCGTTCTTATACTGGTATATCTTTCCTGGGCTTTGGAAATATAGTATCAGCTATTAATAATGACGGAGTTTTTGCAGCTATACTTGATGTAGGAAGCGGACTTGATTATTCCTATGATGGAAGAAGATGTTATACCTATGATCTTCGTTATGCTCTTGAGGAGTTTGACACGGCGAAGGAAGTCGGAGACTTCATGAATAAAAACAGTGCAAATTATACCTGGAGCCATAACCTTATCATAACTGATAAGAATGACAGCTTCTGCGCAGAGGATGTGGTTCTGCAGGAACAGGAAAAGGGACAGGCGACTACAGTTTTAAGAGATGCGGATACACCTCTTATAGACAATCTGACCTGGGATAATCCTGACAGTCTCTGCGTGGTTAATTCCTTTGTATCAAGGGGAAATCATGAATCACTATGGTCGAATGCTAATGCAGTAAGATTTAATAAGTATAATGAATGGGTTGCATCGAAAGACAGCTTTACATTGGGAGAACTTAAAACAGTTCTTACTCAGGAAAAGGTAAACCAGGGAAAGGATGCGAACGAAGCTAAGGTTGAAAATGTACGTAACACCGGTACGGTACAGATGATCATAGTGGATTATCATACGGGACGGATTCAGGTTGCCTTTACTCCGGAAACCGGACCTACGGATGACGTTGTATTTACAGATATAGGGACATACTAGTATACTATAGGATGATATCTTGTTTCAGGGAGTGATTAGTATGACAGACATTCTGATAATAGAAGATAATGAAGAACTGGGAAATCTTTATAAGGATTTTCTGCGTCGGGAGGGATGGTCGGTTACTCTTGTGGGCAGTGCTGAGGAAGGGCTGGAACTTCTTGAAAAGGACACATTTAAGCTGCTTCTTCTTGATATTATGCTCCCGGGTAAAGATGGATTCGAAGCCCTAGCAGAAATCCGTAAGACCAGAAATATGCCGGTTATGATAATGAGTGCAAAAACCGATGATGAAAGTAAGATTCTCGGAATGGAGATCGGAGCCGACGATTATGTTGAAAAGACTGTATCTATACCGGTTCTGACATCAAAAATCAGAGCACTTCTCAGGAGATCCTATGAAGTAACAGAGGATAAGCAGATAATCTCAAGTGATGGAATTACTATAGATATAGGTGCAAGAACAGTCTATAAGGGTGAGAAGAAGATAGACATTAAAGGTATGGAGTTTGACCTTCTGGTATATCTTATGGAGAACCGCGGACAGGCACTTCGCAAGGAGACTATATTCAACGCTGTCTGGGGATCTTCATGCTTCAGTGAACTTTCCAGCCTCAGCGTATATATAAGCTGGCTCAGAGATAAGATTGAGGATGACCCGAAGAATCCAAAGCTGATAAAGACGGTCTATAAGATCGGATATCAATTTGGAGAGTAATACGCCGGAAAGGGTACAGGGGTTGGAGAGTAGAGAATGAAACGTTTCTGGATTAACATTTTCATACCTGTGATCGTGATCATCCTGCTGGCAGTGCTGATGAACGTCGTGGGTAAAAATATAACTGAAAAAGAGTTCTCTGAGAGAAATGTTGTGGCAGGCCGTATCAATTCTGAAATTGAAGCGGAACTGGCAGAACTTGAGGCTGTTCTGGCGGATGGCACAGGAGCTTCTGAGTCGGTCAGTCTGGGGGACACAGAAAATGATTTATGCGATAAGGTGTTCCAGGGAAAGAAAGACGAGTGGAAATCATTATATGGCAGTGATAACTGTCCGTCGGATATAAGGATAGTTCTGCTTTATGATCAGGTGTCGACGCAGACAGAGAATCAGACGTTGAACCAGGCGGAGAGGCTGGATATACGAAACGGCTCTATTATTAAAGGCGTGTATGTGAACGATAAGCTGGCAGGCTTTGTGGAATATGAGTTTGATTCATCTGTTTATTCGAAATTGTTGCTGCTTATGAATATAGCGCTCGCAATTGCCGCAGTAATAATCCTCATATATGGATTATGGATAAGAAGCAGGCTTATACTTCCTTTCAATGATCTGTCAGATTATCCGGAGAGACTGTCCAAGGGGCAGCTGACAGAAAAGCTTCCGGAGAAGAAGGATAAGTTTTTCGGAAGGTATGTCTGGAGCATGAATATGCTCTCGGATAAGCTGGAACGTGACAGACAGACTATAGGAAAGATGTCGATAGAGAGGCAGAAGTTTGTAACGACTCTTGTACATGGCATAAAAACACCAACAGCAAGTATAAAGCTTCTTGCAGAAGCTATCGCTACAGGACTCTATGATCCGGAGGGGAAAATCAACGAGAAGGATGCGGAGCTTGCTGGAAAGATTCAGAAGAACGCGTCTGATATAGAGGACCTTATAGAAAAGGTTATGGAAGAAGGCACAACGGCAGTCTTTGAGTATGATCCGGAAGTTGAACCATTCTATAGAGAAGAGATTATAAAGTTTATAGATAAAGAATACTCGAATAAGCTTAGGATGAACAGGATTCCGTATAGTCTGGAGTCGGAGGGAAATCCGATAATTAAAAGTGATAAAGATGGAATCTTCAGGATACTCAGACAGCTTATGGATAATGCCATCAAGTACGGCGATGGTACAGGCATAACACTGAGTCTTGAGAAGAATGAGGAAGGCCACTTTATAACTGTGAAGAATAACGGAGAGCCGCTTCCGGATACAGAAGTTGTATTTGTTTTTAACAGTATGTGGAGAGGTTCAAATTCATCGGGAGTTTCAGGAAATGGAGTGGGACTCTATGAAGCAAGACTTATAGCACGTAAGCTTGGCGGGGATATCCGTATGAAAACCGGAGAGAACTGTACTGAAATGGTATTGTTTATACCAGGTTAAAGCAGGAGAGTACGATACTGAAAAAGGGCAGACCTCAGATGGCCTGCCCTTAATTACCTCCAGCATTATTGATACTCTAGGCAAGACCTTTCATCTTAGCTTTATTCTTATACATGAGCTCGTCGGCACGTTTCATAACATCCTGAACAGACATATCTAACTGAGGGTTATATTCAGATACGCCGCAGGCGATGGATATATAATCCTCCGGTAACGGAAGAGTATTGGAATATGGATTCATCAGACTGTTCAGTTCAGTAAAGAGATTTTCGTAGTTATTATAGTCTTCGCCGGACAGAACAGCTATAAACTCATCACCACCGACTCTGTAGATAGGACTGTGCTTAAATACATTGCATATCAGACGGCAGGCGTTGACAAGATACATGTCACCAGCCTCATGTCCGCGGGAATCGTTAACGAGCTTAAGATTATTAACATCAAACATAGCAATGGCAAATCTGATATTAGAATCTGTGTTAATCTCGGACTGCAGATATTTCTCTTTATCTTCATAAGCTCTGCGGTTATTAACATTTGTGAGAGGGTCTCGTCTCATAACCTCAAGAAGTCTCTTGTTGATAAGATCAAGACTAAGGGCGTGACGGAACTTATCGAATACCAGTCCCATTCTGCTCTGATATATCTGCAGGAAATGGTTGTTGACCTGAGACATGCGGTCTCTGAAAATGATATAACCATAGGCTTCATCTGCTTCGTGGAGAGGAAGGAAGATATAGAGATGATTGATTCCTTCTCCATTATATCCGGGGATGAGATTTTTGGAATAAAACATCTCATCTTCAAGCAGTTCTCCATCCTCTGTAGAATACAGAATTTCCATTTGTTTGCTGTAACCTTTGGTTCTTAACTTGATATTTGGATCATATATGGAAAGTCCGAAGTTAGGCTCCAGAAGCACATGGAAGGAGTCTCCTTCATAATCATGGTTATCTATAAGCAGCTGGTGAAGACTCTTCTTAAAGTCCTGATATGTGAGACAGGACAGAATAGTAGAATCTATGAGATTCAGCTTTCTGTTAAAGTAAGTGGTCATTGCACGTTTGGTAAAAGCCTCACGTCCTATACGTCTTCTCATGTTATCGCTGTTGCGGAATTCATAACAGTTACAGCTGTCACCAGGGATGAATTTACAAGGAATGATATTAGATTCAGAAGTCTCTTTGCCGGCGAGAATATCCAGCCATACCTTTCCGCAGGCAGATCCCATCTCTGTAAAGCACTGATCAACAGAGGCTATGGACGGGTCAAATATCTGACTGTCATCAAGATAATCATATCCTGTAACGAGTACATCATCAGGTACTATGTAGCCGTTGTTTCCTAGGGTTACACAGGTTTCCATGGCAAGTCCGTCATTAGCGCATATGAAGGCATCCGGAAGGGGTTGTCCGGAGCGGCAGTAGTTGTTGATGTAACGGGTGACCGCTGCATTTTCCCATTTGGTATAGTAAACATCCATCAGTTCATCTGAACAGTTATGCTCTGCCAGATAATCCTTAACAGCCTGAAGTCTCAGCTCTGAATCATGAGAGTCCACAGTTCCTGCAAGGAAAATGATGCTCTTAATATTATGTTTTGTATGGAGATGTTCACACATAGAGATAGTAGCCATATAGTTGTCTGAACCTATATAGCTGATGCCCGGGCGCCTTGCTCCCTGCATCATAACAGGAACATTGGCCTCGTTGCTTCTTTTTATTATATCATCAATCTGATCGTTGAAGTTAAGACCACTTCCGAAGATAACAACACCATCAAAATCCTTGATGTCCGGAAGAGAGAAGATATTCAGCTCACCCTGCTTGTTGGAAGCTGAATCAATATATGTCGGATAGCACAAAAAGAGAAAGATATCTACAGCTTCTTTCTCGAGAGTTTTTTGCATTCCGGTGAGGAATTCTGAGAGAATCTCACCACACCATCCGGATGTAAATACCGCAATTTTTTTCTTCATAGACGCAACCTTTAACCAATACATAACCCCAATAAAGTTGCGGAGTTTGTTTAAAAAACTCCAATATAATCATAATCCAAACAGGTGGGAGATGCAATGATTTTCGGTATGTAAAAACTGCGGCTTTGTGATGTTTAAAAAATTCTGTTGCAATTTTACACATGTTTCGTTATACTGTGAAAGAATTAAGAAAAAAGGAGGAGACCAATGAGGAATATTTCTTGCAGATAGTTAATAGTAGTGCAGCAAAGCTCGCCGGTAGTGGCGTGTATTTAGTTATGTTTGGACTGTAATGCTGCATAT
>ONEC01000115.1:0-5208 GCA_900316715.1 uncultured Eubacteriales bacterium
GAACAGCTCGCGTCCATTGGCGTAAAAACCGAAGAAACCGAAGACACATTAACTATATACAGCTATAGCCGCTCAGGAAAAGCAGGCAACAAAATAGACAGCCTCTACGCTCAGAACGCTGAGCCTATAAAGCTGTCCTCTTATAACGATCACCGTATGGCTATGTGTGCCATCCTGATCGCAGTTATTCTTAAAACTGATATTGAGCTGGATAATCTCGACTGTCTCAGGAAATCATTCCCTGAGCTTATCGACATCGTGCACGAACATCTGCTGCCTTAATCAGCAGTACTCTGTCCTATTGCCTCTCCCAGCTTAACCGGGGTTTCTATCCCTTCCTTAGATGCCTGCAGTATGTCCTCACGGATTTCTGCAGCGCCTCGTCTGAGGAGAACGATTATCGTAGAGCCGCCATACTCAAAATGGCCCTTCTCTGCACCTCTCTTAACCGGGCCTTCGCCCATGTTATCATTACTTATCTTACCTACCAGCATGGCACCGACTTCCATCTGGACCAGGGTTCCAAACTTCTCAGTCTTTATCAGACAGTACTCTCTGCAGTTCTCAGTAAATACAGGTCTTTCTTCCAGAGCTACAGGTCTCACTGTATGAAGCACGCCTTCTATAAAGCGATTTCTGCTCTTAACACCAGACTCAGCATATGCATATCTGTGGTAATTATCGACACAGAGCCTGAAAACCAGGCACATTCCATCCTTATATTTCTCTGCCAGCTTTCTGCTTCTGAGAAGCCCTGATACTGAAAACTCACTCTGCTTCACATGAAGCACCGTATCATCCTTGATCGGAATAGCCGTGAGCAGTCCGTCGCAAGGCGCAATAAAAGTATCCGGATCTTCGCATACGGGACGCATCCCCGGAAGAACCGGCCTGTAAAAGAAAGTATTAAAACTTTTCACCTGGCTGAGATCATATTCAGATGTGTCAATCCCCGAACTCTTTACAAAGGGCTTGATAAGAACTTTTGATAGTCCCGTATCCATAAGGCGTCCGCTAAGCTTTGACAGTCCTCTTGCTGTAAGCGGCTTAAGCAGCAGCCTTCCCGGAACAGTTTTATATAAGAAATCAAGAACAGGCATTATCTTCAATGCCTCCATTTAAACCATATAAGAAGTATGAACTCGATCAGTCCGATGGCGATGAGAACATACAGAGCCTTTCCTCCCAGCTTCTTCAGCTTGAAAGGACATACAAAGAGGATTCCCACAACAAGAAGTACTGCAAAGTATATCAGTGAGAAATCAAACTTTGTAAAGAAATGCACCAGCACTACAAAAGGAAAGATGAGTGCTGCAGAAGTAACAGGAAGTCCAGTATAATGCATGCTTCCGGTCTTCTCTATCTCGGCTGCTCTCTCCTCTTCGGTTGCGTTGAAATATGCAAGTCTGATGAGCGCCGCAAGCACATAGAGTGCTGCTATAATAGTCAGGATTACTGAATACCAGCTTACCTTTTTTGTAAGCTCATTGATAAATCTCAGCGGACTGTATCTCTCGCTGACTCTCAGCATTGCCATACCTATACATGCAGGCAGTACACCGAAGGCAACCAGATCCGCAAGGGAATCCACCTGTACACCGAAGTCTTTCTCCAGCTTTGTTCTGTTCTTCTTTGTACGTGCAACCTTACCGTCAAATGCATCGCAAAGACCTGAAAGGAGCAAAAAGAAAATTCCGATATAAGGATGTCCATATCCCTGAAGAGATACAAATATACCGGTTGCTCCCGACATGAGAGATAAATATGTAAGTATTACTGTATAATCATAGACGCCGATCATTTATCTTTAACCCTGCCTTTATTTTTAAATATCAAATATCCCAGTATAGTGGTAAGTCCACTGATAACAATACAGATGTAGAAGGAGATTCCTCTGCTCATCATTTCCAGATGGATAGCATTCTCTGCCTCAAGAATATCCTTGAAACCATCCAGCATAAGGTAATCTGCTATACCCATAGCTCCCGGAACCGGAACACAGTTCGAACCGATGGTAGCCATGCTCTGTGTTACAAAAACCGTAACGGACGCTTTGCTTGGTCCGTAAAATGCATTATAAACCATAACTGATACTAGTATCTGTGAGAGTCTCTGAATCAGATTGAAGATAAAGGCAAGTACCAGTGCCTTAGTCTTACCGGCTGTAACAGATACACAGCTCTCGTAATCCTCAACAACTTTATCCAGCTTCTTCTGCTTTTTCTCAAGATGATGAAGCAGATGATGCTTGTGAAGAAATACCATTATCTTATTAACTACTCTGAAGAGTGCCCTTCCATGTTTCAGTAACATGAAGAAACCGAACAGAAGTCCTGTCAGGACCACCAGTCCTGCTATAATAAGAACCTTGGATGGGAACATCTTAAAATTCAGGAAAACATGCGCATCCAGTATTACACTTAAAACTCCGATCACAAGGATCGCCAGTGTATACATTATGAGATTTACTATAAGCGCTGCTGTTGTTACTCCTGCCGGAATGCCGTCCTTCATCATAAAGTATGCGCTTGCCGGCTGCCCGCCTGAAGCTGATGGAGTGATAGCCGAGAAATATATATCAGATGCACTGTAAACCAGTCCACTGAACTGATTCTGTCTGTATCCGGAAGCCCTGACTATTACCAGAAGTGCCGCTCCCTCAAAATATATAAAGCCCAGCATACATAATACTGCTGCAAATATCCACTTGGGATCAGCCTCTCTTAAACTCGCCCAGAGTTTTGTAAGAGACATTGTTTTACTCTGGGACATAACTGCCCAGATTGAAAGTCCCGCAAGTAAAAGCGAGAAAAGTGCCCAGAAAACCTTCTTCTTTGCCTCTTTCACTTTACATTTCCTGCTATGTAACTCTTCATATCTTCACATATTTCCTTATACTTATAATTATATGCCGGTCTGCTGCAGTCCTCTTCGATTACCTTGGACTTCTTGAGTCCGTCTGCATAGTTCTTAGCTGCCGCAATGTAATCCTCTTCAGAATTACTTGATACAAAAAGAAGTGTAGGAACCTCCGGTGCATCCTTCTGGGCTGTCATTTTCGCTGATGTTTCAATGCTGTTTAACTCTTCAATAGCCGTAGAATTCCATCTTTTTGTATATATAAATGTTCTGTACTGATTCTTCTCTTCGTCAGTCAGGCCGTCTGAATCAAGCACTTCATACTCATCTTCGACATGAAGTATTCTGAAAGCTCCAAACTTCTTATGACGGGCCTCCTTCTCAGAATTCTCGATACGGTCTTCTGTTTCCACCTTGTTATAGTAACCCGGAACATACATATCGAGGCCTATGATAGCCTGAACTTCCTCCGGATAGTCCTGAGCCCAGAGAACCGCCTCATATCCTGCAATATCTGTAGGACAAAGTATAAGAGGTCCTTTGACACCGGCCTTGGAAAGAGCTTCCCTGTCCTGCTTCAGAATAGTACCGAGATTTCTTTCTCCTTCTACATCATCACTGTAGCCGTATCCGAATCTCTCAATAACAACAATATTATAATCATCATACATCTGACTATAGAGTGCTTTATAATCAAGTATCGGTGATGGAGTATTCCAGCCCGACAAAAAGCAGAGGGTCTTTTTGCCCTCTCCCCCCTGGTATACGCACATTTTACTACCGTCAACCTCAACAAGCTTTCCCATCGGCGGATCGATACGTGCCGCCTCTCTCTTCATCATGAGCTTGTTATACATGACAATCGCTATTACAAATACAAGAACAGCTCCAACAACTGCGCCAACCAGCTTAAGTAACGTCTTCAAGAGAAACTTCAAAAACTTTTTCAGGTATTTCATCAGTCTCGTCCGGCCTTGTGAGCCTTCTTCTCCTTATACATTTCAACGTCAGCCAGCTTCATATAGTTTTCGGAAAGTTCCAGTATAGACTCTCCCTCCTTTAATGAAGGCTCTCTGATACATACACCTACACTGACCTCTAACTTATATGGTTTCTTGTCACGTTTAATACGATTTGATATATGATTTCTAAGCCGCTCAATATACTGAACAGCTTTATCCCCCGAATAATCACCTGCGATAACAACAAACTCGTCACCACCGGTTCGCAGGCATATCTCATCATCAACTGCAGCCTTAGTCATAGCTTCTGAAATGGTGCACAGACTGTAATCACCTTCGCTGTGACCGTAGTTATCATTGACCTCCTTCAGGTCATCCATATCGATAACCATGACCGCAAGACTCTTCTTCTCTTCCACACATTCCTTATACTTTGCGTCAAAGAATGTCTCATATCCGCGTCTGTTATAAAGGCCTGTCAGCATATCCCTGTTGTACAGATTCTCAAGTGTATCAACAGTGACATTAAGCTCCTTCCTTATTCTCCAGTTCTCAAGCATAGCTCCGAGATTGACCAGCCAGGACTTCATGATCAGCTGGTTATAATCCTCAAGCTCAGGAGATACTATAATATAACCCATGTAATACTGAAGATGATGGATAGAGAATATATAATAAGGATTCGGATCTTCAAGCATATCTGCCGGAAGAATATCCTTAACATTGAATTCCTGACGCGGAACAGGCTTGTCGCCTCTGAATCCTGCCACCACAGTCATCTTCTCATTCTTTATTACAGAATCATCCACTACGACGGTCTGCTTATCCCAGTTCGGGGTAAGACACAGAACAAAGTCCTTAAATCCTGTATCCGTCTTGGCATTCTTCTCAATAACCTTAAAGCATTCCTCTATGTCGTTTGCACTGGACATTCCAAGGATCATATTGGTCATGGACTGGGACAGATATTCCATCTTGCCCATCCTGCTGCTGTAAACCTGGCGGATAGCCTCAACATTATTCTTGTCCATAGGCACGCAGCCGCAGGACTGATTAATGCTGGCTTTTCCTCTGACCATAGTAATACGGTCAACCTCTTCACCATTCCACAGCTTCTCAAGTATGCTTATACTTTCATTACCAACTTCAAGGAATGGCTGAATGGAAGTTGTTATGGATGGATATCCGAGATATGCCACGTCTATTCCATCATAGCCCGTAACTATTATATCTTCAGGAACCCTTATGCCTCTTTTTCTGCAGGCATCAACAACGCCTACAGCCATATAGTCATTTGCACATACTATGGCATCTGGATATTCCTTACCATCTTTCTTACACTGCTCAAGAATATAATCCAGTGCCGGATCACCGCAGTCACGCCACA
>ONEC01000115.1:5291-11808 GCA_900316715.1 uncultured Eubacteriales bacterium
CCGGAAGCCCGTGTTCTTCAAGAATTCTCTTAAAGCAGTTAACTCTCACATGCGTAAACTGATATACCGGCTTTCCTGCAATATGATATATATCCTTACATCCATGTTCGTCTATAACATGCTCTATTATACTTCCAAATGTATTCTCCTCATCATTCAGGATATTGAAATACCTTTCATCATATCCGCCCAAATTAATAACCGGGATACCTGATTCAGTAAGAATACCATCTATTCTCTCTTTATATCCGGCAGGGAATGAAGTAGACAGCAAAATAGCACCATCAAAATCCCTTAAATCCGGAATCTTAAATGGCACAATATCACCCTCGTCATATTTTATATACTGGTCATATACTTCCCGGCTGAACCCGTCACTGAAGCTCGCAAAGAAAATCAGCTTTACTCCATGTTCCAAAGCAGCTTTCTGTATGCCGACCTGCATATCATGTACCATGCTTCCATACATGCTGGAAACAAATACTGCTACCTTTTTCATTTTTTGCATCTTCCCACACCTTTAACGTAGACAAAACTACTCTTACATTGTATAACATTGCACCCTCTCAATCAAGCTAAAGCCCGAAAATAAAGCTTATAAAATACAGAAGATTTTCTTAATTTTCTGCCATTGACAGAGGATTTTGAGGAGAATATAATACGCACTTGGGCAATTGTGAAATGCATGTCCAATTACTATTCGATAAAGGTACGGTAAAATGAAAGAGAAGTTATTAAAGATAATTAAGAATGATACCATTCTGTTTGTTTCAGGAATCCTGGCAGTAATATCCTGTTTCATCATAACACCGGATAAGGAATATGTGAGTTATATCAACTTCAAGGTTCTCGCTATTCTCTTTTCCCTGATGCTCGTGGTTGCTGCCCTTATAAGGATCGGAACCTTTGATTATCTTACATCCAAGCTTCTCGGACGTATACATTCAGAAAGATATATATCTCTTCTGCTCGTTATACTTTCCTTCTTTATGAGCATGCTGCTTACCAACGATGTTACTCTTGTAACCCTTGTTCCATTTGCAGTAAATGTTCTTAAAGAATATAAGGACAGACGCCGTACCATGTTCACACTCATCCTTATGACAGTGTCTGCCAATCTCGGAAGCATGCTGACACCGATCGGCAATCCACAGAATCTGTATCTTTATTCTCATTACCATATGTCACTGGGAAGCTTCATCCTTCTAATGCTCCCTTACAGCGCAGTATCCCTGATACTTCTTATAATCAGTGTCTTTATCCTGAATGTAACAGATAAGACTCTTGATACTGCTGCCGCAAAGAAGGTTCCGGCTCCGAAGCCCCTTCACCTTCTGATTTATTCAGTGCTCTTCATACTCTGCCTGCTTACCGTATCCGGCACCATCCACTATCTTGTGATGCTCGGTATCGTTGCCGCTACCATCCTTATCGTGGATATGAAATCCTATAAAAATGTAGACTATGGTCTGCTGCTTACATTCATATTCTTCTTTGTACTGATAGGAAATCTGGGCAGAATAGATTTTATACATGATACTCTTTCTGTGATCGTAGACAAAGCCACAGTACTCACTACAGTACTTGCATCCCAGATCATAAGCAACGTTCCGGCCGCTATGCTTCTCTCAGCCTTCACTGAAAACGGTAAGGCCCTTGTAATAGGTTCCAACCTTGGAGGTCTCGGAACACTTATTGCCAGCATGGCAAGCCTTATAACTTATAAGTTTTACAACAAGATAAAAAAAGAAGGCGAGCATTATCTGCTGGCCTTCACAGTTATAAATGTATTATTCTTAATCGTTCTTTATCTGTTATATCTTATTGTCCACTAAGTTCGTCGTTGACCTCTTCTCTATCCAGAAGTCCCTCAGCTATAAGAGTATCAAAATCGATAAAATATGGATTTCTTATACAGGATTAATAAACAATTTACAACTTGGTAGAAAGCTCTTTACAACTTAGTTACATCTATGTTCTATCATACATTCATCGCATGTGATACACATCGCATGATACTAATGTTTTTCAATCGCACAAAAAATAACTAAAAAGGAGGACAACAGAAACGAAAATATCATAAAACCGCCATCCTTCAGGGACAGTCACTTGCCTCAACCCAGCATAGTGATCTGTCCCTTTTATTTTAGAATTGATTAAGGAATAGAGCAGAATCATTTTAAGACTTCTATATGAGATTGATGTATACTATCAATATAAAAAACAAAAAGGAAGTTGAAGTAAATTATGCATTTCGGATTTTCATATACAGGTATAATATTTCTTATCATGCTCTTTGTTCCAAATATCATATGGTCAAAGAATCAGCCCGAGGGTTACGCAGAGTACAGTGCTAAAGAGAATAAGGTCCTTCTCTTATTTGAGAGGATCGGTGAAGTTCTGGTATCCGTTCTGGTTCTTATATTCAAAGAGTTAAATGTACGTCTCCACTCTGTCTGGCTCTTCTGGCTCATAGCAGCTCTTATTCTGATGATTCTCTACGAATGCTACTGGATAAAATACTTTAAGAGCGAAAAGACCATGGCTGACATGTACTCTTCTTATGCAGGATTCCCTGTTGCCGGTGCATCTCTTCCGGTAATTGCTGTATTTTTCCTGGGAATCTATGCTTCTAATATTTTTATTATCATAAGTTCACTGATACTTGGTATCGGACATATTGGAATACATCTTGCCCACAGACGTGAAGCCCTCGGAATGGGAAAGAACAAAGAATCCGGAAAGAAAGGCGGCGCAGGAAAGAACGTAGGAAGCAAGACCTGGAGAATCATAAGAAGAATACTGATGGCTCCGGTTATCCTCGTGATAGGAGTTATCGTATTCTTTATCGCAATGAGAAATATTAACTTCTTCAAATGTTACATTGATACTGATAAGGGAATTGATGAAACGATATATGTTGATATAAATGGACAGGAACAGTTTATAACCATAAGAGGCCGTGACAAAGAAGCACCGGTTATACTGTATCTTCACGGCGGACCAGGTTCCCCGGACAGCCCGATGACCTATACCTTCACCAACGAACTTATAGACGAATATACCATTGTATGCTGGGATCAGCGTGGATGCGGCAGAACATATGTAAAAAACAGAGATAAGGATAATAAGACCGCAACCTTTGAACAGGCTGTGTCTGACACAGAAGTACTGGTTGACTATCTAAGGGAAAGATTCGGTCAGGATAAGATAATTATTATGGGACATTCCTATGGTTCTGTTCTGGGAAGCAGATTTGCTTATGATCACCCTGAAAAAACAGCTGCTTTCATAGGAATCGGACAATTTGTCAGTTTTCCTTCTTCAGTTGATTATGAATATGCTGATGCACTGGAAAAGGCTGAGGCTGCAGGCGATGATACCACCGCACTGACTCAGGCTTATGTGGATTATCGTGCTGCCGGAACTATCGAAGCATCCGGCAAGCTGAGTGATCTGGCTGCGCCATACCATAAAGCCTCCCGCCAGAAGAGCACTATCCTTGCTGCCCTTATGTCACCGACTCTTTCAACAGAGGATTTTCTCTGGTTCACAAAACAGCTGAATTATGAATCCTTCATGCAGTATAGTGGACGCCTTATGAACTACCTGATGAATGTTAATCTTCGTGAGACTCAGGACTCTTACGATGTTCCTGTATTCTTCATTTCCGGCGGCTGCGACTGGAACTGTGCATGGCCGGACATGAAGAGCTATGCCGAACAGGTTGGGGCTAAGTATGATGTAATACCTGACTGCGGTCATTATGTACATAATGATGCCCCAAAGGAGTTCGCTGATATAGTGAAAGCTGACCTCGAAGGTATCATTACAGATTAAAAAGGTGCGGCCGAGAAGGAATCACATAATGCAGATGCCGACTCTGTTTCTCCTACTGTCTGAACCTTGCAGCATTTGATATATACCATATTTTTCATAGTATACAGGAATTCATTCATATGCTTCTGTTTAAGTGCCTGCAGATCATCCATGTTCTCACCATAATATACCGGTGTGCAGAATTCCTGCATGGCCCCCTTCTCTCTTATCTCCATAACTGAGAGTGGGGTTCCATTCTCATCTACCCAATACTCATTATTGGTTATATCCAGCATTACCCACTTATTCAGAGTGCTGTCCCAGACTTCATTTACCACGTGACAGTCTGTATCATATCCTGAATACGGAATTATCCACACCTTGCGTGAGTAGATTCCCAGCGCCAAGCACATTTCATTAAGTATCTGTGCTTTATTGCGGCAGTTGATTCCCTGTGCACTGTTATCCAGGCTGTATTCCAGCAGTGCCAGAGCATTCATATCTATATGATTATCATAATTACTCTTATGTCTAAGGCGCGGAGCATATTCATTCATAAGGCGTGCTGCCCGTTCAAACTCAGAGCCCTCTCCGGCTGTTTTCTCAATGTTATACTTCTCCAGTAACTCGGAATATTCAGCATTATCGAAATCATACTTTATCTCAATATCCTCTTCAGCCTTAAGTTCAAGATTGTTATACAGTATTCCGGATTCCATGGTATATATTTCATCCGTACTCTGCAGATAACTTTCCGCCCTAAAATACGGACTAGAATAATACCAGATATTCTGTGCAATACTGGCTATTAAAAACAGTATTAAAAGAATAAAACCCAAACAGCGTATCTTTTTCTTCATCATAGAATTCCTCCCGCATGACAAATAGTGTTCATGCTTAAATTCTATATTTTCGCTGTTCGGGTTCACAGTGACTGCGGTAATATTCATATATGACCACAGTCATATTTTTTATTCTTATTTATTTCCGCCATACACATCAATGTATTTTTGTATAGCTGTCCTGATCGGCGGCGAGATAAATGACATGTCAATTTCTTCTATAGAGAAAAATCTTATATCTTCCATTTCTCCATCTTTTGCAGTAATTTCTCCATGCCACTTACGGCAGATGTATATTATTTCGACATTGGACACCTCATCCCCATTAGGATATACATAGTGGGTCTCCGGTCCGGAATTAACAAAGAATAATTCCAGCTCATCAGCGATAATGCCCATCTCTTCTTCTAATTCTCTCTTGGCGCAGGCTTCTATATATTCATCTATCTCAACTGAACCTCCGGAATAACCCCATAGATGGTTATCGGAACGCTTGCCCATCAGTATTCGATTATCTTCATCAACGCATATCACGCTGGCAGAACTTTGGATCATCGTCTTATGTCCTACAAGCTTACGCATTTCAGCCATGTATCCTGTCATATTACTATTCCTTTCGTAATCTTAATCGTCGAATCAAAAAAACAATGCATGCGCCGATTACAACACCGGATGTATTTAAGATCAGGTCATCAATATCTGTATGTCTGCCTATGCAAAGCAGCTGCGTTATCTCTATAAGCAACGTATAACCGAAGCCGGCCAAAACAGTTTTTTTGAACGTATCCAGTTTTTTAAAACAGATCGGCCACACTATACCGACAGGTATAAACATTGCGATATTTGCTATAATGTTCATCTTCCAGCCATCATATCTGTCTACAAGAAAGTAGAATGGAGAAAGGCTTATCATATCACCGATACTTTCTTCGAATCCGACTATCAAAGCAGGTATCTTTCCATTCTGAAGATGATATTCAAAATATACAAATCTTGATATGACTACGATGCATATATAAACCAGCAGCATCTGTAATTCACGTTTTATTGAAAACATCTTGGTTTTTATAGCAACTGCAGATCGCGTGATAATCCATATTACAGTTATAAATAGAAACATCTGAAAATAAGTTATTTCAATCATTATGTCACTCCTGTTCAAGTAATTTTATATCATATAGTGTTACAACACATAAGACATATCGCTGATATGTCTCACAAGATGCCTTCCATCGTCGCCGATAGACATATGGGATACTCCGCCTGCAGGCCCATGAATATTTATGTCATAAAAAGATTCGACCGTAAGCCCCAGGTACATTGCGTTCCAGATGCTGAGAAGATCTCCATGTGATACTATGATTATATTTTCGGCGTCACCGGCCATTACCTCTTCATAAAAAGGCTTCAGGCGGTTCCAGGCATCACGCCTGCTCTCTCCGTCAGAAAACAGTCTGTCATCCACAGTCTTCTCCGGACACTCGATGTTCTCACGTAACCACTGAACAGACTTACCACAGCATCTTCCAAGATTTCTCTCTCTCAGTTCCTGCCTGAGTATCGGCTCTATTCCCAGATATTTTGCTATTCCCTCTGCCGTCTGCTTAGCACGTTTAAGATCAGAAGAATACATGACTACGTTCATACCGGCAAGTTCTTCTTTCAGTTTTTTCCCTATATGATCAGCCTGCTCTCTTCCAAGATCCGTCAGATCCCAATCTGTCCAGGAACCTACCATCCCATTCGTGTGATGAACTGACTGTGTATGTTGTACTGTAATTATGTGTTTCATTGACTATTCCCATGCCTTTCATACGCTAATCTTTTGTTATACGCCGTCAGAAATCTTCCGGAAT
>ONEC01000160.1 GCA_900316715.1 uncultured Eubacteriales bacterium
GTCTTACTTATCACTGAGTATCTTACCATCCTGTATGGTTATTACTCTGTCTGCCTGCTTAGCTATCTCAAGATCATGTGTGATGATTATTATGGTCTGTCCATTCTTCTTGTTAGCGATCTTAAGCAGCTCGATTATCTCATCACTGGTCTTCTTATCCAGATTACCTGTCAGCTCATCTGCCAGAATGATTGCAGGATTATTGATGATAGCTCTACCTATGGCTACTCTCTGCTGCTGACCTCCGGACATCTGGTTTGGAAGATGGTCCTCACGTCCTTCCAGACCGAGCATCTTTATTATTGCCTTTACTCTTTCCTTATCAATCTTCTGTCCGTCCAGGTCGCATGGAAGAGTTATATTCTCCTCTGCAGTAAGTACCGGAAGCAGATTGTAAAACTGATAGATGAGTCCAACCTGTCTGCGGCGGAATATTGCAAGACTCTCATCGCTCATCTCATATATATCTTCTCCGTCGATATAGACCTTACCGCTGGTTGGTCTGTCAACGCCGCCGATAAGATGCAGCAGCGTTGACTTACCGCTTCCGCTGGCTCCTATGATAGCCAGATACTCCCCCTTCTCTACTGAGAATGATATGTTATCAACTGCCTTCACCATGTTCTCACCGGAACCGTAGGTCTTACACAAATTTTCAACTTTTAAAATTTCCATGATTCTGTCCTTTCTACTATGATGTTTAACTTTTGGTCGTAGTTTATTACTCGTAAGTGACACTAAAGTGACACGGCTAAATTTTTTCAAAAAATTAAAAAAGCAGTTCTCCGATTTCTCGAAAAACTGCTTAGTTCTTTAGTATTAAACTGTCTCTTCAGTCACTATCCTCTCCGGACGTATATCTGTAATATCCGTCGGAATATGACTTACCTTCTGCAGACTGTAGGCCGCCATGACTGTTTTTACATTCAGGGCTTCTGCCATATTGAGGCGTTCCAGATATCTGTCATAATATCCACCGCCATAGCCCAGACGGTTGCCTTCTTCGTCGTACGCAACTCCCGGCATGATCATAAGAACCGATTTCCCCGAGGTCTGATTCTGGGGACCAGCACCAAAAGTAAACATCTCTTCAGTCACAGGTTCCATAATGCCGAAGCTTCCCGGAGCCACATCCTTCTCGGATTCATATATGAAGAATTCCATCTCTTCCTTACTTATTACTTTTGGAAGATATACCTGCTTTCCTGACTTAATCGCTTCATCAAAGAGCATATTGAGAACCGGTTCCTTCCTGGTACTGTAATATCCCAGAATAATGTCGGCGCATTTATACTCAGAAAGCTGCAGGATGTTCCTGCATATCGCCTCTGACATTTCCCTCACTTCTTCATCCGTAAGGCCGCTTCTCTCAGCTATTATTCTTTTTCTCAGTTCCGACTTAGCGGCTTTTATCTCTGCTTTATCCATGTGGTTTCCATCTCACGCACTGAGCCCCGGTGGCCTACCTCTCAAAAAGTTCTGTACTGAAATATCTCTCTCCTGTATCAGGCAGAACTGTCACAACAGTATGTCCCTTACCCAGAAGACGTGCCATACGAAGTGCAACACAGACATTGGTTCCGCTGGATATACCGCAGAGGATACCCTCTTTCTTAGCCAGCTGCTTTGTTGTCTCTATTGCTTCATCATCAGTAACTATCTCAATCTGCTTTATGATACTCTGATCAAGGATTGGTGGGATAACGCCATCACCTATTCCCATCTGAAGATGTGAACCTATGGAACCACCTGAAAGAATGGCAGCATGCTCAGGCTCTGCAGCCCATACCAGAATGTCCGGATTCTTCTCCATGAGAACCTTTCCGATTCCTGTTATGGTTCCGCCTGTACCGATTCCTGAACAGAAACCATGAATAGGTCCATCCACATCTCTGAGTATCTCACGTCCCGTATTAAGAAGGTGTGCGTTGATATTCTCTGTATTTGAGAACTGGTCCGGCATGAAGTAGTTTTCATTTTCAGCCACCAGACGCTTTGCTGTCTCTATACATCTCTCTATACATTCACCGATATTATCATCATCGTGGATCAGCATAAGCTCGGCACCATACTGCTTTATCAGAAGACGGCGCTCCTCACTTACAGAATCCGGCATAATGATTATAACTCTATATCCCTTAACAGCACCTACAAGAGAAAGTCCTATTCCCTGATTACCACTGGTAGGTTCCACTATAACTGAATCCGGCTTTAACTTTCCATCACGCTCTGCCGCCTCTATCATCTGAAGAGCTGTACGTGTCTTAATAGAACCTCCGATGTTCATACCCTCATACTTTACAAGGACATCAGCATCCTCCTGTCCTGTCATATGTCTAAGCTTTATAATAGGTGTGTTGCCTACTGCGGCAAGAATGTTATCATATATCATTACGATTCTCCATTACATACTTTTCTATATCCCATCAGCAAAAATCTTTCCGCCGACACTTATGTCATTATAAAGCCTATTTACCTATTAGTAAACCTTAAAAACGCCTTAAATAAGCCAAAAATCCTTTGCCAGTTTTATATAGATATTATATACTTACTCTGTATGACTAAACGCACGTAAACCGAGGATTATTATGATAGACCGTAAAACAAAAAACCGAATACTTTCCCTAAGCAGACTTACGTACTGCATAGTTGTTGTATTCATAATAATCGCACTTCTTTACTCCGTTCTGCTATATCGAAACAGATCTTATTCCCTTTCAACCGGTAACTCCACTGATTACTCTGATATGTGGACCTACGATACCGGTTCTCTGGTGGATTTCGATAATCTGAAGAACGAAGACCGCATCTGTATTCATAAAAGAACCAACGGTGCCACCATCAACAACATGGATCTGTGTTTCTATACTAAAAATGTCCATTTTACAATTTATCTGGATGAGACCGTAATATATGATTATCATCCTGAGCCGCCAAAGATCTTCGGAAAGGCCTACGGCATCTTTCCACACTCAGTTGCCATTCCGGTTCTTTTCCGCGATGGAAATCTGTATATCGAGATAGATAACGTGTATAACGACAATGATGGTTTCATCGGCGGAATGCACCTGGACAACAGCAACCGTTTTATCATCTCTGAGATTCAGGCCTCATCACTGGAATTTATCCTTTGCATCATATGCTTTACCTTCGGTATAGTTCTTATGGGAATAGGCGTTATCGGAAAATACTTTGGTGAAAAGCGTTTTGAGATTGTAAGCATGGGCACCTTTGCCATGATATCTTCTCTCTGGATCCTGACGGAAACACCGATGTTTTCCATTCTTACCGGTGCTCCGATAGCCGTGCATTTTGTTGACTATATAAGTCTTTCACTGCTTGGACTTCCGGGACTTCTGTTTGCTGCATATGCAACCAGTCACAGAAGCAAGCTGGTTATAACCATTGGCTCTATTCTGACCTTCTCCAATCTTGGATATCAGGTTTATTCAACTCTGTC
>ONEC01000112.1 GCA_900316715.1 uncultured Eubacteriales bacterium
ATCATATCATCTATGATGATAACGTCCTTGCCCTCTACAGAGTCACCGAGGAACTCATGAGCAACGATAGGATTCTTTCCGTTAACTACCTTTGAGTAATCACGTCTCTTGTAGAACATACCTACATCTACACCGAAGTGGTTAGCAAAGTAGATAGCTCTGTTCATAGCACCTTCATCAGGGCTGATAACCATAATGTGGTCATTATCAAGCTGAAGATCAGGAATTGTCTTAAGCATACACTTGATAAACTGATAAGTCGGCATCAGACTCTCGAAGCCGCTTGTTGGAATAGCATTCTGTACCTTTGGCTCATGAGCATCAAATGTAATGATATTCTCAACACCCATAGATACAAGCTCTTGAAGGGCAATAGCACAGTCAAGAGATTCACGTGATGCACGCTTATCCTGTCTTGATTCATACAGGAACGGCATGATAACATTAATTCTTCTTGCTTTACCTGCACTGGCTGCGATGACTCTCTTTACATCAGCAAAGTGATCGTCCGGAGACATCGGAACCATGCGTCCACCCAGATTATACTCAACGCTAGAATTGATAACGTCTACGAGTATGTATAAATCTGCACCTCTTACGGAATCCTTGATAACCCCTTTGGCTTCTCCGGATGCAAATCTTGTACACTCCACATTTACAAGGTAACTATCCTTCTCATAACCTGTGAACTCCACATTCTGAACTCTGAGATCTTCACGCTCTTTTCTCCATTTAGCGATGTAATGATCAACTTTCTCTCCGAGTGCGGTGCAGCTGTTAAGTGCTACAATCCCAAGTGGTCCTACAGGTACGGTTACTAGTTTGCTCTGATCAGGCATCTTTTTTCCTCCGATCGGACATCAGTCCTTGTTTTTAAAATATGCGGTTCTCTTTTGGTAACGTATGTTCTTACCGTAAAGATAATAGAAAGTATAATGCTGCACCATCCTTGATACAACCCTCTCGGTGTAACGAGCGGATAATTCTTCAAGGGTAAGATTGGTTGATATAATGGTAGATCTTTCTTCCAGGATCCTTCTGTTCACAATCTCGAAGAACTGGGACTGAACAAAGTTGTTCATCAGCTCTGTGCCGAGATCATCTATGATAAGAAGATCCGAGGTGAAGATGCTGTCATATATATCTGCAAGCATCTGACTTTTTGAACGCCCCATGACATAAGATGATAAGATGTCTTCGAACAGTTCATTTGAAGTAAGATACAGTACTGAGTGTCCCGTGTCAAGAAGATTCTTCGCAATACAGTTTGTAAGGAAGGTTTTTCCAAGCCCGGGAGCACCATAAAGCAGTATGTTATCAAATGACTTATCAAAGTCCTGAACGAAGTTTTTTGCCTTGTTCAGGATGTGAAGAGCATTGTCATAGGGTGACGGCTTATCCGCCGTGCCTTCATTACTATAATACGATAAGTCGAACGTGTCAAAGTTTTCTGTAGATAAAATTTTATCAAGATTGGAATTTTTATATAAATCACGTATCTGCATCATGCGTACACATTTGCAGACAGCCCCGTCTACAACACCTTCATCGCGGCATATAGGGCAGTTATATATCGGATCAAGATAGTCAGCCGGAAGGCCGATACCTTTTAAAAGATTTTGCCTTTTTTCTCTGAGGGCAGCTATTCTGCCCGAGATGTCTGATGCAGCTTCGCCGGATATGAGACGGGCTCTGACCTCAGAAAAGGACAAAGTCTTAATCTCTTCATCAACCTTAAGAATATCAGGACAGAGACCGGTAGCTTCATCATAACGCTCCTGCTCGGTCCTGTGGTTTTCGGTTCTTATACGGCTGAGCTGCCAGGTGATATTTGTTTTTTCTGTCAGTTCTATATTCATGAGTTTGTTCTGACCTCATCAAGATAAAGCTGTTCAATGTCTCTAAGATCGCTGGAAGAAGAGTTCAGCTGACTGCCGCCTGAACTGCGGGTTGAAGCTTTCTTCTCACTGCGGCTGCGTCTGTGATTATCATCAAGTGTATTTATATCTGCAAAGCTTCTTACATTGCTGTTGTACCAGCTTTCCAGAATACCGTTTACGTAGTTGAAGGTTACTGAGTTAGGCTTTGAAGTGATAGCTCTTCTGCAGGCCTCAAGTATTATCGGCTCAGTGAATCCGAGTTCTCTGGTCCAGTGATCGATAAAACGTCTCTCAACAGGAGCCGGCATACGTGATGTGATTCCCAGTTCCTTTAAGATCTTGGTATAAAGAGAGTAGTACATAGCAGTAAAGGCTTCAGCCTCGTTTCTTGTAGTGATCTCGTTGTTATACCAGTTGATAGCAACCTTTTCTATATAACTGAAGTTTGTCTTCTTGATGGAAGCACAGTACTCCAGAAGATATTCAATAAGGTCAAAAGAAAGCTTAAGATTATCATATATGTATATAAGAGAATCGATATCTTTCTTTGTGAGCTCTCTGTCGCAGTAAGCTCTGGCCTCAGACTTGAGGTTGCAGAACTGGGTATCTGCAAGAACAGAGTTGATCTTATCCGGTGTAGGAGCTGTCTTCTTTGGTGCTTCTTTACCGGATGGCTCGTCCACTGGAGAATCTTCAGCAGGGGCAGCAGCTTCCTTTTTATGGAGACCGCCCTCCAGTGACAGAGCCTCTTCAAGACTGTTTTCATCTGAAAGTCTTTCAGGTTTTGAGAGACTGCAAATAACAATCCCGTTAACCTCGCCTTCCTGATTATAGGAAAGTTTCAATACATCCTGTCTGATCCAGTACTTGATACCCCTGCACACATCCTTTTCCGTGCAGTTAAGATGATCTGCAATATCTGATACAGATATCGGTCTGCCGGCACTGCACAACCTGGCAAGATACAGATACAGCTTAACGAAATCTCCGTTAGCTGCATTCATGTAATAATCTATGAAATAATTCGAAATGCTGGAGAATGTTTCTTCCTCAGCAGAAATTGTAATAGTTGCCATATATCGTAATACCTCCCAAGCCCATAAGCGAATTGATTATAACAACGATATCAACTATTTGCAAATGCCCGGAGGCCGGAATCCACGCGGATTTGCGATTGTTGATACTGTTGAAAATGTTAATAATCTCGTCATCAAAAATAAAAAAGGCGAAAATAAAGGACTTTAGAGAGGATATCTCCAAAGTCCTTTTGTTGATAAGTGGATGTTCACAACCCGTCCAAAGTAGTGGAAAAAGTTGTGGATAATGTTGATAACTTATTTTGATAACAGGTTTACGCCCACAGAATCGATGTTTCCGGCTCCCATAGTTATTAACATATCGTTGTTTTTATAATTTTCTGAAAAATATTTTTCTATGGCTTCAAAACTTCCTAAATATACTGCATCACATCCCTTTTCACGGAGGAGTCTTTCGATATCTTTAGAACTGATCGTCTCATCAAAAGGCTCTCTTGCAGCATAGATATCTGCCAGCAGAACATGATCTGCAACAGACAGTGCTTCTGCAAAGTGCTCAAGGTGTGCCTTTGTTCTTGAATATGTATGAGGCTGAAATGCAACCCAGAGATCACCCTTCTTGATAGAGTTGGCAACTGCAAGGGAAGCAGCGATTTCTGTCGGGTGATGTGCATAGTCATCAACGATGGTTACATTTCCATCTAAGGTTCCCTTATACTGGAAACGTCTGTCTGCACTGTGGCAGAGTCTGAGGCCTTCAACAATCTTATCAAATGGAAGTCCCAGGAAGTCAGAAGCAGCAACAGCTGAAAGAGAGTTGACTGCGTTGTGCTTTCCTGTAACAGAGAGGATAACCTCTCCACGGGACTGGCCGTTAGTTATAAGCTCATATACAGGCTGTCCAAGTTCATTAAGTCTTATGTTCTCAGCTCTGTAGTCGTTATCTGCTCCGGTACCGAAGGTGATAACTTTTATGTTCATTCCGGATACCTTGTCAAGAACTTTATCCTTATATGGAGAATCACCGTTCAGGATGAGCACGCCGCCTTCCTTAGTCTTTGTTGCAAAGGTTGCAAAGGACTCAACGATGTTATCCATATTCTTGAAGAAATCAAGATGATCGTTATCTATATTAAGGATAATACTTACAAAAGGATTAAATGCGTGGTAGCTGTTTGTATATTCGCAGGCCTCGGTAACGAAGTAGTCAGAGCTTCCGACTCTTATGTTGCCGCCGATAACCTCCAGCATACCACCGATTGATATAGTAGGATCTGTTGCAGCATTCAGCAGGATGTGTGACATCATGGAAGTGGTAGTAGTCTTTCCGTGAGTTCCTGCAACTGCTATGCTGTACTTATATGCATCCATTATCTGTCCCAGAAGCTCGGCACGGCTGAGCATTGGAATGCCGGCAGCTGTGGCAGCGGCAAACTCAGGGTTGTCAGGATGAATGGCTGCGGTATATACGATAAGGTCGATATCAGAGGTTATGTTCTCGGCAACCTGTCCGATGTTAACCTTGATTCCTGAAGCCTTAAGGTTTTCTACGACCTCGCTGTCATGCATATCTGAACCTGATACGGTGAAACCTGCACGGTGAAGGATCTCTGCAAGCCCGCTCATGCTGATTCCGCCGATACCCATGAAGTATACGTGACATGGGTTGCTAAAATCTATTTTTACATTATTCATATCTGTCAGACCTTTCTTAATGTTTTTTCAACCTAACTAGTATATCACAATAGGCTCAAGGTTTGAATAACTAAATTTTTGAGCAAAAAGACAGGATTTACTTTAAAAAATTATGGATATATTTTACTTTACATTCAAATTGTAAAGATATATACTTAATTCTTAGAGTGACCTATTGTGGGAACACTATACATTTTACGGAAACGGAGATGGATGAAAATGGAGAAAAAGGATATCGATTGGAGCTCACTGGGATTTGGCTATATTGAGACAGATGCGAGCTATGTATCAAATTATAAGGACGGCGCATGGGATGATGGTGTCATTACACCTGATCATACAATTACAATGAATGAGTGCGCATGCGTTCTTCAATATTCACAGTCATGTTTTGAAGGACTTAAGGCATACACAACAGAGGATGGACATATTGTTGCTTTCCGTCCTGACTTAAATGCACAGCGTATGGTTGATACTTGTGCAAGACTCGAGATGCCTGCATTTCCTGTAGATAGATTTATTGATGCAGTTGAGCAGGTTGTAAAGGCTAATGAGGCATGGGTTCCACCTTATGGTTCAGGAGCAACACTTTACATCAGACCTTATATGTTCGGATATAATTCAGTTATCGGTGTTAAGCCTGCTGATGAGTATCAGTTCAGAATTCTTGTTACACCTGTTGGCCCTTACTTCAAGGGCGGCGCAAAGCCTATCACAATCCGTGTAAGTGATTTCGATAGAGCAGCACCTAACGGAACAGGTCATGTTAAGGCTGGTCTTAACTATGCAATGTCACTTCATGCAATCGTTGATGCTCATAAGAAGGGCTTTGATGAGAATATGTACCTCGATCCTGCTACAAGAACAAAGGTTGAGGAGACAGGTGGAGCAAACTTCATCTTTATAAAGGGTAATAAGTTCATCACACCTAAGTCATCAAGTATTCTTCCTTCAATCACAAGACGTTCTCTTGAGGTTGTTGCAGATAAGTATCTTGGTATGGAAGTTGAAGAAAGAGAAGTATTCTTCGATGAGGTTGCTTCTTTCGATGAGTGTGGTCTCTGCGGAACAGCAGCAGTTATCTCACCTGTAGGAAAGATCAATGACCATGGTAAGGAAATCTGCTTCCCAAGCGGAATGGAAGATATGGGTCCAAAGACAAAGCAGCTTTACGATACACTCACTGGTATCCAGATGGGAAGAATCGAAGCACCAGAGGGATGGATCAAGGTTATAAAGTAAGAACCATCCTCATAATAAATATGATAATCAGGGCACCGGTCCCGCGCGGATCCGGTGCCCATTAAGGTTAATAAGGTTATGGAAAGAAAATCATTTAAAAATATCTTATCAATAATGCTTATTGCCATGATGCTTTTGACAATTACATCTTGTGGAACAGCCAGCAAAGAAGTTCATGAGAGCGGTATGGTAATAAAACTCCCAAAAGGCTTTCAGCGTTCAACTATGGAGAATGCTACCTGGTATTATCAGGGATCAGATGCTGTCGCCATGGGTATAAGAACCTATAAGACTGATCTGGAGAAGGAAGGCCTGGAGTCGGATTCTGTCCAGGACTATGCGGCTGCCTATATAAAAGCTAATTCTGTTCCGGGGGACCCTGAGATTCAGACCTCGGATAAATACATTTATTTTGAATATAATGCAAAGGTGTCAGGTATAGATTATTCATATCTGACTTGTATATATGACCATGATGATACTTACTGGCTGGTCAACTTTGCATGCTACAAACAGGCATATCAGGAGTCCAGATCGGATTTCTTCAAATGGGCTGATTCGGTGGAGTTTGAGAATGAATAATAAGTCTTTTCTTCAGAACAGATTTATACTTTCGGAACTTGTAAAAAAAGGAATAAGATTAAAATACAGAAGGTCATACTTGGGGATACTCTGGTCTCTTCTGGAACCGCTGCTTACAATGATAGTGCTTACCATAGTATTTGGTACGCTTATGGGAATCAAAGATAAGTCTTTCCCTGTATATATTCTTGCAGGCAGACTTTTCTATGGATTCTTTTCACAGAGTACAACAGCAGCTCTCAAGTCCATTCGTGCCAACAGTGCCATTATAAAAAAGGTTTATGTGCCGAAACTCTTATATCCGCTGTCAGCGGTTATATTTAATTACATTATCTTTCTGATATCTCTTATCGTTCTTGCCGCAGTTTCTATAGTACTGAAGGTTTATCCGACACTTT
>ONEC01000111.1 GCA_900316715.1 uncultured Eubacteriales bacterium
GCTATCCTTTCTCTGGAAAGGATTCCTTCTGTCTCAGGAGTCGCCGGAAGTGACATTACCAGAAGGTCTGTCTCCGGAAGAACCGTGTCCAGCTCATTCACCGATACCACCTTATCATAGCAGGTTTCGCTGTTCTTTCCGCTTCTGCAGATTCCTACTATGCTCTTCGGTTCAAAGGCCCTTGCTCTCTTTGCAAAGTTTGTGCCGATATCTCCTGTTCCGAGAACTGCTATCCTGCAGTCCTTAAGAGACTTCTGCATAACAGGAGGTCGCCACTCACCCTTCAGAGTTCCTTCGAAATGATAGGTCAGCTTTCTCATCATCATTAGAGAAACTGCAATTATATACTCAGCGATTGTAACTCCGTAAGAACCGGAACCGTTTGTGATGATAACGTCTTCCGCAGCAAACATCCCCGGCTTAAAGAGGAAGTCTACTCCTGCTGAAGTCATAGCCACCCATTTAAGATTCTTATTCTTTGTTACAGCTTCGGACTTTCCTATATTCATTCCAAAGCCATAAACAATCTCTGCTTCTTTATACATATCAGGAACGTCATTTTCTTGGTCAATATAACAAAGATCTACTCCAGCCTTCGCCGCAGTCTCATCTATAAGCCTTTTATGCTTATCACTCAGCGCTCCTGTATAAACTAAAACTTTCATTCACTTCCTCCTTCAAAAACCAACAAAAGCACACTCTTCGGAAGTGCTTTAATAGAAACATATAACTGACATCATTATAATATAACAGACCGTCTTCGGCATCATTAACATTCCGAGTTTCGGCTTTTCTTTCCCATACAGCGCCACCGGCATATAGAATATAAAGCTGAAAAATACAAGTATCATGATGATCGTATAAAACTGTGGCGGATAATATCTCGCATGCCTGCTGACATTGGCAAACCCGATCAATGTAAGCATCCCAATAATTGCAAACGGTATATTCCTTAACAGAGCCCAAAACCTGTTCGGTTCACTCGAAAACCATCTGTTCCATGGAAGCAGCAGGATAAATATCCTTATAAAGGTCAGGATAAGTATCCACAGTTCAATACTTCGATTATATTCAGAAGGACTATATTCCATTGAATCCCCCATCCTGATCAGCACATTATAGAACAGCGTCATGGTAATGGATGATATCAGCGAACCGATTCCAAGAAGCATCTCCTTCTTCGGAAGCTTCCCTGTAAAATCATCAATAACCCTTGGAATAAGGTGAAATGCATCGCCGCCCACCAGCAGTCCCGCCATCAGCACCCCAAAGCCGAATCTGTAAACATGCGCAAATACAGGGCTAAAAGTCTCACGTTTCGACAAATCTAAATACATATCATGACGTTCTTTCATGATACATATAAGAACAACCATGATTATCAGATATATGATGCAGAAGATGCCCTCTCCTATCTTTTTGCCATTGATTTTATTCATAGGCTTAATCCCTTTTACTTCTTTTTCTTTTTATCCTTCTTCATCAACTCAAAATAAGCATAAAATCTCTGAAGTTTTTCGTCATCATACTTCCTGACTTCTTCAAGAATTCTAAAAAGTTCAGGATTATCCTCTTTACGAATGATAATTGTATCAGCAGCCTGTGAATCAGTTTTACCCATAAGATAATCCGCACTTGTATTAAGAACCTGTGCCATCTGAACAATCGTAGCCTGTGTAGGCTTACGAACTCCATTCTCATATCTTACATAAGAACTCTGCGGAATATTCATGCGCTTAGACGCTTCAAGCTTAGAGATTCCCATTGTCTCACGGGCTTTCTTAAGATTCACACAGTTTAACTTATTTTCCATATACTTCTCCTTAAATGAAAATAGCCGTCCTGCACACCCAAACTGCTAGAGACGGCTTTTCTTATAGCTAATCAGCAGAGCGGAGTCAGGTGAAGTGCACTCACCTTCTGACTGCCCTGTTAAGCATATTATATATTTATAAGCTTTGTTTGTAAAGCAAAATTTATGCTCAACGCATATGTTATTTACTGTCTTATCTTATCCAGGATATCCTGGTACATCTTATTACCTCTCTTTGAGATTGATGTTATGACACGGCCCATACCGAAGATCCTCTGATACCTGATCATAAGTCGCAGATGCTTATAGCTGTCCTCAAGATCTGCCTTCGTCTTATCTATCCTGTCACGTATATCTTCCTTCAGCTCATCCTTTGCATGTTCCACTTTATCCTGAGATTCATTGATCTTCTCTACTGTTTTAATCGTACTTGTTCCGATAAACTCAGACATGCTTCCACTGAGCTTCTGGATAGCAGCCTCCATGTCACGCATCTTCTCAAGCTGCTTATTGAGCTTCAAAATAGTAAGTACTGTAAGTACTATATCTATTATGAAAATTAAGTAAAAAGCACTAAGCAGAATCCATGATATCCTGACCGGAATACTGCTTACAATATTTTCAAACACAGGCTGTATAACTCTTAAAACAAACGCTATACCAAGTCCCCAGTATATACTGAACTCAAGACATATATATCCATTCAGATTAAAACGTCTGTCTCTGTAATCCCACCATCGCGCATGAAAAAGCTGATCCAGTAAAAAACCTGCAATCAGCTCAATCAACGTGGCAAATATGATTCCGATGATAAAAAGCTCTATTACTTTCGCTCTGGAAAGGTCTGTTTCAAATCCAAACCATTCTCCGCAAAGATCTACTACCATGAGTACCATGAGTACACCCGATCCATATACCGGGCATAACGGCCCATTTAAGAAGCCTCTGTTCACAACCTTACCCATGGTCACTGCATGGTAGCTGACTTCTATCATCCATCCAATGATGGAATATATCATAAAATACCAAAGAATATTAATCATGTCTCTTTTCAAAGTTTCCCAAACTTCGATAAGTCTGCATCTTCTATGCTGACTTATCTGAAACCTTGTACTTCTTCCTCCAATTCTTGTACATTCCCGTGGTTATTCTCTCATCTCTTGGACGTTCTGCATCCTTTGGAATAGCCCACGACTTTCCAAACTTTACTACACCGATGATTCTTCCATCGGAGCACATTTTCTGAACTCTTCTAGTTGTAAGTTCCCATCTTTCCGCTATTTCTCTGATCGTTACGTATCCTTCCATAAGCATCTCTCCGTCTTAAAAACAAAATGCATCAGGTTCGGTCATATACGAGACCCATTCTGATGCTTACAATAAGTGCAACTGGCTACCATAAATATCTTCTTAGGCCCTCTAGCTTTGCGTCACAGGATTTCTCCTGCTTTGCCAAGATATTCT
This sequence comes from uncultured Eubacteriales bacterium, assembly GCA_900316715.1. Lineage (GTDB taxonomy): Bacteria > Bacillota > Clostridia > Lachnospirales > Lachnospiraceae > Eubacterium_Q. The sequence goes on from ONEC01000111.1 coordinate 3,278, forward strand.
GTTTTGTCTGACAATTATATTATATTCATTATTCCGAAAATCGTCAATATGTTAAATGTGAAAAATCCTTGAGTTTACGCAAATTTTACTTATAAATACAAATCACCCGTCCAAGTAAATCTTAGCCGGGCAACCTGTATCTATTTATTAACCTTTGGGTGAGGTATCTTATAACCTGTCAGCTTCATTCATCTCTGACTCGCCTCTGAAGGAATACTCATAACCGAACATCATTGATACGAAAACTGCTACAACTGCAAGTCCTACTGAAATGCTGCAGATGATAAGTACTGCAAGAAGCGGAATGCTTGCGAACTCTTCGCCTTCCTTTGAAATTACAATGTTGTTATGTGTAAGGAATCTAACAATCTTTCTTATGAGCTCTCCGAAAGCACTTCTTGACTCAGCTCTTTTTGCTGCACGTCTTGCTCTTTCAGCAGCTCTTTTCTCTGCCTTAGCCTGTGCCTTTCTCTGTGCTCTTGATAAAGACTCCATAGCCTTCTTATATTCAGCTGCTGCGATCTCTTCTGCTGATATAGGTGCGAATCTTGGGTCCTGATTTGAATTGTTGTTATACTTTGTAACCTTACCAAGCTTCTCAAGATATACCATTGAATCTACCATCTCTCCATCACAAGCTCTGAGTGCATTTCTTGCATCCTCATATGTAGCTCCTGTGATTTCAACTAACTTCTCAACCTTTGCGAATTCTTCCATGATTATTTCCTCCATTTAATCTTCTATTCAACTATGACATCTATAATATTTTAGGTTTGTTTGCTTTTGATGGGTACATAATACCTTTGTTAGATTAAATGGTCTTTTAATGAACATTAAAAGTTGATTAAAAATTTTACTTCCTAAACTGCTTTATGAAGTCCCATGCAGCTCTGCAGGTATGAGGTCTGCACTCATGCACCTGATTGCTTACACTTGAAAGTGCCGTTGTGATAACTCCATCCTTGTTTTTATAATATCTGACAGTAAGAACGCTGTCACGAGGTGCATTTTCAAGTCTTTCTATTTCATCCGGCTCGGCTCCATATACAGGATCCTTCCAGTTAGCCTTGTCAGCATATTCTATAGCTTCAAAGTCTGCGGCCAGATTATTAACCTTGGCAAGATACTTTATCCTGTCGAGGCCTGTATCAGCCTGACAAGGAAGCTCTACAAGGTGTGAATCCTCTCCTCCTGAATAGAAGAAAGGAACCGGTGTTGTCATATTGAGTCTTGGATCTCCCAGAGACATTCCGAAAGGATTCTCCTTTATCGGGAACAGGGCACTTGCCGGGCAGAGACCTGCAAAGGTATCAGGATACTGATGATAGAGATCCCAGGTCTTTCCACAGCCCATGGAGAAGCCAGTAGCATAGATACGGCTCTCATCTATATCATAATCCTTCTTCAGTTCCTCCAGTACCTGCATAACCTCCTCAGCACATACATCCTGATGATTATCGATGGCAACAAAGAGGAAATTCTCCTCATGAGCGATCTGCCACCAGCCTGTGGTATAAGTAAAGTACATAGCCGAGTCTCCGCCACCATGGAATCCCAGCATAAGAGGCACAGGACCGTTATCAAAGAGCCCCTTATTATAATATGCGAAGTAACCTACTGTATGCTCAGGCTCATCCTTAAATTTACCTATATGATCAGGTGAAGTCTTTACTACAACACTTCCCGGCTCTTCCACTATGCCAAGGTCTTCGAAGTCCGGCTCCATTTCAATATTGCCGCACCACATCTTATAGCATCTTACAAATGAATAGTAGTCCTGCACATAATCAGCAGTATCCTCAATAAGATAATTATCACATTCCTTGAAAGCTTCATTGATCTCAGGGCTGTTGCCTACGCTGATTACAGGTATATCTTTTCTCTCTATAACTGGCATAACACTGAGCCGCTCCATGGAGCAGCATGCCGGTGTAATCTCCCCCGGTCCCCAGAGATATTCACCCTCTATCTTCTTCAGCATCTTTGTCGCAACAAAATCAGCTGACTTTCCGTAGCTATAGATATCCGCACGGAATATGGCTCCTCTGATAAAGAAGCCCTTAAATTCCCATGTAAAGAACTCTGTAAATGGTGCCAGACCATCCTCATACATGAAATGATTCTTTATCTCTTTACTGAGATCAGCATAGATACCTTCATCTGCTTTATCCCATCCGCCCTCACAGGTAGGATAGATGAAAAGCACTGATGAATCATAGTCAGCAGCAATCTTTGCAAGTCCCGTATCCTCAGCAAACTTAACCGCTCCATCCTTATCCATCTTCTCCTCTTCAAATACCAGAAGAAGCGGTGCCTGGAAACCATAATTATTCACCTGTCCGTCAATCTCTGACTTCGGAATATAAGCCTTCAGGTAGAAGCTGTCGTACTGATGCTCCCAGTAGCGTCCCCCTGTCTCAGTATCTGTTACAATAGGTCTTTCCATTAATGCCATTTGTTCATACCCCCGTTACTCATTTTCTTTATTTCTTGTCTTATTCAGCTTAGCCCAGTTAATGAGTCCTATAACAGCCATTATAAGATATATGCTTCTCTTTGTCAGATATACCGCATCAAAATGAGCGATATACATTCCCACGGATACCACATCCGTAATGATCCACCACACATACTGCTCTCTATAGCGGAACAGTTCGAGAATTGTTGCAATGATACCTATGCTTAAGGTAAATGCATCGAACCACGCCACTTCGCCGCCTATACGCACAAGTATCATGTGATAGATTATCGCTGCAGCTACAATCACCACTGCGCACAGTATATTCTGCCACATCTTAAGCTTCTTGGTCTTAGTCTTCTGTGTAATCTCCTTATCCCTGTGTTTAGCCCAGAAGTACCAGGACACAAAGTTCATAGGAATATAAAAGAATATCTCGAGGGCTGCGGTTCCCCATATTTTCCAATACACAAGGTATATGGCATAAACTATGGTATTTACCGTAGCAAAAACAAAGTTCGAGATATTCGCCTTAGCTGTAAAGAAGATGCATATGACACCACATACAGCGCTTATAAAATTTATCACCGTAAGCCAGGCCGGGTTGCCGTCAGAACTGCCTGCGGTAAAGCCCTGCACCATGGCACGAGCTGCTATAAAGATCATTACAGCTCCCATTACATATTCATACCATTTAAGCTCTTTAAAGCTTTTAATAAGATTAGCCTTCAGATTGGCTTTATTAATACGTTTCTTTATACCATCCATGCTGCTCTGTCTTCCTCTAAGTCCATTCCCCTGATGTCTGTTCCGCTTATAGGGAAATGCAGTCTCTTCACATCCACAAGCCTGTGTACCGCCTCTGGATATGCGTGACTGAAGTATTCCCCGTAAGACTCTTCACTGCTGTATACCGCATCCAGTTTATCCCCCAGGAGATTTCTTACCAGTGGTGTCTCTGCCTCCCAGTCCTCTGAGCCATCCGGCAGCCGGAGACCGCTTATATCTATCAGTGACGGGATAACCTCAGCATAACGTGATGCCTCTTCACATATACGCTTTAATTGTTTCGTCCGCTCCTCCACTGAAAGCCATATTTCCGGATGTTCGCGGACTATCACCTCTTCATCCGCTCCACTGTGAAAAAGTATCACATAGACCTTCTCGCATTCCCGGGCCGCAAACTCCACACAGTATCTGTGTCCCTTATGAAACGGCAGGAACTTCCCGCCATACATGCCTATTTTATAACTACGCATCTATCT
>ONEC01000195.1 GCA_900316715.1 uncultured Eubacteriales bacterium
GAAAAAAAGACATATAGCAGGATAGATGATATTCCGAAAGGGACAGCAAGTGACAGGATTACAGAAGGCTGTCTCGTTCTGGAAGGTGGAGGCTGGAAAGGGCTTTATACATTGGGTGTACTGGATGCATTTATGGTGCATGATATAAATATGCAGGCCGTTGTCGGTATTTCCGCCGGTGCTCTTGCAGCTATCGGATATATCTCAGGACAGATAGGATGGAGTGCCAGAATAGATCTGACATACAGACATGATAAGGAATATGTTGGATTAGGGGCAATGCGCCGAGATCACGGTGTTACAGGCTTTTCATATCTTTACGGCGATATTTTAGACGACCTTCCGCTAGATAAGAAACGTCTTATGGACAGTTCCCGAAGACTTGCCGTGGGGGTCACAAATATGCTCACGGGAGAAACGGAATATATGGAGAAAGGAAAGTGTAATCTTTCTGCAGCTGTAAGGGCTTCCGCAACCGTTCCTTATGTATCCAGACCTGTTGTTATAGGTAAAATACCATATCTTGACGGAGGATGCTCTACTAAAATCCCATATCCTTGGGCTGTAAAGGAAGGATACAAGAAGATAGTGGCAGTAAAGACAAGAGAGTGGACGTACAGAAGAAGCGAAGAGCCATACAAGGCAGCCGGGATAATGTACAGAAAATATCCAAAGTTTGTAGAGGCAGTTAATAGTACGAATGCCACATTCAATAAGATGACGGAAGATCTCTTTGCGGCACATAATAATGGTGAGATATATGTACTCGCTCCATCGGAACCTGTAGAGGTAACAAGGTTTGAGAGTGATCTAGAGAAGCTGGGAGAGCTTTACTGGCTGGGATATAATGATGCAGAAGGACAGATAGAAGAGATAAAGGCGTATCTGGAGGGATAATTCCTATGGAAAAGTACTTAACGGTTAAGGAAGTTGCGGAAATACTAAGGATGGGAAAAACAATGGCTTATGAACTGGTAAATAAACCGGATTTCCCATCGGTTAAGATCGGAAAGAAGATACTGATTCCAGAATCTGAATTCGAAAGGTTTATGAAACGGTATTGGTATAAGCAATATACTATGTAGTTTTTCGCTTGAACATTACAGAACTGTAAGGATTTGTAATGTTAATCAAACGACTTATCTCTCTGAATTTTGTATTATGTTTTTGTAAGCAAGAGCTACACAAAACAAGTATTCAGAATAAAGGAGATAAAAACTATGAAAACAACAACATCAATCAAGATCTTAACAACAACACTTATTTTACTTATTGTAGGATGCATTCTCAGCGTTATCACAATAAAGAATTATAATCCGTTCAATTGGAGCTTTTTATCAGCAGTATGCTGCAACGTATGCATCCTCTGCTGTGAGATAGAGAAAAAGAAGAAGGAAGATGCAGCTGGAAAGACAGCTGAAGAAAAGATGGCAATCAGATAATAACGGTTGTTTTCACCCCTGCGGATGGGTTTGTCCCTCCGTGGGGGCTTTTTAAATTATTGGAGAATGATTAGGTATGGATTGATATATGAAAAGGAAAGAAATCCCTGAAAAAGAAGGAATCTGGAAGAAAAACAGATGGGTAGTATCCGCTGATTTTTGGTATAATTAATCATATATGGGATTCAGTCATCAGGCTATATATATGGATTTATCACACTTGAAAGGAGAGGAATATATGGTAGACGATAGAATTCTTGCTCTGATTGAGGGTGAGGAGAAAAGAAAATATATCATGACACACGGATTGTATTCCGCTATAAACGCCTTTCATGGATTACCTTGGAATGATGAAGAAGCTGAGAGAGTATATAAGATATGTAACGAGAAAGGAATAACCTGGCAAGAGTATTACGGGATAAAGGATCAATCAGGAATAATTTATTGAATAGAAGAGGGTAGTAGAGATAGAAAAGAGGCGGGAATATGGCACAGAAGTACAACACAGGAGATGTCGCCTATATAGTTGAATCGAACAGATTCCTGAGAGAAGTAGTAGTCACAAAATAT
>ONEC01000157.1 GCA_900316715.1 uncultured Eubacteriales bacterium
TATGTAAACTATGAACGGAGAATCATTATGAGAAGGGTACTTATTGTAGAAGACGACAGTGAGATAAGAAAGCTTTTGAAGGATTACCTCACGGGGTATGATTATGAGGTAACAGAAGCAAAGGAAGGAAATCAGGCCTCAGAGCTTATAGCGTCAGAGTGCTTTGATGTTATCCTGATGGATATGATGCTTCCTTTCAGGTCCGGAGATGTGCTGATAAGAGAACTTCGCGGAAGGAAGGATGATCTGAAAGCGGCGAGAACACCGGTTATCGTAATATCTGCGAAGTCCGGTTCGGAAACGAGGATAGAGACCATCAGGATAGGAGCGGATGACTATATCATAAAGCCCTTTAATCTGGATGAAGTTCTGGTAAGAATAGAAGCGGTACTTAGAAGAAGTGCAGATGGAGCCTATGCATCGTCTGACAGTGAGCAGGGTGGAGGTGTCCTCTCATTCGGGGACCTTGATGGAGCCTATGCATCGTCTGACAGTGAGCAGGGTGGAGGTGTCCTCTCATTCGGGGACCTTGAGTACAGCGAAGCAAACAATATGGTGACTTTTAAGGGCAGCCCTGTAAAGCTGACTGCGAAAGAGATGATGCTTCTTGCGATACTTCTTAAGAATCCACAGAAGACATTTACAAAGGCGAACCTGTATGAATCCGTATGGAATGATACATACATTTATGAAGACAATACCATAAATGTCCATATGAGCAACCTGCGCAGCAAACTGAAGAATGCAACCGGGCAGGATTACATAGAGACTGTATGGGGTATTGGATATAAGCTGAAACAGGAACAGTGATGATCAGGCTGAAGCAGGAGTGGAGATATGCTGTATACGATAAGCATTTGCTGCCTGATAGCTCTCATACTTATGCTTCTCTTATGGATATTCATACTTAAGAGAAATATCAGTGAAGCTACAAAAGAGCTGAAGAAGACCCGGGATGAGGAATATAACCGGCATCTCAGGATGACTCTTTCAGACAGCGGTATGGAGAAGCTGGCGGCGGAAATAAATAAGAATATAGATTATCAGAAGAGCCTTAAGATGGAGACCGAACAGTCGAGACAGAGCATAAAGCAGTCAGTGTCTGATATAGCTCATGATCTCAGGACACCGCTTACAGTCATCAAGGGTAATCTCCAGATGCTGGAAAAAGAAGAGCTGTCACCGAAGGCGAGAGAGTGCCTTAAGATCAGCGAGCAGAAAGCGGATACCCTTAAGGAAATGGTGGATGAGTTCTTCGAGCTTTCAGTTCTTGAGAGTGATTCCGGTTCGGTCAATCCTGAGAAGATAGATATAGTTGCTTTCCTGGCAGAATTTGTCATAGAAAATGAAATGCTGATACGGGAGAAGAATCTATCTCCGGAGATAAACTTTCCTGAGAAGTCCGTATATGTTATGGCAGACAGGAAGATGCTGGGAAGAATATTCAGCAACCTTATGACCAACATCCTGAAATATGCTGAGGAAAGCTTCTTCCTTACAGTTAAGGAAGAAGAGGAGGGCTGCAGCATACTGCTTGGAAATGCAGTTAAAGAACCGGAAGCTATCGATGTGGACAGGATATTCGACAGAACCTACAGAGCAGATAAGGCAAGAAGCGTAGGTGGTGCCGGCCTTGGTCTCTATATAGCAAAGCTCCTGGTAGAAAAGCAGAAAGGAACTATAGCAGCAGAGCTTAAAGATAACAATCTGATATTTGAAATCAAGTTAACATAATTCTATTGATGAGTCTGGATTTATCCGGACTCATTTTTTTGTTGAATTTAAATTCAATAAAATTGTTGACAAAGTTATTTTGCAGTGATATATTGAATACAGATTCAATGAAAAACAATTCAACAAAATAAAAATTGATTTACAAATGGAGGAAAATAAAATGAGCAGCATGAACAAGAGAGAAAAGGTAGTAGTTATCGGTGGTGGTATTGCAGGTCTTTCTGCAGGAATATATGCACTTCGTGCAGGCTTTGATGCAGAGATATATGAGAAGAATGCTATTCCTGGTGGAGAGTGTATCGGCTGGAACAGAAAGGGCTATCATATAGATAACTGCATTCACTGGCTTACAGGAACCAAGAAGGGTACAGAGTTATATGATGTATGGAAGGAAGTCGGAGCTTTGTCAGACGATACAGAATATGCTAAAATAGATGCGTTCTATACAGCTATCACTAATGGACAGCGTGCAACACTCTGGAATGATCTTGACCGTACAGAAAGAGAGCTTATCGCTATATCTCCTGAGGACGAGGAGGAAATACGAAAGTTCATAAAGTTTGTAGAGTATTCAAAACAGTGCCAGATTCCTGCTAAGAAGCCTATGGAAATGTGGGGCGTAAAGGACTACATCAACGTTGGCAAGACAATGGCTGATTTCCCAAAGGTTATGAAGGAATTCGGTAAGATATCTCTTGAAGAGTATAGTATGAGATTCAAGTCACCGGTTCTTCAGAAGCTTATGTGCGACTATCTTCCTAAGGAATATGCAGCCTACGCATTCTTCGTATCTTATGCTACCATGGCAGATGGCAACGGAATGATCCCTATGGGCGCATCACTTCAGATGTCACTTCGCATGGAGAAAAGATTTAAAGACTTAGGCGGAAAGATATATTATAATTCAAGTACAAAGAGAATAGATATTGAGAAGAAGAGAGCAGCAGGCATAACACTTGAAGATGGCAGATTCATCAAGGCTGATTATGTTATTCCTACAGTTGATTCATATGTGCTCTTTAAGAAGTTCCTTCCGGAAGGATATATGCCAAAGGAACTGAAGGCAGCTTATGATTCACCTAAGAATTATCCTACAATAAGCGGTTTCCAGGTTGCATATGCTGTAAGCGAAAGCTATGACAGAGGAGAGACTGTATTTATCGAGATAGATCCTATCAAGGTTGGAAACAGAACATTTAAGAGAATGTATGTAAAGGCTTATGGCTATGATCCGATCTTCGTAAAGGATGGAAAGCAGGTTATCCAGACATGTATATCTCAGACAGATGAGGACTTTGAGTTCTGGAAGAGCCTGGACGAGAAGTCATATAGAGAGTATAAGGAACTTCTGATCAAGGAAGTTCAGAAGAGAATAGAGGCTAATTTCCCTGAACTTATCGGCGATATGGAATACCTTGACTGCTGGACACCACTTACATATGAGAGATACTGCAATGCATATCATGGCAGCTATATGAGCTTTACCACAACTCCGCAGGTTAAGCAGCTTAAGCTTAAGGGAAGAGTTAAGGGAATTGATAACATGTATCTTGCCGGTCAGTGGACAAGTGCACCGGGCGGACTTCCGGTTGCTGTTACAAGCGGAAAGTTTGCAGTTCAGAGAATACTTAAGAACAGAAAAGAGAGCATTGAGATTTAAGATATAATAGATTGAGAGGCGGATATGACAAGGAAAGAGCAGAAGGAAGAAAAAGCTTCCGCAGATACCAAACCGGAAACCGAAAAGAAGGCGGACGGCAAGGAAGAGGCTGCTGCAGCAGATGCTTCTGCAAAGGACGACAAGAAGACCGCCTTCTTCAACAAGAAGAATGACAAGAAGGAGAAGGAGCTGCAGGACAAGATCGATGCGCTGAACGATCAGCTTCGCCGGCAGATGGCGGAGTTCGACAACTACCGCAAGAGAACGGACCGCGAGAAAGAGCAGATGTTCTCGAACGGCGAGGCAAACGTCATCGAGAAGATCCTGCCGGTGGTCGACAACTTCGAGCGCGGCTTTGATACCGTGCAGGACGAGGACAAGGACGATGCCTTCGTGAAGGGCATGCAGAAGATTTACAGCCAGCTCCAGAAGGAGCTGACGGACCTGGGCGTCAAACCCATCGACTGCGTCGGAAAGCCCTTCGATCCCTCGTTCCACAACGCAGTACAGCAGGTCGAGGACGATACGAAGGAGTCCGGAACCGTGGCGGTTGAGCTGCAGAAGGGTTACATGTATCACGACAAGGTAATCCGCCACAGCATGGTCGCCGTAGTAAGTTAACTGAATGACCCCGCAGCAATGCGGATCAGATAGATAAATAGATTTGGAAGGAAAAACGGAAATCCTTTCGGA
>ONEC01000149.1 GCA_900316715.1 uncultured Eubacteriales bacterium
GCGTTTTCACCAAGTATTGTGACTTTTTTCCAAGGAAACGCTCGTTTTCTTAGTAAAAATGCCTATGCATTATCATGAATCTGATTAATTTTTATAAAAATCTGTTCACATTAAAGACACATTTCACTTCATTTTCTTAATTATATAAAGCATTTTCGCGTTGCTTAAGAATCATTCCAAAATAATTGCGATAACCCTCTCCCTGTGCTAAAATATTTGTCGGAAAATTTTTAAGTATTTTATACTAACGGAGGATAAAAATGAGTATTAAGATAGGTATTCTCGGATATGGTAATCTGGGACGCGGAGTAGAGCAGGCTGTACAGAGATGCAGCGATATGGAGCTTACAGCTGTTTATACAAGACGTAATCCTGATTCAGTAAAGACTGTTTCAGGTGTTAAGGTTCTCAGTACCGAAGCTCTTGATACCGGAAATGCAGATATCGACGTTCTTATCATCTGCGGCGGAAGCGCTACTGATCTTCCAGAGATGACACCAAAGTATGCTGCTATGTATAACGTTATCGACAGCTTCGATACACACGCTAACATTCCTACACATTTTGCAAATGTAGATGCAGCTTCAAAGTCAGCAGGAAAGATCGGTATCATCTCATGCGGATGGGATCCTGGTATGTTTTCACTTAACCGTCTCTATGCTGAGTCAGTACTTCCTGGAGGCAAGGCATATACATTCTGGGGCAAGGGCGTAAGCCAGGGCCACAGCGATGCTATAAGACGTATCGATGGTGTTAAGGATGCTCGTCAGTATACAGTTCCTGTTGATGCAGCTCTTGAAGCAGTAAGAGCCGGTAAGAATCCTGAACTCACAACTCGTGAGAAGCATACACGTCTTTGCTACGTTGTAGCTGAGGAAGGTGCAGACAAAGCTCGCATCGAGAATGAGATCAAAACTATGCCAAACTACTTCTCAGATTATGACACAACAGTAAACTTCATCTCTGAAGAGGAAATGCAGCGCGACCACAGTGGTCTTCCACATGGTGGTTCTGTTATCTACAGCGGTGAAAGCGGAAATGGAACAAACAAGCACGTTATCGAGTACAAGCTTACACTTGATTCTAACCCAGAGTTCACAGGTTCAGTTCTTACAGCATATGCAAGAGCGGCATACCGCATGAACAAGGATGACATCTGCGGAGCTAAGACAGTATTTGATATCGCACCTGCTCTTCTTTCTCCACTCAGTGGAGATGAGATCAGAGCTCACATGCTTTAATCCTGACAATAATAAAGGTGGCAGCCAGTCAACAACCGGCTGCCACCTATTTTATTTCTTTACCTTATCCAGTTTTTCTTCAATCGCTTTGATGATTATCTTCAGTGCCTTGATTCTCGCATACTTCTTATCATTTGATTCAAGTATATGCCAAGGTGCAAACTTTGTACTGGTCTTTGCCAGCATCTCATCTATGGCTTCCTCGTACTGATCCCATTTCTCACGATTACGCCAGTCTTCTTCAGTAATCTTCCACTGCTTCTCCGGCGTATTCTGACGGTCTGTAAATCTCGCCAGCTGGGTATCTTTATCTATATGTACCCAGAACTTGATTATAACCGCATTCCAGTCATCAAGCTCCTTCTCGAACTCATTTATCTCATTATAAGCTCTCTGCCAGTCATTCTCTGAGCAGAAGCCTTCTATACGCTCCACCATGACACGGCCATACCAGGTTCTGTCAAATATAGCTATGTGTCCGTCCTTCGGCAGGCGATTCCAGAATCTCCAGAGATAATGCCTTGCCTTCTCTGCCGGCTCAGGACTAGCTATAGGATGAACCTCGTAGCCTCTCGGATCCAGGGCTCCGGCTACACGTTTTATGTTGCCGCCCTTTCCTGCCGCATCCCAGCCCTCATATGCTATGATTACCGGAATCTTCTTATGATAAAGCTCATTATGAAGCTCGCTGAGTCTTTCCTGAAGCTTATCAAGTTCCTTCTTATAATCTTCTTCAGAAACTGTTTTGGACAGATCAACCTCTGACAGCTTAGGCACAGTCTTCATAGGAAATGTATTCTGCAGCAGCGGAGCCTTCTGCTCTGTCGCTGCATTTGCGATAGCTGTATCAATACTTGATATGAGAATCTCCGTCATCTGGAGTTCAGACCATTTCCTGTTGGTGGAATCTATGAAATACCACGGAGCCACAAACTGGTTTGTAGCCTCTATATACTCATCATAGACCTCCAGGCACTTCTCATAATGCTTATTCTGCCATCTGTCCTTATCCGTCACTCTCCACTTGGTATAAGTATCGCTCTCAAGCTCCTTAAGTCTCTTCTTCTGTGTTTTCTCATCTATATGGAAGAAGAACTTGACTACCAGATAGCCGTTGTCATTAAGCTGTCTCTCAAATCTCTTGATACTCGTGAGATGTGACTTATATTCCTTCTCACTGATCTTCTCATGAAGATACATGGATGTAACTTCACCCATCCAGCTTCCGTCAAAGAAGGATATCGCTCCTGCCTTTGGAATCCTTACGAAATACCTGTACAGGAAAGGCCTTCTCTTCTCCTCATCTGTAGGAGCCGTGAGAGTCTCGCATTTAAAGAATCTCGGATCCAGATTCCTGATAACCTTTCCAAGGACACTGCCCTTTCCGGCCGCTCCCCAGCCATCCATAATAACCAGCACAGGAAGACCTTTCTCTTTGATTATCATCTGCCTTGCGGCCAGCTCAGCTCTCGCCTTATCAAGCCGTTCACTGAGTTCGACATCCGAAGGTTTTTCCTCTTTCACCCATTCCTTCAACATAATACCTACCTCCTCTTTTACCAGCCGCTTACTACCTTGAAATCCCTTTCATCAGAAATGACCGGAATATTCTTCACTTCCATATCTTCGATATGAATAAAACTGCCGGCTTCAATTTCTACAAGCATCCTCGTTATGCTGTCCCTATCCCCCTGGACTTCCATCTCGACTCTGCCATCATAAAGGTTCTTCACGTACCCGGTTATCCCCAATCCCCGGGCCGCATATGTGGCTCTGTACCTGAATCCAACTCCCTGCACCGAGCCTGAAAATATATAATGTCTTCGTTCTATCACTTTATAATCCCTGCTTCTTTAAGTCAGCCACAAGCTGAACATAGAATTCACGCACGTCAAATCCATCGATATTCTCACGGTTCAGATCGATCATATCGCCATGTGAGATACCTCTCTTTGACTTCTTATTTTCAAGAAATGTATAGTTCTCACCAAAGTGGAAGGACGGTTCTCCTACAAGTCCATCATTCGGTCCATCAAAATGCTTAACCAGAAGGTAAGACATATTAAGTGGAAATGCACCGCTTCCCGCTTCCTTCATCCATGAGCCTACACTCTGTGTGTAAACTCCATGTTTTCTGTAATCGAAATTGCCTATCTCGTTATTAATTCTCTGACATCCTGATGCTGTAAGATCCGTAACAGCAGCTATGAAGGAAGGATTCTTATCTCCCAGCTTCTTGAGCGCTGTATTGTATGTCTTAGCGACTTTTTCCTTAAGACCTTCCGGTGCTTTGCCCAGAAGATAATCTGCAAACTCACATCCTCTGTGAGGAGTATTGATTGTAGTAAGGGATGCAACATACTTATCCATACCAAGCTTTGCAATGGCATACTTTGTATCAAGACCGCCCTTGGAGTGTGCGATTACATTTACCTTTCCACATCCGCTTTCCTTAACTATATGCTTTATTCTGTCTGCCAGCTCCTGTGCACAGTCTGCAACTGATGCAGCTGACTGATGCTGTCCGTAATATATGGTCGCACCATTCTTCTCAAGTTCTTCAGGAACTCTTCCCCAGTAATTGAAGTTCTGGAAATCTCTGAAGAAAACTCCGTGAACCATAAGAATAGGATACTGGGTTCTGCAGATCATTTTATCTGCACGCTTCTCATCCTGCTTTATCTTCTTCTTCTCAAATCGGTATTCCTTACCTGTCACGCTGATGATCTTGCCGAGTACTATAAGATTCACTACCGGAATCCATCCACACAATGCGCCGATGGTTCTCCACTTAACGCCCAGCTGTTTAGATGAGATATAAACCATGATGATTCCTATCCAGAAGATCACAAGCTCAGCGATAAATATGAGAACTATCTTTCCCCAGTTGTCGCTCCATGCAGCTTTAAATCCATTCTTTACAATCTCCGTGATAAACCATATTACAGCCACAAGAACTGTAATCATAAAAAACACGAGAAGCTTGTTGCCCAGTCCAAGTTTGCCTAACTTTTTAGTATCCATCTTTTCCCCTCTTTTTACTTTTCCTTCTTCTTTCTTATCCACAGAATATTACTGAA
>ONEC01000107.1 GCA_900316715.1 uncultured Eubacteriales bacterium
TGGAGAAGACTGAAGGTAAGGATAAGCCCATATCTGACGAGAGTATAGCTGCTATGGATAAGGAGACTGAAGGCATATCGGACGAAGAGCCGGAGCAGTCAGGACAGGTGGAAAATCAGAACTCAGGTCAATCAGCAGGTCAGCAGCCGGGCCAGGGTCAGAATCAGGGGAGCGGTCAGCAGCCGGGATTAGTTCAGGCACTGACTACTGAGGATCCAAGGAAAGAAGTCAGACGCATAAAGAAAGCGGGTGTATACAGATACATCCTGCCGGAGGATACAGAGTTCAGTGAGACAAGTCTTGATCTTAAGACATTGCCGTCCTATGGAAAAAGGGGCCTCGCCGGCTTTGCTATAGAATCCAACTTCGACAGTTATCTGAGGCTGAAAAAAGATATGAATAAAGGGTCAGGATGGTTAGAGGGACTTGCTGCCGGCGGAGAAGCTCTGGCCTATGCCCATGGGATGTTTAATTCCCTTACAGAAAAAAGAAATGATGATACGGTTCTCAATCTGGAACTGGAATATATCATCGCCGGTAAAGAAACAGATGCTGAGAATTATAAGAAAGTGATCAACCAGATTATAGCGATAAGGTTTGCCTGCAACTTTGCTTATATCCTGACGGATGCAGAGAAGATGGCAGAGGTAAATACGCTCGCTATAACACTGACCATATTTTTTCCATTTATGCAGCCGGTGGTCAAGTATCTCCTGGCCGGATGCTGGGCGTATGTTGAAGGTGTCGCAGATGCATTTAGTCTTGTTCATGGTAAAAAAATTCCATATATAAAATCTCGCGAAAGCTGGAAAACATCGCTGGACGGCATCTCAAAACTTGCCGAGGTCGCGGATAAGGACTCGGGCTGCGATGAGGAAAGCGGTATGGACTATAACGACTATCTTATGATTCTTATGGCTCTCCATATGGATACTGCGTATCTGAGAATGCTGGATATCATGCAGGTAAATGCAGCACAGCAGACTCCGGGTTTCAGTATGAGAGAGGCTGCGGTGGCTCTGGGAGCAGATGCAGAAGTGAGTTACAAAGAAGGACATTTTACGCTTCACAGCGAGGACGGATACTAGGGAAAAATAATGAGGAAAGGAGGATCATAAAGTGGAATACAATAAGTTACGTATCCGCAATCGCGGAAGCGCTTCAATAGAGGCGTCGATTGCCGTAATACTTCTTGTTCTTGTAAGTCTGTTCTTCTTCCAGATATGTGAGCTGAGAACGGTGGACAGCGTCATATATGAAGCAGCCGCAGAGACGGCGGAATATATGGCAGAGTACTCGTATCTTGCTGAACATGTCACCGAATCAGACCTGATAGATTATCCCGTTGCCGGGCTTAAGTTTGTCAGTTACGTAGACGATGCCGACCTCCTGGAAAAGTATGTTACAGGCGGAGTTTACGGAGTAACACTGATAGGCTCAAAGCTTCCGGATGATGACGGGGTAATAGAACTAAGATTTACCTACAGGGTAAGTCTTGATGTACCTATCCTCTGCAATTTCAGTGCAGTAAAGACCGGAGTTATAAGACAGAACGCATATATCGGAGGGGGCCGGAAATTAACCGAGTCAGATCAGGCATCAGGTGAAAAGGTTTATATAGCTGATGGCAGTGAGGTGTATCACAGGGATCCAAACTGTACATACCTTAAGCCATCAGTTGTAAGAACCACTCTTACTGAAGCGAAGAGTAAGGGACTAAAGAAATGCAGATACTGCGGAAGTCCCATAGGAGGAATAGTCTATATAACAGATTACGGTGAGGTGTATCACAGCACCGCACAATGTTCAAGAATAAAGAGAAATATAAGGGAGGTTGATCTGGATGATATATCTCTTCCGCCATGTTCGAAATGCGGGCACTAGAAAAGGATATATGTCGATAGAAGCTGCATTTATCATACCCATGCTTCTGCTTATCGCAGTCACGCTGATATATCTTTTCATGCACCTTTATGAGAGGGAGTATCTTCGGGGAGAACTGTATCAGGACAGCTGTTCGATTCCTCATGATGTTCAGGATGAGGATATCGGGGCTGCGGCGTATCTTAACGGGATAGCTCCGGAGGATGTGTATCTCTATGGGAGTGTCAGGAGAGATGCAGGGTGCAGCGGCGGAGATATAACCATATCCGGTGGAATAGATTTTAAGGTGGAGAGTGCATTTACAGTAAAAAGGGAAACGGGGAAATGCTCCGGAAGACTAAGGAGGTGGCAGCTGTATGAGAGTATTACAGAAGAATAAGGGCTGCAACAGCTATATAGAGATAAGCGGAGTTGAGATAAAGGATAATTACGAGCGGAGAATGTTTATGTATGCACCGTCGGACTGGCTGGTCAAGGCGGACTACAGATTTATAGATAATGAGGAGAGCATGCTCTTCAGGATAGACGGGATGAGTGTGCTGTCAGAGAAATACAGAAGAGTGAATCCCGGGATAGAGGATGTGAGGGCGCTGATAAGGAATCTGGGTGCATGTCTGTCGGAGCTTTCCGAATACATGCTGGATCCGGAGGACCTGGTGATCAGTATGAGAAGCATACTCTATGACAGCCGGCTGGAACGATATAAGTTTCTCTATGTTCCGGGTTCGGGAGGCGGCTTCATAAGGCAGATCAAGGAAGTCATGGAAGACATAATGGTCATCTTTGATAACAGGGACAGGAGCGGAACAACGGAGCTCTATGAGATTTACAGCAGACTGCTGGAGGATAACTTCAGTCCTGAAATGTTTATGATGCTGATGCAGGAGAAGGAGAAAACGGCGGAGGATGGACATGCCGAGAGGGGTCAGGCAGAGAGGAAGTTTGCAGAGAGAAAACCAGACGAGAGGAAGTTCGCTGAACTGGAGCCGGCCGAAGGTGGCGTGATGAGAGCTATATCAGGAGAAGATATGAGACAAACATCGAGAGATGAGGAGAAGGCGGATATTAAGAAGATACTTCTCTATGGAGCGGTGATAGCAGTACTGGGTGTTGCGGCAATGGCGCTGCTAGGTGCAAAGGGAGCAATCCTCAGTCTGCTTATGCTGGGAGGCTACACAGTTTATGCGATCAATGATTTTCTAGAGAAGAAGCAGGTTCGTGAGATGGAAGACGCAATGAGCGAGGTGGCCGGAGTGGTGGAAGTATTTCAACAGGAAAAATCTTCTGAAGAGTTAAAGCTGCCCATGGTTGTGACAGGGTCAGCATTCAAGGAAGTGAACAGCCTCATACCTTTTGCGGGGGAGAACGAAGAACCCATAAGGCTTATGGAGGACGGGGAAATAACGATAGGAAGGCAGGCGGGAGCCTGTCAGTACTGCCTCTCTGAGCCGGGGATAAGCCGTGTTCATGCTGTGCTTCGTAAGGAAGGACGGAAGGTTATGCTTCGGGATGAGGCATCCACCAACGGGACATATGTAAATAACAGACGCCTGAGACAGGACGCAGAGGAGCTGAAGTACGGAGACGTGGTCAGCTTTGCAGGCGTTGAGTATTACTGCGTTTAGAGGAGGATATAAATGAACAGGAAGCGATATAAGAATAAAGTTATAAGCAAGACACTGGCATGCCTTATGGCAGCAGTGATGAGTATAAATATGTATCCGACGTCAAGGGTTTGGGCAGATGAGGAAGGGACTGAGGATACGGAAGCGGCTGCAGAAGCAGAAGACGGTGCAGCACCGGTGATGATAGAAGAGGAGGCCCCTCCTATTGAAGATCCATATCTGAAGAACAGACTTCTTGTGGAAACAGATACACCGGATATCTTCAGGGATGGTGAGGTTATCCTGTCGGATTATCAGGGAGTTTATCTGGTTGGATTTAAAACAGCAGAAGAAATGGATGAGGCTTATGACTACTATAAGTCGGAAGCGGATATAGTCGAGTATGACAGTGATATTATGGCAGTTTCAGATGAGGACTCGGGAGAGGAGAATGGAGTATCGGAAGATGCACCTACGGATTCGATAACGATCCTGAACGATATAGTTACTGACGGAGGTTGTCCCCAAGGCACCATCGCAGTCATCGATACAGGAGCCGGCGAAGGGGCAGCAGAATATATATCCGTCATTGGAGAGGACGGCGGAGATGATCATGGTCACGGATCAAGAGTCATCAAAAGAATCCTCATGGAAAATAGAGAGGCAGGAATCATCTCCATCAAAGCCTTCGGGAGTGACGGAAGAGCTAAAGCATCAGATATATACGCGGCATTTATGTATGCAATCGAAAGAGGAGTATCGTACATTAATCTGTCAGCATCATCTATTGCTGCAAAGGATAGTGACATTGTTAAGGATGCGATACAGACCGCAGTAGATTCAGGCATAACGGTTGTAGGAGCTGCAGGTAATCAGGGAAAGGATGCGGCAGGGTTTATTCCGGGATGTATAGAGGATGCAGTGATCATCGGTTCAGCAGATGAAGAGGGAAGAAGACAGGAGATATCAAATTACGGAGATACAGTCGATTACTATGTAACAGCGGAGTCCACATCTATTGCCACAGCAAGATTTACAGGAATGCTCTCAAAGTATGGCATGGAAGACTTGCAGGATGGAGATGCAGAGAAGGGTGTATTCACAAGGGAAATGATCCGCGAACCCGGAAGTGTGTCAGGTGAGAATGACAAATCGAAGACGGATGAACATTCAGAGAGTCAGGAGGAAACTGATGAAATCAAGAAGCAGGAGAATCCAGACAACACAGAAGAACAAAAAGAAGACACCGCTCACGAAGAGATTCAGAACATTATAGAATCTCTGGATGAGGAAGACAGAAGGAGCTATCTGGAAAACATCTATGACATCTTAAATGAGGAGGATACAGAAACAGATGCACTCCGCGAGATAGAGGCGATGTTTGAAGTACAGGATCAGTGGGAGGTAAGCTCTGACTGGTGTGCAGGTTATCTCTCAAGAAGACTCATAGGTGAAGGCAGTCTTCCGGGCGGAAGCGTAACACAGTCTGTATATCAGCTGAGAGGCATGCTGGATGCTGCGGGATGGACGGTAGTTAAGGACACGGGTCGTGCCTATTACAGTATGGGCAGTGCGCAGCTGGCTGCTGACATAAATGAGGTTGCTGAGGCAGGGGATGCAATTCTCTTTTATGGAAATGGAGCGGATGTAATGTATATGGTTCACTGCGGCTATGCCAACGGTGATGGCACCATGGATGATAAGCCGGGACAGTACAGAGCACTCAGAACAGATCACAACATCAGCGGCTATGTTACATCCACCACAGGTGCAAAGGGAACAAATGGCTTTGTTATATATAGAAGGAACAAACCGTATGATTTTAATCTGACAGTCGAGAAGTCGTCATCCACAACCTTTAAACCATCCATGAAAGGCATCCGTTATGACCTGGTGGATAGCAATGGAATTGTATACGCTGCATTTACACTGGATGAAAACGGAAGAGTTTCAAGCGCAGACTCGATAGCCATAACAGCAGCCAGAGCTACAGCTTCTATGAGAAATGTATCGGCTGTAAAGGGCAGTGATGGTAGATATTATTATCATTTTACTATTGATAACATATCTTCCTGGGGAGACCAGTCCTTCAGGATAGTTGAGAAAACTACAAATGCAAGTTACAAGCTGAATACGAAGGCCACTTATGTACGGGACTGGAATGCAGGTGAGTATAAGCTGATAAGCGGTGCGACCAACGAAAACCTGATCGACGAGGCGACTACCGGAGAGATGAAGGGAATGATAGAAGTCTATAAGGTGGATGATTATGGACGGCCTCTGGCGGGAGCGGTGTTCTCAGTGACGGACGCAAGCTCCAATAAAGAAGTGGGACAGATAACCACGAACAAGCGGGGCTTCGGTACGCTGACCGGTCTTAATGCAGGACGCTACAAGGTAAAGGAGATCAAGACACCGGATGGATATGACGGAAGTAACAAAGAATATAATGTAAATATAAGCACTTCAAAAACCTTCGCCTCAGCGGGGCAGTCATACTCTTATGTATTTAATTCTGATTATTATGCTTCGGCCTATGAGGATATGAAGAGGTATTATGGCACGGATACAGGAAAGCTTGCCACGCATTTCCTGGAGCATGGAATGGACGAGAGAAGAAGGGCCGCAGCAAACTTTGATATAGAGGCTTATAAAAGCTCGAATGAGAATGCTGACCTGAGAGGCTACTTCGGAGATGATAACAGGAAATACTACATTCATTATCAGAACCACGGTGCCGCAGAGCAGAGGATGGGCAGGAAGCCTTCGGACTATCAGGATCTTCCGGAGGGAGTATCCGGTGATGGAAATGCAGCCGTTACCATCAAAGCCGTGAATCATCCGAAGAGAGCAGATATAAAATTATCGAAAAGAGATGAGTCGGGAAAACCGATGGCGGACGTTGAATTTGTTATAAAGTCAGAAACCACGGGAGAGACCAAGACCATTAAAACTGATAAGGACGGCAACTATGATTCTGCGAAGGCAGGACTATGGTTTGAGGTGAATAAAGATGGAACCAAATCTGCACGGATAGCAGGACTCGGTGCGCTGCCGCTGGGCACTTATACAGTAAGTGAGAAGAGGTGCGATGCGAATAAGGGAAAACAGCTGGAGCCGCCTGTTACATTTAAGGCAGAGGACAGTGTGACTTATGTAGTGAAGGATGGAAATATATCAGGAAATGAGATTACCAACGTTGGCATGCCAAAGATAGGAACTACCGCATCAGTGGTTGAGACAGGGACGAAAATTGCATCCCAGGGTGAAATAACTATACGGGATGTGGTGGTATATTCCAACCTAAGAGTTGGTACGGAATATACGCTTGCCGGTATGCTCATGATAGTAAGCGAAGATGGCAGTACTGCGGTTTATAAGAATGAGGGAAAAGACTATATAGTTACGAAGACTTTTAAAACACCGACGGAATATAAGAAGTCGGTGTATGAGATTTCGGGCAGTGTTAGTCTGGACTTTAATGTTAATACAAAGGCGCTGGAGGGAAAGAAGCTGGTGGTTTTTGAAAAGCTTTATCTGGGAACGACAGTGCCAAAAGAAGATAGTGAGATTCTTCAATATAAGGATGCACAGGGCGAGAAGATATTCCCGGTAGTGCACGAAGATATAAATGATGAAGGACAGACTATATATATTCCGTCAGGATCGACCAGTGCGACAGACGTAAAGACTAAGGGTCATATAACACTGGCTGAGAAAGAAGCTTCTATAACAGACGTACTGACTTATAAGAATCTGGAGGCGGGTGCTAAATATACCGTTAAGGGTACCCTGATGGATAAAGAATCAGGGAAAGCTGTTACGGGAGAGGACGGAAAAGAGATTGTGGTATCTAAAGAGTTTACAGCTGAGCAGAGCGAAGG
>ONEC01000168.1 GCA_900316715.1 uncultured Eubacteriales bacterium
TACGTGTATCGGTTAACTTCTCCAGAAAACATCTGGTGGATATCGACCTGATAGACAAGATCGTCAGAGTAGTGGATAAGCACAAAGTGCCTCATGAATATATTGAGATCGAGCTTACCGAGACTACGACCGATGCGTCCTTCCGTGATCTGCACAGAGTTGTAAGCGGACTTCGCGAGCAGGGAATCTGGACGGCGGTTGATGACTTTGGAGTCGGATATTCATCACTCAGTCTTATCGGTGACATTCCTTGGAATGTACTTAAGGTAGATAAGAGCTTTGTTCCTAAAAACAATGAGGATCAGGACAGCAAATCCAATAAGATGTTCAAGCACGTTATCATGCTGGCTCATGACATAGGACTTGAGTGTGTGATCGAAGGCGTTGAGAGCGTGGATCAGCTGGAAGTTTTACGTGCCAACGATTGCAGCATAGTGCAGGGATACTTCTTTGACAGGCCGTTACCTCTTAAGGACTTCGAGGAACGACTGGACAGAATGATCTATCCGGAAATATAATATATACATAAGTTAAAATGATAAAGGCAGGAATTGAATATCGGTTCCTGCCTTTAATATGTAGGATGAGAGACAGATGGACGTATATATGATTATTTGTGCAAGCTTGTGTATTTTGATATTCAGCGTTATGTTGTGGAGCGATATACGCAGGGTCATAAAAATACGGGAAAGAAGAAAAGAGATACAGGAGTGTGACAAGGACGGACTTTCTGCCGAATATAATATTTTCCCGTTGAGTGAATTTCATTATTATAATTTCAAGGAAAAACAGAACATGGACGGATGGCGTCATCTGTATGGGGCTATTATAGGTGCTGTTGCGATAGTGGCTGTAATCATACTTGACGAATATGTAGCTGTTGTTGTACCTGTTTTAATTATTTTATCGTATTTAGAGGCAGCCAAGAGTTATAAAATGTTAACAATTGGTTCTAATGAAGGACTGTTTATAGAGAAGTGCGAATTATGCGATACTTTATCCATTGACAAAAATATGGAGGCTAAGTATGTGATCTTCTATGATCATGTTATGAAGGAATTCAGGAACAAACGTATTGATACTTTCGGGCGCCTTGAAATTGAGCGCGATGATGAAATATATATTGTTGTAAAATACGAAACAAGAAAAATGAAAACATATGGGTTATGCTTAAAGAAAGGCGATATAACAACATGGCTGTAATAAAACTCTTTAATGATTTGACTTTTATGGTATAATGTACTTTACGGTTGATTATGATGGCCGAAGTATAATCTAACAAGGTATATTTATGTCAGAAAGCAGAAATAAAACTACAGAAGGTGTTATGAAGGCTGCGAGTATACTTATGATAATGAATTTTATCGCCAGTATGCTTGGGTATGCCAGACAGATTATCATAGCTCATTATTTTGGAGCTAATGGAGTTACTGATGCGTATTACGCTGCATTTAAGATTCCGGATCTTATCTATAATGTACTTGTAGGTGGTGGACTCAGTTCTGCCTTTATTCCGGTATTCAGCTCATATCTTGCTGATAATGATGATGATAATGGTTTCAGAATGGCAAGTACCATTCTTAATATCGTAGCTATTGCGGCAGGTATAGTATCTATAATAGGTGTCATATTTGCTCCACAGCTCATTCCATTTGTTATAGATCCGACAAAGGGTGTTGATGTTGATCTTACGATAAAGCTTACAAGAATAATGCTTTTCCAGAGTTTCTTTATGTGCCTTACAGGTATATGTATGGGAATTCTTCAGTCGTATAAGAACTTTGCTCCACCATCTATAGGATCTGTTGTTTATAACGTGGTTATGATCGTCTTCGGACTTATTCTGATGAAGGCAGGACTTGGAATATCAAGTTTCTCTATCAGTGTAGTTCTCGGAGCTATAGCGCATTTTTCTATTCAGATAATCTTTATCAAAAAGAAGGAATTTATCTACTATAAGATCATAGACCTGGAGCATGCGGGTGTATCGAAGTTTTTCCACCTGTTCTGGCCGATGCTTCTGGGAATATCCGTAGGTCAGGTTAATCTTCTTGTAAATAACTATTTCGGATCAAGACTGGGTGAAAGTATTGTTACTACCATGACAAATGCTATCAGTATTCAGCAGCTTCCGATCAATATGTTTGGATTCTCTATAGCACTTTCGGTTTTCCCTACTATGGTTGAGCATTATAGTCAGGGCAAGATCAAGCACTATAAGAAGGATCTGTCAATGGCAGTAAGAAACATGGTATTTATAACACTGCCGGCGACCTTTGGACTTATTGCTATAAGAGAGCCACTGGTAAGAACCATGTTCTACCATGGAGAGTTTAATTCTGAAAATGTTAGAACTCTTTCAATGCTGATCATATTCTATTGTGCCGGAATTACTGCATACTGTGTAAGACAGGTATTCCTGCAGGCATTTTATTCGATTCAGAATACATCGATACCTGTGGCAATCAACATAACAGTTTTATTATCGAACATTCTGTTTTCGTTTATATTAATAAAGATTATGGGAGCAAATGGACTGGGACTTGCCTATTCGCTGGCAGGCTGCACCAGTGTTACGCTTCTGGTAATCATGCTTCGTACTAAGGTAGGAAATATAAGAGGTAAGGAGATCCTGAATTCAGTAGTAAGGATTGCTGCTGCATGTGTCATAATGTATATATGCATATTCCTTGTAAGAGCACTTCTTGAGAGTATGCTTCCTATGGAAAGAAAGCTGGCTCAGCTTGTGGAGCTTGTTCTTCTGATAGGAGTAGGTGGTCTTACATATCTTATAGCTGCATATATACTCAGGATCAGAGAGCTTAAGAGCGCCATGTCACTTGTACTCAGAAAGTTCAGCAAGCGTATAAAGGTTGCTGCTGTAACTGAAGAGGAAGATGGAGATGAAGAGGAAGAAGACTGATGTATAGAGATTTATCAAGACTGGTAATGTACCGTGAACTCGGACAGGACAGTATCATCACAAAGTTCGGAGAGATCCTCCGAGAGTTTGATTCCCGTGAATACGACAAGGAGAATCTTATAAGCCGCATTTATGAAGAGATTCATAAGCTGCTTAAGGTTGCAACCAGCTATGGCTTTGACAGGAATCTCTGGCAGGACTATGTAACCTTCGTTCTTATGACTAA
>ONEC01000113.1 GCA_900316715.1 uncultured Eubacteriales bacterium
TGTCCAAGATAAGAACTATTTGGCATAAGAACTCCTGTATAAGAAGCCTTGGTAACGGTGAGTCCGGATGGAACTCTACCAATTATTCCGCCTGCATATGAAATCTTTATATCAGAACCATATGCATCTGTTTCCTGGTTCTTTTCCTGTCCTATAGAATCATGTGCAAATGCACCTTGCGAACTCATGTTATTTGTAGTCTTCACTTCACAAGTTATATTCTTATCTCCAAAATCAACCGTAAGATCAACGCCTGAAGGAATATATCCAAATACACCACCTGCAAATACAGGTGCTTCTACCTTCATGTTTTCACCTGTAAGAACATTAGATTGGAATGTAAGTGTTGGATGACTTGGTGATCCTCCCCCATTATTTGGATTCAGACCACAATCTCCAGATGTATTTGTTTCACTATCTCCCAATACGTTTATAAGTCCGCCGTAGTTAACTCCATTACTCTGGCTGTTTTCTATAGACTTTATAAGCTGAACAAGATAACCTGAGTTTCTGTTATCTCCTGTCAAAGAAGAAAACGTAGTCTGTGTTTCAGTTATTTTCTCTGATAAGTCATCAGCCACATCATTGTTACCTAGTCCCTTATGATATGCATACAGTCCTGAATAGCCTCCTGCAAATGCGCCAGTAGCAGTTACCGTTATATCATCGAGCTTTATATTCTTTTTGAAATCATTATCTCCTTTTCTTCCAAGATTAAACGTATTTACATTCTGACATGAATTATTTACAACATAATTACTGTAGATTGCTCCGGCAAATCCTCCGGCAAAATACTCGGCTCTTACATCAATATTATCGACACAAAACTCAAAGTAATTAATCTTTGAGCAACAAACTCCCGCACATCCACCGACATATGCCTTTCCTTGTACAACTACATGCTTATTAATATATGCATCCATAGTATAAAGATCATTGCTGTTTATGTTACTATTTGCTACCAATCCAATAACACCTGCGTAACCACCAACACCATATTTTCCATATACTCTGTAATCTCCGCAATCCTTATCAACCTTTGTAAAAGTATAGTGAATATTCTGGTTACCTGCTCCGATTATACCTCCAACCATATTCTGACCCATTACAAGTGAACCCTGGTTATACAATCTGGATGATCGGATATCTTTCGTTTTTTGATTTCCGCCGATTATACCACCGACTGCATTTTCACCGTAAACAACAGCATCACATATAGAGAATTCTGTATCTAACTTATTTACATTTCCTGCCTTAAGGACTTTTCCGTATATACCTCCTACTCCATTACCACCATAAACTGAGTTGCCCCATGTTCCTGCAACATCGTTATAATTTATATCGTTATACTGTTTGTTGCCTATTCCAATCAATCTAAGCGCAAGAGCCTTAGTATTCTGATTCTGAATGTTATCAAAATTAGATGTGAACATGCTGGTACAACCTACAACTCCACCAACACAGGCATCCGGATAGTTTCTGACAATATGTTCAGACTTAACGCCCTTACCTATAGCTGCATCCTGTCTATAAAGACTGAAATTTTCAGTATTCGTAGTAACAACATAAGTTAGCAGTTCTCTTCTCATGCCAAGAACAACCGCTTCATTTAATACGCCTGTTATATGCTTTTTTTCTGCACCTGCCGCATCTGAAGGCTGCATACCATTTATATCCGAAGGCTGAGAGCCCTCATTATTCGCAGGAAATGCAACATAAAACGTATCTCTGTTATCGTCACCGATACCTGTACCTCCGGCAAAACCACCAACATACATTATGCCGATAGTATTTATATCATTAACGATATTATATCTATCGTTTATCAGTGTTGTTGCTTGAATAAATGAAAGATCAAAACATCCGAATAAACCACCAACATAGTTTCTTCCGAACACAAAAGATCTTGTATTATTATTTCCTGCATTATTATTGCAATCCTTTATAGACGTTATTCTTGCGTAACCGATCAAACCACCAACATAATAGTCATGCTCTATATGGTTCTTTATATCACTAGGGAAACCATTAATACTTCCAAGACTATTAACAGTTTCATCCCTATAGAGCCTATATGAACTACAGTTTTCAACTATCATTCTAGGATTTGTCTTTAATGCTTCTGAATATGGTTCATAATCACCTGTATCAGATATCAGGCCATCGATTGTTATACCGGCTATACCACCGATAAACGCGCATCTTCTCTGGTTATTCGTTAATCCTTTACCACTAGCATCATATACAGTTATCACATTACTATATACATTGCTATCTCCTGATACACTACCTCTGTTTATACAATTACTAATAACTATACTTCCAACAGGATCAACCTTCTGATCTGTAAAAGTCTTTCGCACATCTTCATAAGATCCATTAAGCTGATACGCTGTTCCAAACAGGTCATATCCGTCATTGTAATATGGAATTCTCTTTTTAAGTGTATTTGAATTACCATTGTGAGGATTCTCTCTTAATACATAAGCCTTTCCAACGATTCCTCCAACATTCTCCATACCTGTTACCTTGCCATAGTTTTCAAGGTGATCCAGGGTAACCACTGTAAGGCTCGAATCAATCTCAGATTTAAGTGAATAGTGTTCATTAACCCATGACTGACGTCCAACTATTCCACCAACATCAGACTTGCCACTAATATGTGTACTTGGATCCGGATTACCAACAGCCGCTTCTGGTTCATTTTCTATTTCATCCGCTTTATCCAGCTCATCTACATTACGAAGCTTAAGATGGTCTAATACTCCAAGATTATTGCCGACAAATCCACCTACCATATTTGTGTAAACAAGCTTTCCACCTTCTGCCGGTCTTTCTTCCATACCAAAAACCCTATGTCTGTTTAATGTTACATAGGATATCTCGCCACTATTTTCAGCAAAAAGGCCAAGTGGACAATTGCCCTTCATCGCTGCTTTATGAACTAAATTGGCAGATTCGTGTACTGTCTTTCCACCTTCTGTCTTCGTAATATAATCCCCGTAAGAAGAAATATTTGCGGTCCATATATCCGAATACTTCACATCAGTATCATAAACGCCATACCTGACATTAGCACCGAAACTGATAACAAGGTTACTTATTGTATAAGTCTCGTCACTATCCTCACTAACGCGTCCGGTGAACACATCACCTTCTGATAATTGTCTGAAGCCCGGGAACGCATATGCCTTAGTATCATATATAGCAGGGCTGCTTGTATCTATTGATGCAACTCTGTTTACATAATAATCATTTCCATCAAAACATATTCCAGCTTGAATCTTTTTCGTCGGATCTGCAACCTTTGCATTATATGCATAGGAATTCAGGAAATAATTACTAAACTCAGTTTTGTTTGCATAGTTAATAAAGTCATACCAGTCAATGTCAGCCTGAAGTTTGAAAATTCTGCTATTGTCATTATTCTTATAATCTGTTTCAAATCTGACATTATACAGATGTCTTCCGTTATCTATACCGTATACTCTGTCGCCATCAACCTTTTCAACAGATGCAAAGGTCGGATGCTCTGCATTTGACTTTGCTTCTTCCCCAGGTCCATTATTGGTATCTGTGCTGACGCCACAGCATATGCACTTAAGCGAATTCATATTAAATCCAAATCTATAAAAGCTATATGTGTTAAAGAATGGATTTGTTAAATCATCTTTAGATACTGTACCTAACAGTTTTGACTGAGCCTGTACATCTGCCGCATCCAGTACTACATGAACATCATATACCTGCTCATTCTCATCGTTATAAATAATATCCCCATCTCCTGTATCAACCCATACCGGGAATGGAATATTCACTGTGCATCCAGCAAGAGGTCCATAATAAAACGTCGCATCAACAAATGATGGATTCTTTCCTGCATCTTCAGCTGTTTTATTTGTTGTATCTACGTTATCCAATTTAAATGACAGCAGTTCTTTTCCAGCCTCATTCTCACTGCCTCTGTATAAAACTATATTATACTTTGCGCCACTGAAAACGCTCGGCATTACCTGGATCACAAGATCTAAAGTATTTCCATTAATAAGGTTAACACTGCTCGCTATACCTCTGCTATGTCCCAGAAGCGGAACTGATAATGACTCAGCAGCATAATATCCCATCATGAGATCCCATCTGGCATTTTCTGTTCTGTCAAGAACGCTAGTTTTTTCTGCCGTACTGGAATCAACATAATCAAAGCTATTAACTCTGTCACTATAGCATACAGAGAATACCTGGCCTGCTTCAGGAGAAAGCTCCATAAGAATAGCTCCATTTAAAACAGATTTGTCTGATATATAAGGTGCTACAAGGTCAAACAAAAGAACCGCGCCTTCTTTTCCAGACATAGTCTTTAAAGTGCCATCCAAATAAGCACTATAATCACCTCTATCAGCGGAAAGATAATATATCGATCCCTGATAGTTGCTTATCTTATCATCACTGCCTGCAAGATTATTCTCCGCCGGAGAATTCTTCCAGATTCTGCTTTCTGATGCATCCCATGCATAATACTTTGTACCACCACTGGCAGCATCATAAGAAATCGTACTTCCATTAAAGTAGCCTTCTGCTCCCGGCTTACCTCTAAGGTTTCCGCTCAGATCTGATTCAAGAACAGACTTAACCTTATCATCCATCATTCCATTTAAACTCAGTTCATTCAACTGATTCTGAGCTGCATAGAAGATAAGCTCAGCAGACGTATTTTCCTGCTTAAACCTGCTCCAATCCTGCCATGCAAAAAGCCCACCAATACTGAGAGTAATGAGAATCATAAGCAGCACAAGAACGACTATCATCTCAACGAGAGTGAAGCCGTTATTGTAATTATCCAGTTTATGATTCCTGATTTTTCTCATATATTACTCACCTATCTTTAAAGTAAAATACCCTGGTTTTGAGGATGTAGGTCCCTGATCGATTACTGCATATTTCTTGTTATCACCTATAAAAGTCGTTCCAGCCTGACCTACTATACTATTACATTCTTTAAACATTTCACTTGTGTTAGTATTATTGGCCATACTAAAATCTGCACTTACATAAACTGTAGTCAGCTTTGGGCACTTATAGAACATTTTTTGATAAGTTGTAACATTATTTGTACTTATACCACTTAAATCTACTACTTTTAGATTTGGACATTCATTAAATGCTGAAGTCATATTGGTAATTGAGTTAGTGTTACCATTTCCCATCTTGAAATACTCAAGTTTGTCACATTGATTACATATCTGCTGCATAATTTTAACATTCTTAGTATTCCACATACTAATATCTATACTTACCAATGAATCACAATTATTGAATGTACTTTGCATGTTCTCTACATTTTGAACATTCCAGCCCTGTATATCTAACGTTGTAAGACTTGTGCATCTTGCAAATGTATCCATCAAATTCTTGTTCTTACTAACATTCCAGCCACTAACCTCCAATGTTGTCAACGCAAAACAACGATTAAATGTCTCTTGTAAATTCTGAACGTTTGACGTATTCCAACTATTTAAGCGTAAAGATGTTAATTTCTCACATTGCCTAAAAGTCCTATACATAGTTGTAACACTTTGAGTATTAAACGCACTCACATCAAGACCAGTCAAATTTTGACATAAATAGAATGTCTCATAAAGTGATTTAACGTTTTTTGTATCCCAACCAGTTAAGTCAATAGATTTTAAATTTGTACAGTTTGCAAAAGTCTGTTGTAATGTCGTCACATTAGAAACATTCATATTAGTTAAATCCAATGAATCTACTGATTTATTATCTTTAAATGTTCCTTGAAGATTAGTCAACTTATTGCTTGTATAAATTCTATTAAATAAATTGTGCGAATTCTTATTAGTCAATTTTGTGCCAGCAAAAGCAAACGAAAGATTTCTACATACATCCAAATGCCAATCATACTCATCACCGTCTTTTATAATAATTCCCGCCAAATTAGAACAACCATTGAATATATATCCCATAGAATCAATCTTATTCATTGTCCAATTAGACATATCAATCGACTTAAGTGATGAACAATTCTGGAATGTCTGATAAAGATTAGTCAACTTTGGTGTTTCAAAATATTCACCAAAACTTATACTTGTAAGGTTTTTGCATCCATTAAACATCATTTCCATGTTTACTATTTTGGATGTATCAAAGCCTTCAAAGCTGAATATCTTCAAGTTAGTATTTCCATTGAAAAAGCCACTACAGTCTGCCGGCATGTATGCTATATCTGCATTCGTCCACCATTTTACAACATTAGCTGATTCATCTTTCCATGCATAGATATAGTATAATGCATCTTCATTTTCAAAATCTTCATCAACTCTGGTTGCGCCAAGTGCTTCCAACTCATCAATTGAGTATTCTCCTGTCTGCTGCGCAACTGATAATCCAGCAGAATCAAACTTAGCACTAAACAAAGCCTTGCTCAAAATCACATCATTAAACTGCCCCTTAAAGTATCCGTCCTGCTTCTTCCATCCGTCTATCTTTGCATACAGGGATGAAGTATCTCCACCTGTACTTTCAAAGCTGGTTCTTCCACCTGAAAGCTTTGTATCATTGGTAAACATTATTCCTGCTGATTCTGGAACAACAAACTTGGTAGATACAGTTATAGTTTCAACATTCGTCATGTTGTTAAACATTCCTGTGAAATCACTTACATTTCTTGTATTGAACTTTGTAAGATCCAGGTTTTTAACCGCGCTACATCCTGCAAACATATTGCTCATATCAGACAGCTTTGATGTGTCTGTTGCATCATCAAATTTTACAGTTGCAAGCTGTGATCCGGATGTTCCCATATCGAGAATAGCAAGCTGTGATCCGGATGTTCCCATATCGAGAATACCACTGACATCTGTAACATTTGCAAAAGTTATACCTGTAAAATCAACACTCTTTAAACTTGTACATCCAGCAAATGTCTCAGTCATACTTGTAAGACTTGCTGAAGATACATGTAGTTTAGATACATCAATACTGGTAAGACTACTGCAGCCTGAAAATGTTCCATTCATGCTTCTGCATGATGTTAATGTCCATCCGCCTCCCATATCAATACTTGTAAGGCTTCTGAGACCGTTAAATGTATTATCAAGGTTAGTAATACCGCTCATATTCCAGTCATTCATATTTAAAGTCTTAAGGTTAGTACAACCTGAAAATGTCCCTTCAAGTCCATCACCTGCAAGGTTAGATGTATTCCATCCTGAAAGGTCGAGTTTTGTAACCGATGAGCAGCCATTAAACATCCCCTTGAAGCTCACAGCTGAAGAAGTATCTAATGCCACTTCACCACTTCCAAAACTTAATGACGCACATCCGTTAAACATATTTTCAAAACTGCTGACACCACTGGTATCAAAACCACCTGATATCATAAAATCTTCTAATGATGAGCAGCCGTTAAACATACCGGAAACACCCTGCAGTGCACCTGAGTATCCTGAAAGATCAGCTTTTGTCAGACCAGTGCAGTTCTGGAACATATTGTTCATAGTTATTATATTAGCTGGATCAAATCCCCAGAAATTAAAACTTCCAACATTGGTATTACCTGTAAAGAAATTATCACAGTTCTTTGGCATATAAACAACCGGAGCCTCTGAACACCATGTCAGGTTATTACCATCTATCCATGCATACACTGCTGGTAATGATTCATTGTTCTCATCTTTTTCTTGATTTATTAAAACTGCAGAACCGCCCATTTGGCTCATTGGAACCTTTTTATATCCATTCACTGTAGTTCCACTGCTCATCACTAAAGAATTAAGTTTATCTTTAGATACTATTGAGTCTCTGACATATGACTCATTAGGTTCTACCCCTGCATAAAAAGTAAACTCTGTCTTCGCCGGAGTATTCTCATCTCCCTCATTCATACTGCTGAAAATATAGTTGCCGACATCTACAGCATTGAAATACTTTGCTATTCCATCCTGTGAATCCTTCCATCCAAGGAACTTTACCCTATTTTCATCATCCGAATAGAATTTGTATTTGTAATCTTCGCTTTCCTCGAAAACCTCATCGTTCCAATTACTCTTAATTACGCCATCTTCTTTCCAGAAAATGATTTTAACAGATTCCTTGCCTGTATTTACTCCCTTTCCAATTCTATGGAAATAAGCCATACTGGAATAATTCGGATCTGTAACAAATGTAACTATTTTAATATTCGGATCATCTGAATCCGTTCTCTGATTTGTAGGATCTAATGTACCATTAAGGTATGCAAAATCTCTCTTATATGGCCATACGAAAATAACATTATTTCCAAGATCTTTATTGACCTTGTCGCCATTCGCATTTACAACTGATCCTACAGCTGCTATCTTCGCATCGATCTCGTTATCATACTTTGTCCAATTAGTACCATCATAATACATGTATACGCTATCATTCTCTTTATAGATAGCTTTAATAATGGTATATGAACCTACATTCTCTTCAAGAGCCTTTGTCTTTCCATCCCAAAGAACCTTTGCTGTCCAAACAGTAAACTCTGTTCCGTCAGCTCCTCCGGCAATCTTCTGGATATTTGCTCTCTTCTTAGGAGAAAGGCTATTTCCAGCGTCATTGTAGAGATCTGAAAGTGCGGACTGTGTTGCCGTTAAGGCTGCTTCTGCATGTGCCTTATATTCACTTTCCTTGCCCTTATCAATAAATCCCATAAGCGCCGGTACAGCAATTGCTGCAACTATAGAGAGTATTACAACCACAACAAGAACTTCCACCAAAGTGAAGCCCTTTCTAATTCTGTCAGTTCTTTTTATGTATGATATTCTATTGTTTCTTACACTATTTCTTATCATACAATCACCTTAATCCGTCTTGATTTGAGTCAATGTAACGACTGTTAACCTTCAGCCTATAACTACCCCATATATACACTATAATTATAATATTTCACGGGAACAGCGTCAAACGAAATAGGCCGATTTTTAAGAGATTTGATGACTTTTTTGTGAAAACGACGAATTTTTTTATAACATTTTACCAAAAACGCAAAAAATCAGGATAATAAGACTTATATCTTATTATCCTGACTCAAAAACCCTATATTGATCACCACTTATTGTGCATAGAAAATGTTCTTTGATATGAAGCCTTCTCTATCCATCTCAACGACGTATTGATGCATAGTGCTTCCGCCATGTCCATCATCTCCGCTGGCTGTAGAGCATGTGTTCTTGGACTTACATCTTAATTCCGTAGAAGTTACAGTCCACTGTACAGCTCCTCCGCCTCCACCTGCCGGTGAATAATTAGATATTCCAAGGCCTTCATATACCTTATGAATATGCTCCTCAGCGTTTGAAATATTGTAGGCTTCTACTACCGTACCTGTCTTTGATACTGTTACCTTGAAGTATGAATCTTCGCCATCAAAAGCAAGCTCATCTTCAAAGAGCTCATTTGCAATACATCTTGCAATTTCATCTGCTGCCTCAACGTCGGTTGCGTGTCTGGACTTATCAATATATCTGATAAGTGCAGGCGCAATTGCCGCAGCAAGAATAGCCATTATAGCAATAACTATAATAAGCTCAACCAGCGAAAAGCCCTTACTTTTGCTGGCACCATCCCTATAATCACCCATAAATCCCTCATTTCCGGGCATATCGCTCGGTATTGCAGCGTCCACCCTACGCAGATAATTAATATCTTTCGCATAAAATCGATATTATGATATCGATAGTTACATTATACGCAATGTAGGATTATTGTCAATAATAAACAAATTTAATTCAAATATTTTTCACAAGAAGGCAATTTTACGACAAATTTTCAGTAAATCTGTACATAACACAAAGTTTTCTATTATTTGCTGAACAGTCTCTGTTGTGTTATTATTAAGAATGTATATAGTTCAGTTTCGATATTTGAAACTGTACTTGACATTTTTCTGGTAGAAGGGAATAGGGGATTACAATGAAGAGAAACTATAGCATTCCGTCATGTGACGGGAAGACCAGCATTCACACAGTCTGCTGGATGCCTGAGGGCGAGCCAAAGGCCGTTATTCAGCTTATTCATGGAATGGTTGAATACATCGAACGTTATGATGATTTTGCAAAGTTCCTTACAGGACTTGGCTATGTAGTATTTGGACATGATCATCTCGGTCATGGCCAGTCCGTTACAAGCGTTGAGAATTGGGGTTATATAGCTGATACAAACCCTGCTGATGCTCTTATAAGAGATATACATCGTGTACGTTCAGCTGCCCAGAGCAAGTATCCGAATCTGCCTTATTATATCTTAGGACATAGTATGGGTTCCTATCTTCTCAGAAGATACATATCTCTTAAGGCCGAAGGATTAACCGGTGTTATAATCGTAGGTACAGGTCAGGAGAATGATGCTACTACTCTCGCAGGGCTTACGGCCATTAAGACTATGGCTAAGGCTAAGGGCTGGCATCACAGAAGCAAGACCATCCGCGATATGACATATACAGCTCCATACAAGATGTATGACCTTCACGGCATAGATAAGTCCAACAGCTGGATATGCAGCGATACAGATATCATGGAGAAGTATTATAGTGATCCTAGATGCACCTTTACATTTACTCTCAATGGATATGATGCTCTTCTAAATACCGTATATTATGTAAACCAAAAGAGACACATCAACAAAATTCCAAAGGATCTGCCTATTCTTCTTATCTCAGGTGATCTTGATCCTGTCGGCAATCTTGGAAAGGGCGTTAAGTCTGTTTATAACAAGTATGTCGAAGCAGGCATAACCGATATAGAGTGTCATCTTTTTGAAGGCATGCGTCATGAGATTCTGAATGAGCCTCGCAAAGCTGAAACCTATGAATATATCAGAGAATGGCTAAGCCGTCACTAATATGATCAAAAGCCGGTAATTGTATGATAACAATTACCGGCTTTCTTATACCCATATTACTTTTTCTTCTTAGACTGATTCTTCTTGGATTGTCGTCTGTCTGACTTACTATCCTTCTTGGACTTATCTGATTTAAGCTTGTCTGTCTTATCAGTATTAAATGTTCTATCGTCTCTTATAAGCTGTTCAGTAACCTCATCCCAGTCGTCTTCATCCTGAATCTGAGGCTTCTCAGGCTTCTCGTCCTTCTTGGACTTATCACCCTTATCATCCTTCTTGGACTTTTCTGACTTCTTCTTATCTTTATCAGACTTCTCGTCTTCTTTATCCTTATCAGACTTAGCATCCTCTTTGCCGCTATTATCCTCCTTCTTGCCGTACCATTCGGCCTCACGACGTGATCTGTCTTCAAGGATTTCTCTCATCTCTTCCTCGGTCATCGGACGAAGGATAGGATCGATATATTGTGATTCATAATAATGCTGAAGAGCCTTATATTCTTCACTGTAAATATCATTTGCGTGGCCATGCATTTCATCGAAATCGGAATCACCCTTTACACGTTTAATAACGTGAAGAGATATGTTCGCCGCATGGGATGCAATACGTTCAAAACTGTTGATAAGATCAAAGAGCGATACACCGCCTTCGATGCTGCAGTCTCCGTCCTGAAGTCTCTCTACGTGATGAGACTTGATAATCTCCTTCAGGTTATCTATGGTCTCCGAAAGAGGTTCACCCCTTACGGCAAGGGATGCATCATCATTTTTGAACGCTTCGAATACAGTATCAAGTGTATATTCAACCGCATTTACTATAATATCAACTTCTCTGTGTCCGTACGGCGAGAAGTGAATCTTCTTCTCATTCTTATCCTGGGCAACATATGCGATATTCATGCAGTAATCACCCATACGTTCGAAATCGCTTATGGAGTTGAGGATTTCCGACACAACCAGTTTATCGCTTGCTGTAAGTCTGTGGCGGTCGATCCTTACAACGTAAGAGGACAACGCCGTCTCACATTTATCTATAAAACTTTCTCTTGCTTCCATCTTAGGAAAGGCATCCGCATCGTACTTATAGATCATTCTTGTGGCTGTCTTGTAATTCTCTACTATTGCCTCACCCATCTTTGTTATAAGGGATTTACACTGTTCCAAAGCGACAACAGGCGTGTTGAGAAGCATCGGATCCAGCTTCATAAGTTCCTTATCCGCTTCATTCTCCTCATCTTCTCCGACTATCTTGTCACATACCTTTACAACCTTATTCGTGATTATAAGCATGAATATACTTGTTCCGATATTGAACAGAAGATGAACATTTGCAATGTTACCTCTGTTTACTACGTTATCAAAGAAGCCGAGTCCTATAGTATAATGCAGGGCATATATAAGCACCATAAAGAATACAGCACCGAATATATTGAAAAGCAGGTAACTTACCGATACTTTTCTGGCTTTCTTGTTTGAACCGAGCATTCCAAGTACGATAGGCATACATTTACCGATATTCATACCGATGATTACCGGAATGGCAATCGAATATGTGATAAGTCCTGTCGGTGTGAGTGACTGAAGGATACCGACAGATGCACTTGAGCTCTGTATAATGGCTGTTAAGGCCAGTCCGATAAGTAAGCCGAGTACAGGATTCTTAAATGATACAAAGAAGTTCTTGAACTGCTCTGATGACCTGAGCGGCTCAAATATACTCTCCATAATGGTCATACCATAGAAAAGCATTCCGAGACCGACGAGAATTCCCGCAACGTCTTTAAGTTTCTTCTTTTTTGAGAATAATACGATAAATGCGCCAACCGTCAGAAGCATTGCGGCAAATGACGACGGCTTAAGAAGCTGCAAAATCACATTATCCGAAGCAAGATCTCCGAGTCGAAGTATCTGTGCGGTAACCGTGCTACCTACATTAGATCCGAATACGACAGGAAGTGCCTGCGACAGCTTCATGATTCCGGCATTTACGAAACCGCTGACCATAATGGTAACAGCAGCAGAACTTTGAATGATGGCTGTTACACCGGTACCGAATACCCAGCCCTTGATCTGACCTACGCCCTTTTTCTTGCTGGTAGTCAGCATTTCCAGAATCTTCTCGAGTTTTCCACCCGCAAGTTTCTCAAGCGAGGAGCCCATAAGGCTCATTCCGTACAGAAAGAGACCGACTCCGCCAAGCAGCTTAATAATAGCTAATATGTCCATTCTATGATTCTCCCATGACTATATGGTATATAATCGATAAATTATGATAAGTCTGCCGCCTCATATCAATAAGCGCAGACATAGTTATTTTATCACAGTTTCGTCACAATAAACAATAGTTATTTGTCGCCATAAAACACAAAAAAACAGCCACCTGCAAGCAAAGCTTGCAGTGGCTGTTGTAGTTGTGATTAAATGCTATATCTGCTGATTACTCAATGATAGTAGCAACACGGCCTGAACCTACTGTTCTACCACCCTCACGGATAGCGAATGTAAGACCCTGCTCCATAGCGATTGGGTGAATAAGCTCGATTGACATCTCTACGTTATCACCAGGCATGACTGTGGACGATAGTTGTTGAAGAATGGAGTATGACGTCCACCCTCGTCCTTTGTAAGAACGTAAACCTGAGCTGTGAACTTCTTGTGGCATGTAACTGAACCCGGCTTAGCAAGAACCTGACCCTTCTGGATCTCGTCACGGTTTACACCACGAAGGAGTGCACCGATGTTATCACCAGCCTGTGCCTCATCAAGAAGCTTACGGAACATCTCGATACCTGTAACGACTGTCTTCTTAACGTCTTCCTTGATACCAAGGATCTCAAGCTCGTCGTTCATGTGGAGTGTACCTCTCTCTACTCTACCAGTAGCAACTGTACCACGACCTGTGATTGTGAATACGTCCTCTACAGGCATAAGGAATGGCTTATCTGTATCACGCTCTGGTGTTGGGATGTACTCATCAACTGTCTTCATGAGTTCCATGATCTTGTCTCCCCACTCACCGTTTGGATCTTCAAGAGCCTTAAGAGCTGAACCACGAACGATAGGAACGTTCTCGAATCCGTACTCTTCAAGAGCTTCTGTAACTTCCATCTCAACGAGCTCGATAAGCTCTTCATCATCAACCATATCACACTTGTTAAGGAATACGATGATGTATGGAACGTTAACCTGACGTGAAAGAAGGATGTGCTCCTTTGTCTGAGCCATAACACCGTCAGTAGCAGCAACAACGAGGATAGCACCATCCATCTGAGCTGCACCAGTGATCATGTTCTTTACGTAGTCAGCATGGCCCGGGCAGTCAACGTGAGCATAGTGACGATTCTCTGTCTCGTACTCAACGTGAGCTGTAGAGATAGTGATACCTCTTTCTCTCTCTTCTGGAGCCTTATCGATATTAGCGAAATCTACAGCTGCGTTACCAGCTACTCTCTCTGAAAGTACCTTTGTGATAGCTGCTGTAAGAGTTGTCTTACCATGATCTACGTGACCAATAGTACCAATGTTACAATGTGGTTTTGTTCTTTCAAACTTAGCCTTTGCCATTTTTAATTCCTCCTGAATTATAATTGCCCCGCTTCACTTTCGGAGCTCGAGTATTTACGTCGGGCGGGATTACCACCCGACCGTCACGCTAAACTCAATTATATTAAAGATTAGCGAATATTTCAAGTATTTCTTTAGAGGTTAATTACCCCAATTACTTATTAGACAGAACCTTCTCCTGAATGTTCTTTGGACACTGCTCATACTTCTCGAAGAACATTGAGTAGTTACCACGTCCCTGAGTTCTTGAACGAAGATCTGTTGAGTAACCGAACATCTCTGCAAGTGGAACATATGCTGTAACCTTCTTACCGTTACCAACATCTTCCATGCTCTCGATACGTCCACGTCTTGAGTTAAGGTCACCGATAACATCACCCATGTACTGCTCAGGCATAACAACCTCAACCTTCATAACAGGCTCAAGAAGTACCGGATTACCCTTCTTCATAGCATCCTTGAATGCCATAGAACCGGCAATGTGGAATGCCATTTCTGATGAATCGACTTCATGGTAAGAACCATCGTAAACGTTTGCAGATACACCGAGTACCTGGAAACCACCAAGGATACCTGCCTGAGCAGCTTCCTCGATACCTTCACCGATTGCAGGGATATATTCCTTAGGAATGTTACCACCTACAACTGTAGACTCGAACTTGAAGGTCTCCTCGCCATTTGGATCCATAGGCTCGAACTTAACCTTACAATGTCCGTACTGTCCACGTCCACCGGACTGCTTAGCATACTTGGAATCGACATCAACAGCCTGAGTAAATGTCTCCTTGTAAGCAACCTGAGGTGCTCCGACATTTGCCTCTACCTTAAACTCACGAAGGAGTCTGTCAACAATGATCTCAAGGTGAAGCTCACCCATACCAGCGATGATTGTCTGACCTGTTTCCTGATCTGTATGAGTTCTGAATGTAGGATCTTCTTCAGCAAGCTTAGCAAGTGCGTTAGCAAGCTTATCCTGTCCGTCCTTTGTCTTAGGCTCGATAGCGAGCTCGATAACAGGCTCTGGGAACTCCATAGACTCAAGAATAACCGGATGCTGATCATCACAGATTGTATCACCTGTTGTAGTATTCTTAAGACCTACTACTGCAGCGATATCTCCTGAGTAAACCTTATCTATATCTTTACGATCATTAGCGTGCATCTGAACGATACGTCCTACACGCTCCTTATAATCCTTTGTTGCATTAAGTACATAAGAACCCTTGTTAAGTGTTCCTGAATATACTCTGATAAATGCAAGCTTTCCTACGAATGGGTCAGCAACGATCTTGAATGCAAGAGCTGAGAAAGGCTCATCATCAGATGACTTCTTTGTGATCTCGTTACCTTCCATATCAACACCCTTGATATCAGGGATATCTGTTGGTGCAGGCATGAACTCAAGAACAGCATCAAGAAGCTTCTGAATACCCTTGTTCTGATGTGCAGAACCGCAAAGTACAGGTACAACTCTTTCCTTCTCACCTTCTGGTGTGTCGATAGGTGCACAAGTACCCTTACGAAGAGCTGCCTTAAGGTCTTCGATAGAAGGCTCTTCACCCTCTAAGTAAGCCATCATAAGGTCATCATCGATCTCGCAGCAGTTCTCTACGAGATTGTTATGCCACTCTTCTGCAAGTTCCTTATAATCGTCACGAATATCTACGATTGAGATATCCTCACCCTTATTGTCATTATATAAATACTCCTTCATCTCGAAGAGGTCGATGATTCCTTCGAAATAATCTTCCTTACCGATAGGAATATTTACTACGATCGGCTTCTTGCCGAGTCTTGTCTTAATCTCTTCAACTGTGTTGAAGAAGTTAGCACCAAGGATGTCCATCTTGTTTACGAATGCCATTCTTGGTACGTGATATGTATCAGCCTGACGCCATACGTTCTCTGACTGTGGCTCAACACCACCCTTAGCATCGAAGACACCTACAGCACCGTCAAGTACACGGAGTGAACGCTCAACCTCAACAGTGAAGTCAACGTGTCCCGGTGTATCAATGATATTTATACGATGCTCCAGAGCGCCTGGCTTTGGCTTACACTGCTCCTGCAGAGTCCAGTGACAAGTTGTAGCAGCGGATGTGATAGTGATACCACGCTCCTGCTCCTGCTCCATCCAGTCCATGGTTGCTGTACCTTCGTAAGTCTCACCAATCTTGTGGTTAACTCCGGTATAGTAAAGAATTCTCTCTGTAAGAGTAGTCTTACCAGCATCGATGTGTGCCATGATACCGATATTTCTAGTTCTCTCTAATGGATATTCTCTTCCATTTGCAGCCAAGGCTTTACCCTCCTTACTTCAAATCATCAATAATTGCACTTCTATTATCGCGATGCGATTAGAATCTATAGTGAGCAAATGCCTTGTTAGCCTCTGCCATTCTGTGCATCTCTTCTTTACGCTTTACAGATGCGCCTGTGTTGTTTGCAGCATCCATAAGCTCAAGAGCAAGTCTCTCTTCCATAGTCTTCTCTGTTCTCTGACGTGAGAAATTTGTAATCCAGCGAAGTCCGAGAGCCTGTCTTCTATCAGGTCTTACTTCGATAGGTACCTGATATGTAGCACCGCCGATACGTCTTGCCTTGACCTCGAGCTGAGGCATAACATTATTCATAGCTGTCTCGAACACCTCTACAGGGTCCTTGCCTGTCTGCTCCTTGATGCGGTCAAATGCGCCGTAAACGATCTTTTCAGCGACACCCTTCTTACCATCTAACATAATGTTATTGATAAGACGTGTTACAACCTTATTGTTGTAAATAGGATCGGCGAGTACGTCTCTTTTTACTATATGTCCTTTACGTGGCACGATTCTTCCCTCCTTAATAATAATTAATTCTTAGGTACTCATATTAATCCGTCAGTACTGAAACCCACAAATCGTGGTTTCAAACCACCGGATAACATGTACGTGCTGAAAACATTACCAAATGTAACCAGCACTACCAACTGCTAAAATATGGGCCGTAA
>ONEC01000106.1 GCA_900316715.1 uncultured Eubacteriales bacterium
CTCACAGAAGACGAGGTATGGAACAAGCGTAAGGAGCTGGGAATCCGTCCTGTTTATAAGATGATCGATACCTGTGCCAGCGAGTTTGAAAGCTATGTACCTTACTTCTACTCAACCTATGAGGAGGAGAATGAGTCTATCGTATCTGAGAACAAGAAGGTTATCGTTCTTGGTTCAGGTCCTATCAGAATCGGTCAGGGTGTTGAGTTCGACTACTCCACAGTTCATGCCGTAAGAACTATTCACGACATGGGTTACGAAGCTATCGTTATCAACAACAACCCTGAGACAGTTTCAACTGACTATACAACTGCTGATAAGCTCTACTTCGAGCCACTCACAGTTGAAGATATAATGAATATAATCGACCTTGAGAAGCCGGAGGGTGTTATCACATCTCTCGGTGGACAGACAGCAGTTAACCTGGCTGAGCCTCTTATGAAGAGAGGCGTTAAGCTTATCGGTACTGACTGTGAGGCTATCTTCAGAGCTGAGGACAGAGATGCTTTCGAAAATGTTATCCAGAGCCTCGACATCCCTCATCCAAAGGGAGTTGCAGTTACTGATATCGAAAGCGGTGTTAAGGCTGCTGAGAAGATCGGCTATCCTGTACTTGTTCGCCCTAGCTTCGTTCTTGGTGGACGTGCTATGGAGATCGTTGCTAACGAGGAAATGCTCCGTCATTACCTTAAGACAGCGGTTGAAGTTGATGAGGACAGACCTGTTCTTGTTGATAAGTATATCGTTGGTAAAGAGGTTGAGGTTGATGCCATCTGTGATGGTACCCGTGTATTCCTTCCGGGAATCATGGAGCTGGTTGAGAGAACCGGTGTTCACTCAGGAGACAGTACCAGTGTTTATCCTCCTTATTCAATTTCTGAAAAGGTTAAGGAAACAATCACAGAGTATACAGAGAAGCTTGGTATCGGTATCGGAATCGTAGGTCTTTTCAATATCCAGTTTATCGTAGATAAGCAGGATAATGTATATATCATCGAGGTTAATCCTCGTGCTTCAAGAAGTGTACCATTCCTGTCCAAGTCAACAGGTTTCCCACTTGTTGATATAGCAACCAAGGTTATGCTTGGTCATTCTCTCGAGGAGCAGGGCTATTCTGAGAATCCTGCATATCCGGGACTTAAGACAGATAAGAAATGGTATGTAAAGGCTCCTGCCTTCTCCTTCGCTAAGCTGAATGGTATGGATGCATATCTTTCACCTGAGATGAAGTCAACAGGTGAGGCTATCGGTTATGATAAGTCTCTTAAGAGAGCTTTCTATAAGGCTCTTCAGGCTTCAGGAATCAAGATGAAAGAGTACGGAACTGTAATGGTAACTCTTGCTGATGAGGATAAGGAAGAAGCACTTCCACTGGTAAGACGTTTCTATGAGCTGGGATTCAATATCGAGGCTACTGTCGGAACAGGTGAGTTCCTCAAGGAGCATGGTATCAGAACCCGTATCAGAGGAAAGCTCAGTGACGGAAGTGATGAAGTTCTCAGATCCATCGAAGCAGGATATGTAAGCTACATAATCAATACAAGAGCTATTCTTTCGGGAGTACATTATCAGGACGGTGCTGAGATAAGACGCTGTGCTATCATGAACGGTGTTACACTTTTCTCATCCCTTGATACAGTTAAGATTCTTCTGGATGTTCTGGAAGACATCACACCAAGAATATCTACAATCTAAAAAAATAAAAAAATAGCGGGTTGTTTCAATTTGAAACAACCCGCTTGTTTTTTTAGATAAGACCAAATTCTTCAAGAAGCTTTTTTTGCAATACCGGATCTTTTGCAGAAGCTGTAAGTTCATCAATACGTCCTGCATCGATAAGTTTGGTGTTGAGGATATTAATCTGGTTCGTGCCTTTTTCGATACCTTCTTCAAGGCCTTCAGCAAAGGCTTCTTCACGCTGCACTTCGATATCGGTATCATAATCATATTCAGCTGTCAGCATATTGACCACCTCACTTCCTTCTCGTAGAAGATAATCCTTTAGAATTCCATTTTCGATACATTCTCTGATAGCAGATTTATAAGGATCCTCTATTTGAGCATCTTTATATTTGAAAATAGTTTCGATAAACTTACTGTAGTCATTGAGTATCTTACATTTTTTTAGAATAGGATGATTCTTATCGGCTCGAATATTTATAACTTTTACGATCAATTCTATTGGTGATTTGCCGTTGAAAGCATCCGAAAGCTTTAAAGTATACTCTGTTTCAGTGTTTTCCTGT
The DNA here is from genome assembly GCA_900316715.1 of uncultured Eubacteriales bacterium. Taxonomy (GTDB): domain Bacteria; phylum Bacillota; class Clostridia; order Lachnospirales; family Lachnospiraceae; genus Eubacterium_Q. The sequence continues at coordinate 2,247 of ONEC01000106.1, forward strand.
CCGTTATATAAGACATATATTTCAGGAAGTGGAAGAATAACCAGATTTCTTTTATATCTCATTTTAACCGGAATAAGCTTTTCATATAAACGTCCTATGTACATCAGAGATCTAAGAGGCATGTTGTAGTTGATGGTGCTTTGATGTTCTATAAGCACAACAAGCTTATCTTCATATTGAAATGAAACGTCATTCTTTAAGTTGTGGTATAGTGTGTCTTTAATCTCAACATGTTTAAGCTTAGATAAATCATTATAATTTGTATCATTTAATGCATTAAACAAGCTGAGTGCATTCTCAACCGCCTCCGGACATTTCTGAAAAAGATCAGTAAAAACACTGTCTCGTGGTTTATTGTTTTCCTTACACATAAATATTTAGTTTATAAAGTGGAATGTATAAAATGACTATAGCATAATAAATTCTGATAAACAAGCCCATGAAAGAGTGAGTTTGGTTTTATAACAGATCTGTCAGCTTCTTGCCATAGAAGAAGCTATGTGTCATCTTGTAATACTCTTTCCACATCTTAAGGGTTTCGCATCCCTTCTTTCGCGGACAGTCGTAGTCTGCATCCTTGAGACATGCAACAGGTGCCAGAGTTCCTTCCATAAGTTCAATGATGGAACCTACGGTATATTTTGATGGCTTCTTGCTGAGGCAGTATCCGCCGCCCTTTCCGCTGACGCCTATTATCATATCTCCGGCTACAAGTTCCTTAACTATTATCTCTAAATACTTCTTGGATATATCCTGTCTTTCAGCTATGTCTTTAAGTGGAACATATCCCTCATCCTGGTGCTTTGCAAGGTCAATCATGACCCTCAGAGCATAACGTCCCTTTGTTGAAACCATATTGATATCCTCCCCATAGATAAACCCTATAAAAAAGCGGGTATTTCCGTTCTGGTTGTAGTATACACCCATTGTTACTAAGGGTAAATAGGTAAAATAATTAAAACCCTACAGGTATATAGGAAAATTTTTTCTATTTACCTATTGACATAGTAGGTTTATAGTGTTAATATAACGCCATCACTTAAAGAAAGGACGTACAGATATGAGTTACGCATTAATCAACAAGTCATATGAATACATGTGTAGCAATCGAATGTGTTGCTGCAGGATAGGAAGCTGTCGAATGTGTTGTTGCGATATGTGTAATGACTGTATCGACTGAATATAATCAGAAATTAATCGAATAATAAAACAAGAAATAAATCGAAAAAATATAAAATCAATTTGAATTATAAGGAGAATTAAAGAAATGGGAAATTATAGATTTGAAACACTTCAGTTACATGTAGGTCAGGAGCAGCCGGATCCGGCAACAGATTCAAGAGCAGTTCCAATTTATCAGACAACATCCTATGTATTCCGCAACAGCCAGCATGCAGCTGATAGATTCGGACTTGCAGATGCAGGTAACATCTATGGAAGACTTACAAATTCAACTCAGGATGTTCTTGAGAAGAGAATAGCAGCTCTTGAAGGTGGTAGTGCAGCACTTGCACTTGCATCAGGAGCAGCTGCAATCACATATACAATTGAAGCTCTTGCTGCTAACGGTGGTCACATTGTAGCACAGAAGACAATCTATGGTGGAAGCTACAACCTCCTTGCACATACACTTCCTCAGTACGGAATCGAGACAACATTTGTAGACGCTCATAATCTTGCAGAGGTTGAGGGTGCTATCAAGGACAACACAAGAGCTATCTACTTAGAGACACTCGGAAATCCTAACAGTGATATTCCTGATATCGATGCTATCGCAGAGATCGCACATAAGCACGGTCTTCCTGTTGTAGTTGATAATACATTCGGAACACCTTATCTTATCAGACCTATCGAGCACGGTGCTGATATCGTAGTTCATTCAGCTACCAAGTTCATCGGTGGTCATGGAACAACTCTCGGAGGTATCATCGTTGAGTCAGGTAAGTTTGACTGGAAGGCAAGCGGAAAGTATCCTAACATCGCTGCTCCAAACCCAAGCTATCATGGAGTATCATTCTATGATGCTGTAGGACCAGCTGCTTTCGTTACATACATCCGTGCTATCCTACTTCGTGATACAGGTGCAACAATTTCTCCATTCAATGCATTTCTCCTTCTTCAGGGAACAGAGACTCTGTCTCTTCGTCTTGAGAGACATGCTGAGAATACAGCTAAGGTTATTGAATTCCTTAAGAATCATCCACAGGTTGAGAAGGTTAATCATCCTTCAATCGAGGATCATCCGGATCATGAGCTTTACAAGAAGTACTTCCCGAACGGCGGCGGCTCTATCTTTACATTTGAGATCAAGGGCGGCAAGGAAGAGGCTTGGAAGTTCATCGATGGTCTTAAGATCTTCTCACTCCTTGCAAATGTAGCGGACGTAAAGAGTCTCGTTATTCATCCTGCATCAACAACACATTCACAGCTTTCTGAGGAAGAGCTTCTGGATCAGGGCATCAAGCAGAACACAATCAGACTCTCAATCGGAACTGAGAATATCAATGATATAATTGAAGACCTGGAAGCAGGCTTCGCAGCAGCTAAGTAATTAGCTGTATACCCAATGTTTATAATATTTTGAAACAAGCCATTTTAAACTTACAAATCCTGGTATATATGGCCCGGCTGCACTGCAGAGCAGTCGGGCTTTTTGATGTTCATAGCAGTCGGTTTTTTTGTTTATGAACATAAAATGTGATATAGTTGGTATGTTGTTTTATAGCTGTTCGGCGGATGATGCCGTCTTTTGAATAGATGAATTATAATGTGGAGCGAACGTATTATGGATGAAAAGAAGAATATTCTTATAGTAGATGATGATATGCATATCGGAAATATGCTGGAGGAAACTCTGAGACTGGAGGGATACGAAGTTTCAAGAGCGTATTCGGGAACAGAGGCACTGATGGTGCTGAACAACAGCCGCCCGGATCTCATACTTCTGGATCTTATGCTGCCGGGACTTACGGGAGAGGAACTGCTTCCGCTTATTAAGGGTATTCCGGTTATTATAGTGAGTGCGAAGCTTGATATGACGAATAAGGTGAAGCTTCTTCTGGATGGTGCAGCGGACTATGTGACAAAACCATTTGATATGGATGAGCTGCTTGCCAGAATCGTAGTACAGTTGAGACAGGCGGAAATGATGAAGGCAATGTCAGAGGTGGTGGGCGCGCCAAATGATGAGCAGGGAGTAGGTGCAGATACTGCAGAGCACCACTCAGAGACAGAAATCACAGCCAGCGGCATAACCCTTGACTGGGAACTGCACACAGTAAGAATAGATGGAGAGGAAGTATCTCTTACCAGAACAGAATGCGCTATACTCAGAATCCTTATGAATGACGCAGGCCGTCCTATCGGAAGAAATACAATCCTTGATAAGATTAGCTATGACACTCCGGACTGCACGGAGCGTTCTCTGAAGCAGCACATCAGCAACATCCGTAAGAAGCTGCAGGCGGTAAACGGAGTTGATTATATAGAGGCCATCTATGGTATAGGATTTAAATTTATTAAATTATAAAAGCTCATCAGGCCGAATGAACGACATTCATAATGTCGGTGCTTCGCACCTTCCTGTCTCCTTCGGAGACGCATTATTTCATGCCGTTCATCCGACCCTGCTCCGCAGGGCTCATGAGAATTATAAAACCATCTTAGAAAACAAGTTTTCACGATGATTTTCTAATTCTCACAGCCTGATGAGCAGTTGAATCTTGACGATATCTTGACGATTCCTTGCCCGGTTTCTTGACTATTGTATGTTAAATTATCCGTGTAAGATAAAAAGACGCGGGAACAAAGCGCGGTACATAAGACGCGGGACATGAGACGCCGTGCAGGAGGAAATTATGGAATATATTGTTAGAACAAATGAAATTTGCAAATACTATAAGGGATTTAAAGCACTGAATGGTGTGACAATGAATATCCCAAAGGGTTCTATCTACGGTTTTGTAGGTAAGAACGGAGCTGGTAAGACAACTATGATCAGAATTCTTACCGGTCTTCAGCTCCCGACAAAGGGAAGCTTCGAGCTTTGCGGAAAGAAGAGTGACAGCAGTGATATCCATAAGGCACGCCGCCGCATGGGAGCTGTTGTTGAGTCACCTGCACTTTTCCAGGATATGACAGCAAAGGATAACTTAAAGCAGCAGTACATCAACCTTGGTCTTCCAAGCTATGAAGGAATCGATGAGCTGCTTGAGCTTGTAGGCCTTGCAGATACAGGAAGAAAGAAGGTTAAGAACTTCTCACTCGGAATGCGTCAGAGACTTGGTATCGCAATTGCACTTTGCGGTAATCCTGACTTCATCATCCTTGATGAGCCGGTTAACGGACTTGATCCTCAGGGAATCATAGAGATCAGAGAGCTTATCATAAAGCTCAACAAAGAACAGGGAATCACAGTTCTTATCTCAAGCCACATCTTAGACGAGCTTGGAAAGCTTGCTACACATTACGGCTTCATCGATAAGGGCGTTATCATAAAGGAAATGAGTGCAGAGGAGCTTGAAGCTGCATGCAGAAAGAGCATCCGCATGAAGGTAAGCGATACAGCTGCTCTTGCACGTATTATGGAAAAGATGGGAATCGAGTATTCTATTCTCAGCGAAGATACGGCAGACGTATATTCAACTATGAAATTCTCGGACATAGCCGCTGCATTTGCAGCCGAAGGCTGTGATATCCTGACAATGGAAGAGCATGACGAGAGTCTTGAATCATTCTATATGTCACTCCTCGGAGGTGAGGTAAATGTATAGAATGCTCCGTGCGGATCTGCACAGGTTGTTCAGGTCGAAATTATTCTATGCCGCAACAATCGGTTACGCATTCCTGTATACAGCATCGCTTCCTTTCATTATGTGGTTTATAAGCCTGTTTGTTCCTACAGAACTTGATCCCGCAGATCTCTTCATCAAGAGTGAACCGGGAACGGCAGCTATTGCGATTGCGGTATTTGTTACGGCTTTCCTTATGAAGGAGTTCTCGGAAGGCTCGATCAGAAACAAGCTTTCATCGGGAGTGAAGAGAAGCGATATCTTCTTATCATCGGTAATTACTATGGCCATTGCCGCAATACTCATCCAGGCATCGGCACTTCTGTCGGTAGTGATTTCGGGAGAACTCTTCACAGCAGGTTTCATATCACCGATGAAGGATGTC
>ONEC01000192.1 GCA_900316715.1 uncultured Eubacteriales bacterium
ATCAACCTTATAAAGGTTAAGAAGATCCGTGAAGAGAGAGGCATGAAGCAGCCTGACATCAACCTTCATCTGGTATTCTCCGGTAATCCGGGTACTGGTAAGACAACAGTTGCAAGACTTCTTGCAAAGATATATAAGGCACTGGGGGTTGTTACGGAAGGACAGCTGATAGAAGTTGACCGTTCAAATCTCGTTGCGGGATATGTAGGCCAGACAGCTACAAAGACCATGGAAGTGATCGACAGTGCCATGGGCGGAATCCTCTTCATCGATGAGGCATACACTCTCATCAAGGAAGGTGACGAGAAGGATTTCGGACAGGAAGCGGTAGATACCCTTCTTAAGAGAATGGAAGATGACAGAGACAGCTTCATCGTAATCGTTGCAGGTTACACAGAGAAGATGGAGAAGTTCGTTAATTCCAATCCGGGACTTAAGTCCAGATTCAATAAGTACATATTCTTTAAGGATTACACAGGCAAGGAACTCTATAAGATCTTCCAGTCCATGTGCTCAAAGCAGGAGTACGAGCCGGATGAAGAAGCGGCCGAGTATATCCAGGAGTATCTGGTAAGACGTGCACAGGCGCACGAAGAGAACTTCGCAAATGCAAGAGAAGTAAGAAATTACATCGAGAGATGTATCTCAAGACAGGCAACCAGAATCGTAAATATGGATAAGCCTGACGATAAAGCCGTAAGAACATTCACCATCGATGATGTTCGTGAGGATAAGCTTCCGTCGGAAGAGATCATGCAGTCGGGAGCGGCTCAGGAAGAAGAAGCTGAAGACGAAGCCGATATCGTAGTAGGAGCAGAAGCACCTGCAGCAGAGGAAGCTCCGGCAGAAGCAGAGGCACCGGCTGAGGAAGCAGCTCCGGCAGTGGACGAAACACCTACGGAACAGCTTACGGCGGATATGGCACCTGATAACGGCGCAGAAGAATAATTGAAACAGTTGACATGTGGAGTATAATGTTTTTTAGGAGACATTATGCTCCGCTATTTTTTTGAAAGGCAGGTGATACCGTATGAAGAAAATATTTGCTCTTTTAATGGCTCTTATTATAGCCGGCTCTATTTTCGTGTCATGTTTATTCATCGGTAACAATCTGCATCACAGCTGCTCCGGCGGGAACTGCAGTATCTGTATGGAGATCAAGCAGGCCGAAGCACTTATCTCAAACACAGGACTTTTACTGACAGCACTGGCGGCTGTTATATCAATCCTGTTTATCTTGGTTTATAAGCCTGTTCAAAAGCAGACGATGCTTATAAACAGATCCCTTATATCACTTAAAGTGGAACTTCTGGCTTAACCGGTCAATCTCCTCTATTAAAGGATAATGAACGGCAGAGCTTAGGAGGATTTATTTTGATGGATAAAAAAGTTAATAGTGCGTCTATGTCCGAGAAAGAAATGTACATAGAGTGTAAGAACGTAACTCTCGGCTACGGTACAAATGTCGTGGCTGAGAATATCAGTTTTCGCGTGGATAAAGGGGACTACCTGTGCATAGTAGGTGAAAACGGTGCGGGTAAGAGTACCCTTATGAAGACCATTCTGAAGTTGAATAAGCCACTGGGCGGTGAAATACGCTACAGTGATTCTTTGGGTATAGGAGATATAGGATTTCTCCCTCAGCAGACCCCGGTACAGAAGGATTTTCCGGCATCGGTACACGAAGTTGTAATGTCCGGAAATCTGTCGCATCTGGGAAAAAGATTCTTCTACAGCAAAGCCGACAAAGAAAGAGCCCGCAGTAATATGGAGAAAATGGGCATCTGGGATTTCAGGAACAGATGCTACCGCGAACTGTCCGGCGGACAGCAGCAGAGAGTCATGCTGGCAAGAGCACTCTGTGCTACGGAAAAGGTACTTCTTCTGGATGAGCCGGTAAGCGGCTTGGATCCTGTAGTTACAGGTGAAATGTATGAGCTTATAGAAAAGCTGAATAAAGAAGGCATCACGATCATCATGATATCTCATGATATCGGAAGCGCGATCCGTTATGCCAGTCATATCCTTCATATCGGCAAGAACGTAGGTTTCTTCGGAACCAAGGAGGATTATCTGGACAGCGAGGCCAAGAAGAGTTTTGAAAGGGGGAACGACAATGATAGATAAGTTAATG
>ONEC01000104.1 GCA_900316715.1 uncultured Eubacteriales bacterium
GCCACGTCAATCATGGCATCTAGCATTTCCTGTGTAATTCCATCTCCCTCTATGCGATAGCCTGCTGTCATGTCAGTCTCTTCATACTTGCTCATCAGCGTATCAAAGGCACTGGACAGGCAGAACACCAGGATAACCGGCATGATAACAAAGAGAAGGATATTACCCCAGCTTCTGTACATCAGCTTTATATTATTTTTGATCAAATATCTGTTCATCTTCTGTATCCTCTCTGATTAATTTAATAATCTCTGAGTTTCTTTCCTGTAAGAGTGAGGAATACTTCCTCAAGTGTAATAGTTGATGTATCTTCAACAACCATCTTCTTAAGTTCCTCACTGGTTCCTGTTGCTATAACCTTACCGTTATCCATAATGGCAATCCTTGTACAGATTGCTTCAACCTCTTCCATGTAGTGGCTTGTATATATAACTGTGGCGCCGTTCCTGTTGGATTCCTTAATCTTATCCAGGATGAAGTTTCTTGACTGTGGATCGATACCGACCGTCGGCTCATCGAAGATAAGAAGCTTTGGATGATGTCCTATGGCACAGGCGATATTAAGTCTTCTCTTCATACCTCCTGAAAAGGTCTTTGCAAAATCGTTTCGTCTGTCAAGAAGACCAACATATTCAAGACTTTCATCTATTCTCTTCTTCAGCTCTGCACCTTTAATTCCATAAAGCGATGTGAAGAGCTCTACATTTTCCCAGGCCTTCAGGTTACCGTGTATTGCAAGGTCCTGTGGAATGTATCCCAGCTTATCAACCAGCTCTTTACGATTCTTCTGGAAATCCTTTCCGAAGAACTCTACATTTCCAAGAGTCGGCTTAACCAGATCACATATCATATTCATTGTGGTACTCTTTCCTGCGCCGTTAGGTCCCAGAAGTCCGAAGACCTCACCTTCCTGAATCTCTATATTAAGATTATCTACAACAACCTTATTGCCATATTTCTTTGTAAGCTCATTCAGCTTTAATATTGTTCCCATCGTTCTCTCCATTCTTCATATTATCTATATGCTTATTTCTTAACAAAAAACGAGTGTGTCAAAGTCTTATTTCATTTGACACACTCATTATATGAATTCCCTGTTTTCTTTTGTAGTGAGAAAAGATATGTTTTCGATATGACTAAAGTCACATTGTTCTTTTCCCCCTATATGACTTAAATAATCTGGTACGTTGCTCTCTTAAATACGTTATTATCTATGGTAAACTTCTTCGTATCAACATGCTGTGCGAGCTGAGCAGTAGTGATAAAGTCCTTCGATACTCTTACCAGATACTGTTTTTCTCCCTGTACCACCAGATAATAACCATCTGTATTATTGAAATAGTCCAGAACCTGAACCATTCCCGGCTGTACTATGAAATCCAGGATAGCTTCCTTCTTACTCATCTTCTTCTGCCTTATAAGAGGATAGATAGCATCCGCATTCGGGAACTTGACCAGTACCACTGCATCCTTCTTATCTCTGGCCTTACCTGTCTTCTCAAAGGAATCAAGGTCGATCGGTTCTTTAGTTTCTGACAGATTCAGCTTCTCTTCATCATCCAGAAGGTAATCTATGGTCACCCCCAGAAGCTGTGCCATAACCTTAAGATTATTTACATCCGGCAGTCCCTTGTCTGATTCCCACTTTGCAACTGCTGATCTTGATACACTCATTTTCTCCGCAAACTGCTCCTGAGAGAGCCCTGCTGCTTTTCTTGCTTCCCTAAGTTTTTCTCCAAACGTCATATCTCATGTCCTCCTTTTATTATTTTACCATACATCTGATTCAGACGCTTCATCTGTTTCATTCACCGTTGACTCATCCGTCCCGATAAATGTAACTGTTGACTCCGTCCCCTTAAGAGTTGAAGGTGCTTCTGTCATATCTGCCAGTATTTCCTTAACTCCACATCCGGTTAACATAACTACCATTGCTGTGACTGTGATAAATAGTTTTAATTTCTTTGTCATGGTAATGACCTCCTTAAAAATTTTTCTCTGACAATGTGTTGTCATCTGATGGTCTCAGCTTATGGCATGGCCCCCGTAACACACAAGGGACGGACTGTAACAGGGCTGTTACTCTCCGTAACATGCCCTATTTTAGGGGGTTTTCTTGCCCTATCATGCAGATTACTGTATAATGAAATTCAGATATAAAAATGCACCTGACCCGGTTAAATACCGAATCAGGCGCACCTTATGAACTTACTGTTAGTAGAATCTCAGGTAAGTATGTCTATTATATCCTTCGGGGTTTCTGCGAAGCAGTATGCTCCCTGTTCTATGAGATAGTCCTTATCCCTGAAGCCCCACAGAACTGAGATGCATGGAAGTCCGGAGTTCTTAGCTGTAAGGAAGTCAACCTCGGAGTCTCCGATGTAAACGGATTCTTCCTTTGTACTGCCAAGTTCCCTAAGCGCAGCTTCCACCATATCCGGAGCCGGCTTTCTGTTAATGCCCGGCTTTTCTCCGATTGCCACATCTACTGAATCAGCGAAGAATCTCTGATGAAGTTCCTTAACAGCAGAATCTATCTTGTTTGATACTATGGCCATCTTGTAGCCCCTCTGTTTCAGCTCCTTCATCATATCAAGGATCCCGTCATATGGTCCTGTCTTATCCAGACAGTGGGCATCATAATGCTCTTTAAATACCGGCATCATATCATCCAATATCTCCGGTGAAGTCCCTGCCGGGAGTGAGAGTCTCAGTGCTTCCTTAACTCCGTTACCGAAGAACAGACGGTACTCTTCCAGTGTACGTGCAGGCAGTTCAAACTTTTCCATCACGTAATTCATAGAAACCGTAAGGTCTTCCAATGTATTCAGTACTGTTCCATCCATATCGAATACAAGTGTTGTAATCGGTGCAGATGTTTTAAGTGATCTGTTCATGCTTACATCCTATACTCTTCGCAAATTCTTAATAGTGTTTTAGTTAAAATCACTTACGCTCTTCCATTCAACTCCTGCAAGAGTATCTGTTCCTCCAAGCTCTGCAATCATTGAATCAAAATTATCTACAACTTCATTCTCATACTTTTCTGTATCACGATTATAATAAGATCCATAATCTATATATTCCCTGGTATAATTAGGATCACTCTCATAATCATCGCCTTCTCTAGGAAGTTCCGGATTAATAACTACATAAAGGGTCCAGCTGCTCTGTGGAAGCTCATCAGAAGGGGAATTCGGATTCCACTGTCCACCGAGCTTAGCCATTTCTCTGCATCCAACAGATGGATTAATATACTTCCATAATATCTTTATAGAGAAGTCTCCGCCATAGTTGTTGCCAAGATAGCTTTCTGAAACAAAGCATCCGCTTCCTATATACTTAGAACCTGAAGGTCCGATATGATTCTGGAATCCATAGATCTTATCAACTTTATATGCTCCATCTGCCTCAGTAACAACTGCAAATACGCCTTCATCTGTTCCATCACCGATCAGAAGCTCATATATTCCGTCACCGTTAAGATCTGCATATGCATACTTTGCATTGATACCATTCGGTTCAAAATATGCGTCTTCTGCCAGTTCCGCATAGTTATTTGCAAAGAACTCTCTGAATCTTCCATCCTGATCAGCGTCTCCTGCTGATGCAGTATTATTTGCTTCTACAGGCTCCTGCTGATCTGCACCTCTCCACCATGCATACTCTGAAAGGGATGTGTTCTCACCTATTACAAGCTTAGGATTATGCGGGAACAGGTAATCTTCAGAATAACGGTTTTCCTGATATGCACTGATATATAAATCAGCCTGATCAGGTGTGATTATATAGTAATCCCATTTTCTCTCAATATGGCTCTGCCAGAAATCATCAGACAGATTTGCTATCTCTTCTGCTCCTGCATCAGCGATATACTTCTTAAATTTTGCCTGACCTTCGTCACCGTAATAATGCTTTCCTGTATCCTCAGACTCTATATACTTTCCATCAGGGCCATAATGAATAATACTTATAGCACAATCATCATGGAAGTCAGGATCCATATCAATATACATTCCCGGTGCCATAAGTCCTGAAAACTTAAATTCAAGTCCTGAATCTGTAATGTCATATACTGTAACCTTATGGTTGTTGGTGTCATATGCCACCTTCTTCTCGTATATAACAAGCTTCCATGCACCACCTGACATACCAACACTGAAGAAATATTCGTCATCGTTTGCACAGGTATAGTTCTCCTCGCCTTCTCTGGTTCCGATTACTATATTGTTGATATTTACATTAAGATTTGTATCACTTACTAGTTCAGCCTTGCCGTCCTTCTCGGTATAAAGCTCAGCGTGAATGCCGTCGTCTTCATTTAAGAAAACTATCATATCTTCCTTATCTGAAAAGAACTTATCTATCTTTGCAGAAAGAATACCTCTGTCTGAATAATTGCCCTGAAGATATCCATCTGTAGGTCCTACTTCGTTAGGCTTCTTCTCAAATGCTTCAGCGCCAAACTCTCCTGCCTTGCAGTATCCTCTTTCATTACCAAGCTCTTCCAGCTTTGCAAGCATTACTGAAGTTACCGCCTCTTCCTCTGATGCAGCTTCAGTTGCTGTTGCAATTTCCTCTGTCACAGCTTCTGTTACAGTCTCTGTTGATGCCTCTGTTGCAGCTTCCTTAGCACAGCCTGCACCGGCGGTCATCAGTATTCCAGCAGCAAGTACAGCCACTGCTGATTTTCTAAATTTCATCACTTTTAGTTTCCTCCACTTAGTACTACATTTTCACAACTTACATATTCTGATTACAAATCCTCGTATTGTCAAGGAAAATGTTTGTATGCTCCTTTCAAAAAACTGGATTTATGGTATATTATTTATGTAATCTTTTTATAAGCTAGGGGGACAAAAATATGAAAAGAGTTATATGGATAGTACTGGACAGCGTGGGGATGGGAGAAGCTCCGGATGCAGCAGATTTTGATGATATCGGCTGCAATACCATAGGACATATTATGGAAAAATATCCCGATCTTGAGATTCCGAATCTCAGAAGTATCGGTTACGGAAATATAGACGGAATGGTGGGTGTAAAGCCGGTAGCTGAGCCTCTCGGTACATTTGGCAGAATGCAGGAAATATCTGCAGGAAAGGATACTACCATCGGTCACTGGGAAATGGTCGGCATATATACACCGGAGAGATTTCCGACATATCCCGATGGATTTCCAAAGAATATAATAGATGAATTTGTCGAGAAGACAGGGGTTCCGGGCGTACTTTATAATGGAGTCGCATCAGGAACTGCAATTATAAATGAGTACGGAGATGAGATGAAAGCGACACGTAAACCGATTGTCTACACATCGGCTGACAGTGTATTTCAGATTGCCTGCGATGAGAGTGTATATTCACCGGAAGAGCTATATGAAATGTGCAGGATAGCCCGTGAGATTCTTACAGGTAAGCATAACGTGGCAAGAGTTATAGCAAGACCTTATGTATGGGAAGACGGTAAATACGTCAGAACCGCAAACAGACGCGACTTCTCAAGAAAACCTGATGAGAAGAATCTTCTGAATGTGATCAAGGATTCGGGACAGACCGTATATGCAGTGGGAAAGATTGAAGATATCTTTGCCGGTGTGGGAATTACCGAAGCCATCCATACAAAGGATAACGAAGACGGAATGGATAAGACTATCGAAGCCCTCGATATTGTTGAGAACGGCCTTATCTTTACCAATCTTGTTGAATTTGATTCTACATGGGGACACAGAAGAGATGTGGACGGTTATGCACATGGACTTGAAGCATTTGATAAAAGACTTGGTGAGCTGATGAACAGGCTCGGAAGCTATAAAGGTAAAGAGTCTGATGATATTATTGTCATTACAGCAGATCATGGCTGTGACCCTACATTTAAGGGAACAGATCATACGAGAGAATATGTACCGCTGCTGGTATATGGAAAAAGTATTGAACCGGGAGTTAATTTAGGAACCACAAAAGGCTTTGCCCATAGTGGAGAAATAGTAAAAGATTTTCTTTTTAATTGACTAAAATCCTCTAAAGGACTACAATAAACACCGCAACTGAAAAGGGGAGCTGATAAATCGGCTGAGAGGAAGGTGATACCTTCGACCCGTTAACCTGATTTGGATAATGCCAACGTAGGGATGAATCATATTATTGAAACGTCATGACAGCTGTCCGAATCAATCGGGCAGCTGTTTTAATTTTACAGTCTGTCTCGATACATAAAATCAAAGGAGGTAGATATGGTAAAGATTAACGGTGAATTCGTAGACTACTCAGGACATACCGTGCAGGAAGCCCTCGAACATGAAGGCTACTCAGAGAAGCGTGTCGCTGTTGAACTGAACGGTGCAATTGTTCCAAAAGCCGCTTACGAATCAACAATTCTAAATGATGGCGACGTAATGGAAGTCGTAAGTTTTGTGGGAGGTGGCTGATATGGCGGATATTCCAACACGTGAAGAATGGCTTCAGGCACTTACAGACCGCCACGGCATAGAACGACAGAAGGCATTCAGTGATGCCACTGTCGCTGTCTGTGGTCTCGGAGGGCTGGGATCAAATATATCTATAGCCCTTACCAGAGCCGGAATAGGACGTCTTATCCTTACAGACTTCGATAAGGTAGATATAACCAACCTTCATCGCCAGCAGTATAAAGCCTGCCAGATAGGAATGTATAAGACTGATGCTCTGTCAGAAAACCTTCGAGAGATCAGCCCATACACAGAGCTTACTACTCATACCGTAAAGATGACTGAAGAAAACATGGCAGATATTCTCTCCGATGCAGATATCATCTGCGAAGCCTTCGACAAGGCTGACATGAAAGCTATGCTGGTGAACTTTGTACTGGAGAACTATCCGGAGAAATATATACTGTCAGGTTCCGGCATGGCCGGCTTCGGAAGTGCCAACACTATAAAAACAAAGAAAGTAACCGGTCACTTCTACATCTGCGGTGATGGCGTAAGTGACGTGAACGATGGAATCGGCCTTGTCTCATCCAGAGTCATGGCCTGTGCCGCTCAGGAGGCACATATGGTTCTGCGTCTGCTTTCCGGTGAAGAGGAACCGTAAGCGGACCGACACGAGCTGCAAAGGGAGCAGCCCGGCATACCGATTGACAACAGAAAGGAAAAACATAATGGACGATAAATTAATCATAGGCGGAAAGGAATTCACTTCCCGTTTCATACTTGGATCAGGAAAATACTCTATGAAACTTATAGAGGCAGCTGTACGCGATGCAGGAGCAGAGCTTATCACTCTTGCTGTACGCCGTACCAACACTAAGGATCAGGAGAACATTCTGGACTACATTCCGGAAGGTGTTACTCTTCTTCCAAACACAAGCGGTGCCAGAACTGCAGAGGAAGCAGTCCGAATAGCGCGTCTCGCCAGAGAACTGGGCTGTGGAAACTTTGTAAAGATAGAGATAATGCGTGACTCAAAATATCTTCTTCCTGATAACCAGGAAACCATCAAGGCTACAGAAACCCTTGCAAAGGAAGGCTTCGTTGTAATGCCTTATATGTATCCGGATCTCAATGCCGCAAGAGACCTTATGAACGCAGGTGCTGCATCTATCATGCCTCTTGC
>ONEC01000103.1 GCA_900316715.1 uncultured Eubacteriales bacterium
TTCTCAGTCTTATTCATCACATAACCGCATATATCTGATGTGTTGGTCAGTATAAAGATTGAGCGGTCGGTAATCTTAGATCTTGCTTCTGCCATGGTGACTTCCACTGATTTACCGATAATAGCTCCGGTAAGTCCACCTACAAAGCCCCCGGTGTTGAAGCCTCCCAATGCCATTGCTGAGGTAAAGAAGCCGGTATTCTTCGGGAGATAATTCCTGTTCAGTGCTACGAGAAAACAGTTCTTCTCGCCGATATATCCTACGCTTTCAAAGAGGCTCCTCACCTTCTCAATTGTATTAAAATCCTGTAATGTTAATTCAGCCACGATTCATATCCTCACGTTTTATGTTTGTCACTCCTGAGCCGCTGTATCAGCTGTTGCTTGATGTAGAGCTTGCTATTATTACGGTCATGCACATGACCATTGCAACCTCTTCTGCAATAACCATGGATACAGTACTTCCGATAGCAGAACCTGTGATAATTGCTGACTCTGCGTTATATGCATCGCCCACCAGCATGGCTGCAAACATCAGTCTCTGCTTCTTATCCATTACCCAGCCGCCAAACTTCTTGCTTTCCTTAAGATAATCAGCTGTCTCAATTATCTCATCCACAAGCACTCTGGTCTCAACATCAATATCTATAAGTGCTCCGAGAGATGCGAACTCGTTGTATGACTTTCCGTACTTAACGCCGCGCTCTCCAAATGCATTGTATATCTTAAGAGCTCTGTCGCTCTTCTCTCTCATATTTCCATCTGTAAGAGCAAGTATCTCACTAAGTCCCTGAATCTCGTTAGCTCCGACTCTGATCTTAAGTTCCTTCTTAAGATATTCGTAGCAGTCCTCCATCTCTGTGATGATGGTATCAACAGACTTGCCTGTCATAACAAGAAGTACTGCAAATATGATATCTTCGGATGAAGTAAGGATAGGATGCTCCTTGTTCATCTTCTTATAAAGCTCCTTGAACCTTGCTATTACCTCATCTGCCTCGTCGTACTTTCCTGCATCAACGATACTTATCGCTGCCTGAACAAAATATCCGCCGTCAGCGAAGACGCTTCTTGATATCCTGTCAAATACAGATTTTACCTTGGCAAAATATTCTTCCGGATCATCCTGAAGGGCCATCTTGCTTACGATAACGGGCTCAGCCATAGAACGAAGACTTGAGAACATTCCGGCATTCTTCTTTACAATCTTTTTGCATTCCTTCAGCTTCTCGATATCGATCTCTCGATCAGCCCCGGAAAAAACAAGTGCAGCCGCAATATTCATAAGTGTCTCGCCCCATTTAAATTCCTTTGAGAGCTTATCTGTGTTAGCCATCAAAAGGTCGCATTTGCTCTTTGTGTTCTCTTTCATCTAGTCTCTCCTTTACTCTTCTGTATAACACTTTAGTAATGCATCATTCATTTTATCTTTTACACTGTCCGGTCCTGCGATGGTAACCGCTCCACCCAGAGCAAATACCCAGCCCAGGAACTGCTCGCTCACCGCCACATCAACCTTTACAGTGAAGTATTCGTCGTCCACCGGCCGCATCCTGACTTCAGTTCCAAACTGATCCACGATGACATTCGCCATGGCATTCTTACATTTAAGGGTTACAGTCTCTATCTTACCGCCGAACATTCTGAAGTACTGGGAATTATACTTTTCCTTCTTAGTCGATTCGAAGTCACGCTTACCCTCACGTTTTGTGTCAGTCAGGGCTACGTCACGCATTTTATCTACACGGAAATGCCTTATCTCTTTCATATCCATATCGTAGGCCACAAGATAATACTTCTCATCGTCGAAATGCAGTGCCCATGGAGCAGCTGTATAGTAGGCCCCGTCACGCCTGAACTCCTCTTCTCCCTTCACATTCCAGCTGAAATATCTGAAGGTTATGCATCTGTCGTTGGTGATGCCGTTATATATCTCATCGATGGTATAGTACACACTTTCGTTCATGCTCTTAACTCGGCCGGACACCGTAACTGTACGTTCCAGCAGAGAGGCATCGTAGGTACTGATGGACTGCTCCAGCTTCTTTATAAGCGTATGGGTCTTCTTCTCAGAGATAAACTTAGAAGCCTGGATGGCATCTACGAGGAACTTGACCTCTGCCACTTCGAATTCCCTGCAGCCCAGGTGATAATAGGTATTCGGGCCCACACGGGTCTTTACTATATCCATTCCATAGAGCTCTAAGGCGTCAAGATCAGTATATATGCTCTTACGATTTGCTTCTATGCCGTACCTGCCCAGTTCTGCTATGATCTGCGGCATGGTAAGGTAATGCTCGTCATCCGTCTTCTCCTGGAATATCTTCGCCAGAAAGAGAAGCTTCAGCTTTTGATTTGCACTCTTAGCCATAGCGTAACCTCCAATTAAATACCCCTATTCTTCTGCCGGTTTGATCTTGTCCTGAACCATCTTCATATCTGAACATACATTATCATCGAAGGTAGGCTTAGCTGCTTCGATGGCATAATACAGTTCATCAAGAGCGGCCTCAACCTCTCCCTCAAAGGAAGGATGATTCTTCGACAGAGTCCTGAAACTATCCACGAACCAGAGAAAATTCATGTTTCCCAGAAACTTATCATAAGTCTGAATAGATTGTATCACTCCCTCTAACATCTCGTCCAGACCGAGAGGAAGCCTCTCTCTTATATTCAGCTCTTCCATAAGTCCGCTTTCTTCGAAGCTTTCATAATAGGTCATTAACCTGTCTATCTTTCTTATCCTTGAGCTGGAGAAGGCATTCAGGGCAGTCTCGCTTATCTTCTCATCCAGCCATCTGCATCCATCCTCAAGATCCTTTAAAAGCGATTTAAGCCTGTCTCTGTTACCGATCCTTATAAGCTCCTCAATATATGAGAGAACGTTCATGGAACACAGTATATGATAACGTATATCCTCCAGATACTGCTGTCTTGCATCACCTATAAGTTCCGGAAGAAGGTCTGCATGGATTATATATTCGTATTCTGTTTTAGAATCATAGTTATAGAGATGCTTCTCTACCAGATCATATCTATCCAGCTGTGCTCCTACTTCAAAGCAGAGATTATAGTAGAGACCTGAATCACAGCCGCCTGCATCGTCTACTGTCTTAAGCCAGTCATACATTATCTCCGGTGAATAATCTTCTATTTCTTCTATGAATTCCGGCATAAAATGCAGGATCATCTCGACATCATTATCTCTGATTGGCCAGTCAAAATACTTTGTATCAAGAGAGCCATTTTTGATCAGAGGGATCATAAGCATCATCAGGCGGTAGAACAGACTTCCACCAAAGCCCATGCTGTTTTCATCAGCATCTTCGAATTCTCTGTACCAGTTATGCTCATAGTCATCCTTGACCATCTCTGCTGCCTGCTGGCAGAAAGGAACATATCTGTCCGGATCAGTTATAAATTCCACGTCATGCTTTCTTAAAGCACTCCATACCTGGTCAAAGAGAAAACCAAACTTATCCTGTTTTTCCTGCTGAAGTATCTCTTCATTGGACCAGCCGTATTCTTTCTGTATACATAGCTGCATATCATCCAGACTAAGGTTCTGTAGCTGCGGCTCATATCCCTCTTTCTGCATTTTCCTGAAGACCTGACCTGACTTCTCCTCACGTCCGTCATTGTATCGGTTTTCTTGTATTGCATAGCCGGCAGCCAGGAAGGTAAGAGCTATCTCCATGTCGCTGTGCGACATTTCTCTCTTAGTTACCATTTCCAGAAGTCTTGTGTATGTCCATACATGCATCTTGCCATTCTGCGCCTCATCAAAATAGGTTCTAGGCTTGAAACGTGCTGTGTATGGTCCCAGTACTTCCTCTCTTTCAGCTTTATCAAATACTTTCTCCATGGCATCCGTATACCAGGTTCCCAGCATAACGTTATCGATTATGCTATCAAGCTGAAGCAGGAATGAAAACCATTTATCAAAGGCCTTTTCATCACTCCTTAGCACTCTCTCAATAAATGCATCGAAGGCTTCCGGATCCATGGTATACATATCGACAATATGAGAATGTTTACCATCCATACATGAGGAACACATATACGGAGCATCTGCCATCTCCTCATTTGTGACATCATAGAACAGTCTGGATGTTGTCTTTGAATAATCGCGGATAGCCTTAAGAATCCTATTATTGAACAGACTCTTATCATAATTGAGTGACTGCCATAAATTATTCAGTGAATGTATGAATTCTCCCTCTAGTCTCAGTCCATATTTCTTTCTGAGGAATTCGATTACTGACGTAGACTTAACAAGTGCATAGAACAGTCTCGTGTCATAATCATAGAGTTCATCTATAACATCATCATTTCTGGTGCAGAATATCTTCTCTAATCTCTTACCAAGCCTGAGAAGCTCATCCTTATAGTTTTCAAGGATGTACTGTGCATATTCCACGTTCGCAAATCTGTAGCTTCGTCCGTCTGAAACGCCATATACAGAAAGCAGCGGACTGAGGTCATTCAGTACTCCGATAAATCTATAGGTCAGATCATCTACTGATATGAAATCAAAATAATCATCCAGCAGCAGGTCTTCATATACAGCAAGGGCTGTCAGGAAATCCACTGCCAGCTGTCTGCTGGTGGTATCATAATTCTTAAAGATTCTGTCCAGGTATTCTCGTATTACATCTTTACCGGAAAGATCGCCGCTTGTTACATCTCCTACCTCTGCAAATATCTTGAGATACAGGAATCTGTAGTCTGCCTTCTTTATAAGACTCTCGGCCTCTTCTTCTGATATGCCCGGAGCCTTCTTCTTTCCGCCCTTATTTCTGTTCAGATACTCCTTCAGAACCTGAATGTTCTCAGGTGAATCACGATGAATCTCTATAACTTCATCGCTGTTTTCCATTATGCCCTGGATACGGATGGAATCCTTTCTGGTTACATTTCCCTCATCAGGAAAACGGGTTGTGTATATTATGTAAACCCCATCACTGAAGAGCTCATCTGCATCCTTGCCTATCATCCAGTCGTACAGACCTTCTGTCTCATCGTTTAACTCGTCTATTCCGTCAATGACCAGAACCAGACGCTCTATATCATATTCATCCCTATAGATCTCGCTGTAGGCACTAAGGAAGTCTGCCATAGCCTTCTTCGGATTCTTGTCCTTGATGGAAATGGTAGGAAGTTCCTTGCCTGAAGATCTGAGGGCATCATCTCCCGCATTTGCATAGGAGAAGTTAAGATTTCCGAAGAAATCCGACGTTCCTCTCATATCCGTAGCTGATAAGCAGTAAGTATGTACTATGGCATCATCGATCAGGCCTTCACCGTCCAGCTCATAGAAGCCTGCAATACTGTTTGCAAATGCAGTCTTTCCCATACCTCTTTCCATACATATGGTAAGGACACCCTTGTCATGGGTCTCCATAAAGTCATTTATCCTGTCCTTAAGATCCGTCGGTACTATGTACTTGTCCGGCTTATTAAGGCATTTATAGAGATCATCCTCTGACTTACGGACGTAGTCGGTTCTTACGCTCTTCTCAGCCAGCCTGTCGCTCAGCTCGTCAATATAAGCCTGGAACGGCTCAAGAGTTCCGGTCTCATATTCTCCATGGAAATAATCCACGTACTTTATATTCTTCTTTCTGAAATAGAAAGAATCCAGGAAGAAGCCCTTAAGGATGTACTTCTCAACCTTTACTGCCTGTTCATCTATAAAGATTGTGACTTCATCATCATTGACCTTATATTCTATACTCTCATAGTATTCAGATACTTCTGCCATATACTGTCTGAGATTTGCGAAAAGGTTCTTAAACTCAGCCTTATAAGACGCATTATCCTCAAGACGCAGCATACCATGGCCTATGGTCTCATTACGCCAGTTGGCTACACTTGAATACTCGCCTGAAACACGCTTGTTATAAAGGTTCTTGGTCTTTTCTAGAATCTTCTTGAGCGATGTCGGGAGAAGCAGATGTTTTCTTTTGTCTGCCTTAAGGATGGTAAGTGCCAGCTCATACCAGCCGCCGATTGCGAGGGGTGATAGTATCAGCTTCTCTGATATCTTATGCTCCTTTATAAGATCCCCAAGAAACATATTATCGAAATATATAAGACTGGTGATAACAGGAATCTTCATCACCATCTCATATATATCTCTTATCTGAAGCAGGCATCCGTATACATTGCCTGCCTCTGCCATCTCATGCAGACGCTTGTAATTGTATACGATTGGCTCCGGAAAGCTCTCCACATCAGCTATCCAAAGCGATTCGTCCTGTGATAATTTTATCAACCATTCACTCATAATTTTCCCCTTGTAATATCATGCCCAAAACGGCTTGTTACTTATCTGTTTTATGTAAACTATTCCTAGTCATACATATATGTCAGTTTTTCGTCAATCAGAGCCTTTGCCTCTGCCGGCTTCATGCTTCCTATTCCATCAAAGCAAGAAAACTCAGAGAGGATTGCTGCGATGTCTGATCCTGCGGTACTGCCCAAGCCTAAATCCCTCAGCTTCGACTGATTCATGAAATTGTTCATCGTTATGTCAACCGATTCATTTTCTTCCAGATACTGCTCCAGTTCGAAATCCAGCTGAATAACTGAGATTGTCGCATCTCCTCTAACAGCCTCAAGTATCTTGTCACTGAACTGTTTCATCAACTTCTTGTTATCTCTATACTTAGCCAGTCTGTATAAATACTTATATATATTCTGCCATGGACTGCCTGATGTGTCCACGTTCTTTTCCATTTCAGCCGTAAAATCAAAGATATCCTGGATCAGTTCCTTATCTTTCTCCTGATAGAACCTTGAGAATGCTTTGATATATACGAAGAAAGCATATCTTATAAAACCGCCGGCCTCGTATGCACTGCGAAGTGCAGCAAGCTGACTACGGCGGGTATTATCCACACTTGCAAAGTATCCAAAATACTCTCCAGCCAGAACTTCGTACTCTTCTTTCATACCAGCTTCTATATAAAGATGCAGTAAATACGACAGCGTAATATTCGCGTTACCGCTGTCATCTCCCCACTTCTCGAGAGCAGCCTTAAACCACTTCTCTGCTTCCTCTGTCTCACCCTTAAAGGCATAGGCCTGTCCCAGTGAACTGAGGATCTTTCCTGACATGGCAAGGCTCTGATTGCCCGCATCTCCTGTCAGTCCTTTGATTGCTGTTTCAAGCATATCAAGAGTTGTAAGAAGACTTCCATCTTCCGATGCATCCTTCAGGAATACATCCTTTGCTTTATCATACTCAAAGGAATTGAAGTATACCTGTGCGGCACTTATCTTGAAGTCCATATATTCAAAAGGATTTACAAAGCCTCTGTACTTCTCGCATTCATCTATTATCGGAAGAAGCTCCTTTACTGCGCCCTTGTGGTTAAGGGCTCTGAGGCGGATGCTGTTCAGTCTGAAGAGACACTGTCCCATTCGTCTGCCGATAGACGGAAGCTCCTCTGTTAATTCATACAGCTTCTCTATCATATAGAGTCCCTTATCATAAGCGAACTCATCTCCTCTTCCCATAAAGCCTTCTGTGTAGTCCATGTATTCAGGGAATCTCTCCAGAACCTTCGCCCTGAAGTCATCTCTCTTAAGAAGCTCCTTCAGATAAGTCTCAAGCTGGGGTACCATTCTCCTGTAATAGTAGCCTGCAAGATCATAGTCGCGTCTTGCCCTCTGAGCTTCACCCTTGCCGTCCGTTT
>ONEC01000164.1 GCA_900316715.1 uncultured Eubacteriales bacterium
ATCATCCTGATAACGCTTGCATTTACATGCTGAAGATACTTATCCAGATATCTGCATGGATAAACTCTTGCTCCCGGGATAGTTGTGACCATCCCCTCATGTACGGCAACAGGATATCTGTTATCCAGACATGATAGTGTTACAACGCCCTTTGAAATTGTATAATGGGCTGTGAATTCAACGCCCTTTTCAAACTTCTCTATTATTATTCTCTTGGAATCGGATTCTTTCAGCGCCTCTTCTACGCCGGCCTTCAGCTCTTCTTCGTTCTTGCAGATATTGATGCCTATGGATGCACCGTTATCTACCGGCTTAACTATAACCGGATATTCTATGGCACTATAATCCACTGAAGCTGTATCTCCACCCATAAAGTAAGTCTTAGGTGAAGGAACCTCATAGTCACGGCATAACTGTCTGAAGCTGTCCTTATTCTGGAATATATCCCACTGCTGCTGATTAAAATAGAACGGCATTCCTAAAGCATCAGCTACCTTCTTAGCCTGAAGTATATTAAACTCATGTATTCCTGCTACAACACCGTCTATCTTATTCTCTTCAGCATACTTTATGATGCTCTCTGTATCTGCTGTACTGATGTCTGCGTTATAATCTGCTAACTGCTTGGCTCTGGACCTTTCAACAGGATAAAAATCAACCACGTATGTGAGGGCGCCTTCGCTTCTCGCATAAGTCACCATATCCGGTGCCATTACATTTGTGCCTAAAACCAGCAATCTTTTTCCGCTATATCTTCCCATTCCACACTGTTCCATAAATACTTTTATTCTACTTCGACGTGATAATACTTATCGATATCCGAAGTGATCTCTGTCATCTGTTCTACTGTATCTGCCTTAAAAAGGATGGTTCCCATAGAATCTGTTGTATTCTTATATGCGGTAACCTTATCGCCCTTCTTATGAGTACAATATACATCAAGCAGATTGTTCTTTTCAAATTCCGGATCAAACTTTAATTCCTTAAAGATTCCATCCTCATGACTCATGATCATGTAGTTGCTCACTACTGCCCTGGTCTCTGTCATCTTAAGACCGCTGCAGTCCTCACCCAACGCGCCGCGGATGGTATAGTCCACCATATCCACACCTGTTGCATATTCTATAAGCTGAGGGATATAGCTTCCTCCGTTTCTCGGACCTAACTCCAGAACATACGGAGTATCATTCTCGTCCATGATAACTTCAATGTTATAAGCACATGTCTTCATGCCCAGTGCAGTTATAAGTCTCTGAAGTTCATCATCAACCTTGGCCTTCTGCTCCTCGGTAAGAAGTGATGGCCAGAACTCGCCAAGTGCAACGTACTCTCTTGTTCCGCCTGCACTGCTGTATAATTCGTTTCCATAGCTCGTAAATACCAGCTTTCCATTATAGGAGAAGCCATCTCCTGAAACCTGATACCCCTTCTTTACGATGAACTCTTCAACGATGAATCTTTTTCCTCTTGAATACTGAAGAGCCTCTTCAACAGCAGCCTTCAGTTCATCTTTTCCATAAATCTTTACAACGCCCTTACTTCCCGATGAATCAACAGGTTTTACCATTACAGGGAATCTGAACTTATCTATATCTGCCAGTGCATCTTCATAGCTGGTATAGCCTTCTGCAACCGGACAGTTGAAACCATGGTCCTTAAGAAACTTTCTGAAAAGATCCTTCTGGGTGCATATCTTAACTGACTCATACGGATTTCCCGGCAGACCCAGCTTCTCTGCCACATATGCTGCTGTCGGAGCAGCCGGGTCAGATGCGTAGGCAACTATTCCGTCAATATCCAGTCCCTTTGCCAGTTCAAGCACTCCATCAAGATCTGTAGTACTCACATTATGATATTCATCTGCAAACTTATGTCCCGGATTCTCCGGTGCATAATCACATGTTATGACATATATCCCCTGTTCTTTTGCTTTCTTGATTATTGGGATCTGCTGCATAGATCCCCCAAGCATCAGTAATCTCTTCATACTCTATAAGGACTCAACAAACTGTCTTATCCTTCTGACTCCTTCGATTATTTTTTCTTCATTCATGGTAAATGCAATGCGGATATATCCTTCGCAGGCATCTCCGTATGTTATTCCCGGCACTACCGCAACCTTCTGGCTTTCCAGAAGTTTATAAGCAAACTCCTCACTCTTAAGTCCGGTCTCTTTGATATTGACCAGGGCATAGAATGTACCCTTTGGAGACTTTACACTAAGCTTATCGATTTTCCTTATCTCAGCTATTAATGTATTTCTTCTCTTCTCAAAGCCGTCTCTCATAAGGTTCGGAGTATCATCCTCTCCCTTAAATGCTTCTATGGCCGCATACTGAGAAGGTACTCCTGCACAAGCCGCTACATTTTCCTGAATCTTAGGAAGGTTCTCCACAAACGCGGCAGGTCCTGCAAGATATCCCAGTCTCCAGCCCGTCATAGAAAACTTCTTAGAGCAGCTGTTTATAACTATTGAATAATCCTTCATGTCCGGAAAATCAAGGATAGATACGTACTGTGCTCCGTCATACAGAAGACTCTTGTAGCACTCATCCCAGATTATCGTAAGATTATTCTTCTTTACTATATCGCTGATACCCTCCAGAGCTTCTCTTCCATAGACCGCTCCTGTCGGGTTGTTCGGTGAATTGATTATTACCGCAACTGTCTTATCGGTGATTGCATTCCGGAAATCCTCCGGTGTAAGCACAAAATCATTCTCTTCAAGAACATCAACGAGAACTGCTTTGCCTCCGAGGAAGTCAACCATATGCTTATAATTAACCCAGTATGGTGATGGTATGATAACTTCATCACCCGGGTCGATCATACAGGCCAGTGTCAGGAACAGTGCTTCCATAGCACCGACAGTTATCTGTATCTCTTTGGCCGGATCATACTGAATACCTGTTTCTTCAGCGATGGCTCCTGCTATAACTTTTCTCAGTTCAAGGACACCTGCATTCTCTGAATACTTGGTTCTTCCTTCACGGATGGCTCTGCATCCTGCTTCCTTGATTCTGTCCGGTGTTTCATAATCCGGATCGCCCAGCGTAAAGTCCACCACATCATCGTATGATTTAGCCATATCATACAGTTTTCTTGTCAGGGAAGGCTCTATTCTGTTTGCCCTTTTTGATAATTTCATCTATCGCTCCACATCAATTAAGTCTTTGTAATATTTTTCCGGAATATGATTTGAATCCATAACTCTTCCGTCTTCAAAATATCCCATAAATGTTCCTTCGCTGAAGC
>ONEC01000102.1 GCA_900316715.1 uncultured Eubacteriales bacterium
TATGATCAGATAGATAAGAGTGATCTGAAAAAGATTGCATTTAACTTTAACAGAAGAATCCTGCAGATGGGCTTCAAATGCGAGAGCCAATTTGCATTTCTGACACTTACTATCTATACAAAGCATAAGCTGATTCCTTATCAGGAAGAACAGTGCAAGCTTCTCCTGGAGGAGGGGGTATAATGATGGAAGACGAAAGAGAAGAGGGACAGCACGAATTTGAATATAAAGCCAGTCTTCGCAAAAAATCAGCAAGGGACAGGACTCTTTATTCTTTTTGCATGGTACTCATCCTGCTTATCTTCTTTTTTGGACTGGCGCTGTCGGTTATGAAGCATGATATTGTCTGGCTTATGATATTCGGATCAGTTGCCGTGATCGCAATGATCTTACTCATTGTAATAGGCCATAAGAAGAAGGTGCATAAGTGCCCGTTCTGCGGTTATTCACTGTTTAAGAGTCATGGCACTCACTGTGCTAAATGTGGAGAAAAGATCAGATTCTAGCTATGGTTAATACAGATATTTAACGAATAAGGCGTGGTTACGTTTCGTAATCGCGCCTATTGTAATTTTAAGAGACACCGTCGTATAATCATCTTAATCAGAGTCGACACTGATATGGGAGGGGTACTTATGAAGGTAGATGATATGGATAAGGATATTCTGAGGCTTCTGAAATCTGATGGCCGCATGAGTTTCACTGATATTGCCGAGAAGGTAGGTGTATCAAGAGTTGCGGTTATGAAGCGCGTAAGGAAGCTGGAAGAAGAGGGTGTGATAAGAGGATATACAACCATCACTCATCATGAGGGTACGGTTCACATGTTCCTCGAAATCTATAC
The DNA here is from genome assembly GCA_900316715.1 of uncultured Eubacteriales bacterium. Taxonomy (GTDB): domain Bacteria; phylum Bacillota; class Clostridia; order Lachnospirales; family Lachnospiraceae; genus Eubacterium_Q. The sequence continues at coordinate 845 of ONEC01000102.1, forward strand.
CAATACTGAAGATTACGAAGATCTTCTGGAATATCTTAACCGTACCGGTTATGTGAAGCACATTTACATTATGACCGGCACCAACCATATCCATGCATCTGCTTCAGCACCTGAAGTTTCTGAACTTAAGTACCTCACAAACATGGTAAGAAAGACCTTCGCCGATAAGATAAAGCGTATAGAAGCGCACGGCGTAAAGGAAGTTGTCATGGACAAATATGGAGGTGTCGAATATGATAACACTGGACGAAAACGTAACAAAGGAAATGAATAAATACCTGGACGGCATAACCATCGAAGAGATAATGCTCTGCAACAGGAGAATGTTTCATTTCCCGGCGGTATTTACAGGCGCTCAGCTGGATCAGGATATTGAAGTGCTGGATCTCAGCCGCCGTGCATTTAACTGTCTCAGAAGGGCGGGAACCAATACCTTAAGAGACCTTATCAGTAAAAATGCAACCACTGACGAGGCATCCAGCAAGAGACAGCTTATGACACATAACAGAAATCTGGGTGTGAAGACAGCCAGCGAGATACTTATAAAACTTTTCTATTACAGCTTTCTGGTGCAGCCTGAATCTGAGAAGAGAAGCTACATGCAGAAGGTTATTAAGGCCAACATAACATAAAGGTAAACTTAGAACACGATGAATGACAAGAAGTTAGCAGACAAGAAGACTGCAGATAGCAGCAGTATATACACAAAGACAATATTTGTATGGGCAGGAGCACTGATCTCATGTTTTTTATGGGGCAGTGCTTTCCCTATGATTAAACTGGGATATAAAGAATTCAGTATAGGTGCAGGAGAGCAGGCAACGCAGATTCTTTTCGCAGGAATAAGATTTGTGATTGCAGGGATTCTGGCAGTGGCAATAGGATGCATAATCCAGAAACGGATACTCATTCCGAAGGCGGGATCACTTCCTATGATCCTTAAGCTTTCCATGTTCCAGACAGTGGGACAGTATGTGCTGTTTTATATAGGGCTCGCACATACCACAGGTGTCAGAGCTTCCATAGTCACCGGAACCAATGTCTTTGCCGCGATAGTTGTGGCAAGCCTTATATTCAGACAGGAGAAGCTGACATCCCGTAAGACTCTTGGATGCGTCATAGGCTTCCTGGGCGTTATAGTCGTAAACCTGGCCGGTACGGGACTGGGAGAGGGAGACCTCGTAAGGGGAGACCTCCTTATACTGTTATCCACATTCGCCTATGCCTTCTCATCAGTACTGTCTAAAGAATACTCAAAAAAAGAAGAACCGATCATCCTTAGTGGATATCAGTTCTTCTTGGGAGGGTTGATAATGATTGCTGCCGGCCTTCTGATGGGCGGCAGGATCCAGAATGTAACACCGCTTGGTGTGGTCTATCTTATATACCTTGCATTTGTTTCAGCGGCTGCTTATTCAATCTGGGTTTTTCTCATTAAGTATAACCCGGTGTCACGAGTGGCTGTATTTGGCTTCATGACACCGGTATTTGGAGTGACCACGTCTATATTACTGCTGGAAGAGGGAAGCCACTTCAGCCTCCTTCATCTGGCATCGCTGATACTGGTATCAGCGGGTATATTGATCGTAAACTCTAAACAGAGCCGTTCTTAGTTCTGTAAAGATTTAAGCATGGAATCCTTATCCATGAAAACTATCTCGTTAAATGCCTGGCCTGACTGATTCTCGGTAGCTGCATTTACCTTGCTGTCATATTCGTCCTGAGATATAGCATCTGTTCCCCAGTACCAGGTACCCTTTGACCAGTCTGATGGGTCATCAGCTTCCATATCAGGCTCGCAGTAACCGCCTTCCTTATATTCAACCTTACCGTTCTCGAAGGTATAGATAGTAGTACCGGGTGCACCTGTTGGAGCATTGTTAGAAAGATCGTAAATGATGGACTCACCAGGAATATAGTATATAGTTCCTCTATATCCACCTGCAGATGCTACACCGTCAGCAATCTCACTGAATACAAGACCACTGTCTGATTCATCAACGATTACATAGTGCTGCATTCCGGCATCAGGTCTGTCATCACTGAGACAGGAAGCAACAAGCTCAGGTGTATTATCACCATCGAAATCAATCAGTGCGAAGCTGTCCCAGTTAAAACTCTCGCCTGAAGCGGCTCCGAAGCCTTCCCAGCTGTAAGCAGAAGGATTAGATACGAATTCATAGAAAGAATTTGGATCGGCAGGAGCCTGATCAGCAGCTTCTGCATCTTCTTCCTTCTTAGCTTCAGTTGCAGCCTCAGTCTTAGCTTCGGTTGCGGCTTCAGTATTTTCTTCAGTTTTAGCTTCAGTCGAAGCCTCTGTTACGGCTTCTGCAGGAGCCTCAGTCTTAGCAGCAGTAGCAGCCTCAGTTCTTGATTCAGCAACTGCTTCCTTTTCTTCACCGCAGCCTGCGAGTGTGGCTGCCATACATAATGATATTCCACATACTGTTAAAAATCTTTTTTTCATAACCATACCTCTTTTCTTGTCTCAACATGTTGTTTTATTTGATGAGCTTATTATAAGCCCGAGATGTAACACACATGTAAAAATAATACACCAAGAATGTAATATTTTTATTGACATATTATTAATATAGTATTAAGATATTATCATATTGATAATAACAATAAGAGGGTGGTGTAAATGTTTCTACTTACAATCATATCAATAATACTTTTTGTCATGTGTCTCTGGTACTTTGCAACCCCGTTTAATCCGGGATTTGAGTCTGTTTCTGATGCTCTTTTTAACAGAGATCCTTTTGAAAGTTCCAGTAATATAACCAATAAGATTATAAACGGACATGGCAATGAAGTTTTTAACAGTGACGTGAAGTATGAAGTAGGAGATTTCTGGGTTTATCTCAGCAGATTTATGATGTGTGTAATGATCGCAGCCATTATCCTGCTTATTATTACAAGAGTGCTGGGACATAAGGGCAAGGTAAGAGATTATAAGATAGATATACCTGTATATGTTCTCGTTATCCTTAGCTTTGTAATTTACTATCTGACACCGATCCTTTTTGCAGAATATAAGGTCGAGATGAATTCGATTCACCTGAGATACTTTATCACAGCAGGCTATTCTCTGTTCATGATAGTAGTATGTGCACTTCATCATAGAAAGAAAGTTACGTATGAGAAGAAGTTTTTATCAGACGAAGAAGCCTTTACAAAAGGCCGAATCAGCGGAGAAAAGGAAAGACTGTTCTTCTTTGTGACAGCAGTAGTATTCGTCGCACTTCTTCTTATAAACGGTAAGTTTTTCCTGATAGCTCATGATTACAGCCATAATTACAGAGAATATAAGAAGGCTGATCATGCCAGAAGAACAGATCTAGAAGAAGAGTACCTCGGAAATTATCAGAATGAAGCCGTTATGACAGAAGAAGGTCTGTACTTTGAAGGAGTTTATCCTATGAAAGTCGGTGAGGATCATACCATAAACAGACTTGATAATAACGGAGAGATTACAACAGTTTACTCCGGAGAGAAAAGCTTCGGCGCAATCGGATATGCAGACGGAAATCTCTATGGGGCAGATGAAGATGGAATCTACGCCATAAACCCTGATTCCGGAGAATGTAAGCTGGTGATAGAAGCCAGTGACAAGAAGGAGATTAAGGACTTCTGTCTTATAGATAATACAATTTACTATCTGGAAGGAATATCTCTGGAAGAGAAGGTGTACAGAACAAAGTCCGACGACGAGAAATATGAGACTATTCAAAGTGTTATATGGGCTGCTGATGTATCAGGCGACAGCGTATCTGAGCCATATATGTATGCATCAGATATCAATACACGTAATTTCTATTATTATAATGGATTCCTTATCACAAGATTTATTATGAATGAGCAGTATAGACCATACTATGGTATGAATCCTCAGTATACAGGTGATAAGGTATGGCTGCTTACCGGTGATAATAATGAGAATTCGAACTGTGCACAGCGCTTTTTCACGAGTGGTGGATTCCCTGAAGAAATGTATGACATCGGATGTATCAACATTCAGGATGAAGCAGTATATTATGTACAGCTTAAAGAAGATGGATTTGATATATGTAAATGCAATCCTGACGGATCAGATATAGAAGTGATCGACACTTATACAGACGGTCTAGACTATACAGTCTATTCACATAAAGCAATCAGAATGTGTTTATCAGATAATAAGATAGTGGTATTATTTAATGAGAGCCATTCTCCATATGGAGCTAAGGATGCTCTGACATATGTAGTTGATAGATAAATAATATATCTGATTGAAATAGAGAGATGAGAAGCAATGCCGATATGGAATCCCTGGCATGGATGTAAGAAGATAAGTCCCGGCTGTGCACACTGTTATGTGTACAGGCGGGACGAAAGTATAGGTAAGGATGCATCCATTGTTACAAAGACAAATGATTATGATCTTCCGCTCAAGAAGAACAGACAGGGCGAGTATAAAATGACTCCAGATGATGGGGTCGTTTTTGCGTGTATGACCTCAGACTTCTTCCTTGACGAGGCTGATGAGTGGAGAGACGGAATCTGGGATATTATAAGGGAGAGAAGTGACCTTGAATTCTTTATAATCACCAAGAGGATTCACCGCTTTATGGACTGCATACCCGCAGACTGGGGAGATGGCTGGGATAATGTAACCATCTGCAGTACCTGTGAGAATCAGGACAGAGCTGACTACAGACTGCCTATACTTCTAGAAGCTCCTATCAAGCACAGAAATATAATATCCGAACCGATGCTGGGAGAACTGGATATAGAGAAGTATCTGGAAACAGGACTGATAGAAAATGTAACCTGTGGAGGAGAGTCAGGCCCGTCGGCAAGACCTCTGGACTTCAGATGGATACGTGAAGTACGCCGTCAGTGCGTCCGTACAGGCGTTTCCTTTACATTTAAGCAGACGGGGGCTGTATTTATAAAGGACGGAAAGACTTATCATATAGACCGCAGCCAGCAGCTTCTGCAGGCCCAGAAGTCAGGCTACAGCTATATCCCCAGTATGGGAATGGCAAATCGTATAGCCTACACGCTGCCGGACCGCAGAGACCTGTTTCAGAGACTCGCCCGTTCAGGCTTCAGGAGCAGATTTCACCTGACTAAAACGGATAAAAAGTATATAATAGAGAAAGGTGTGGAAACCATCCGGCGTCACGCTGAAGACTTTGTAGATAAAAAGCTTGCACCGGAGAATCCGGTAAATGATGGAAAGCAGACACCTATGAAGGGGCATCCTGTATTTATAGCTCAGCATGCAACAGCCTGCTGCTGCAGAGGATGTCTCGAGAAGTGGCATAACATCCCATCAGGAAAGATTCTGAATAACGACGAAAGACGATACATAGTGGATGTTTTAATGGACTGGATCAACAGAGAAACAAAACAGTAAAGGAGTATGGACATTATGGAAATTGCAACTGTAACCTTCAGATTACATGCGCCATGGGTGCAGAGCCTTAAAGAAAAACGAATGATCGTAAAAAGCATCATCTCAAAGATTGAGAATCAGTTCCGTGTATCTGTTGCGGAGATAGGTGGTCAGGATATCCATCAGTTCATCGTTATCGGAGTCGCATCTATAGTACCAAACCAGGCTTATGCAGACAGTATGATGGATGAGATATCGAAATTCCTGGAAGAGATAACAGATGCAGAGATACTTGATGAGACAAGGGAGATGAGATGAGAAAACGTGTAAATGCACGCAGGATAAAGCTTTGTGCCAGAAGATGGACAGCAGTTCTATTGACAGCCATGATGCTGCTATCATGTGCTGCCTGCAGTGATGAGTACGATGAAGAATATGATGACGATTATAAGTATGATGACTATGATTATGATGATTCGTACTATGACGACTATGATGATTACGACGATTATGCTGATTATGACGACTACGACAGTGACTATTCGGGAGATACCGAAATCCCTGAGGGAGATGTGGAGTCGATTCAGGGCGTCAGCATGAGTGTTAATAACGCCTCAGGAGATATGTCGCTGGAGAGAAAGCAGATAGAGACTGCTTCGAGATCTGACGACGGAGTATGGACTATATTTGTATATCTCTGCGGAACTGATCTCGAGACTGATTCCGGTATGGGTACCGACGATCTGGAGGAAATGGCGAAGTCTTCACCTAGTGATAAGGTCCGCTTTGTAGTTCAGACCGGTGGTACCGAAGAATGGACCGAGGACGATGTTGATACTGATAAGACAGATCGATTCCTGGTTCAGAACGGAGAGATAACTAAGGTTGATGAGAAGAAGCTTACCAACATGGGAACTCCGGATACTTTGGCAGACTTCCTGATATGGGGAACTTCGAACTACAGCTCAGAGCACATGGGTCTTGTCCTCTGGAATCATGGAGGCGGAAGTATAACTGGTGTATGCTTCGACGAGAAGTACGATCAGGACTCTATAACTCTTATGGAAATGGATGCCGCACTTCTCAAGGCGTCTGAGACATCAAAGCGTAAATTCGACTTTATAGGCTATGATGCCTGTCTTATGGGAACAGTAGAGGTTGCCAACGTTCTTGCAACCTATGCAGATTATATGTTCGGTTCTGAGGAAATGGAGCCGGGAAGCGGCTGGGATTATACAGCCATCGGAAACTTCCTTAGTAAGAACCCTGACAGCGACACAGAAGCACTGGGAAAGGTGGTCTGTGACAGCTTCTATGAATCAAACGTAAAGGCGGATGATGAAGAACTCACAACCCTTGCAGTTATAGATCTTTCCAAGATAGACAATCTTATCTTAAGCTTTAACAGCTTTGCCAAGAACATGTATGATGCCGGTGAAGATGCATCAAATCTTGCGGATATGATCCGTGGAATAGAAGAGGTAGATAACTTCGGTGGAAATAATAAGACTGAAGGCTATACCAACATGGTGGATATGGG
>ONEC01000140.1 GCA_900316715.1 uncultured Eubacteriales bacterium
GTTAATATAGAGATCGGAGTGGGGGTGATCGGTGGACTCAGCTCACTTCTTCTTTTTTTGGCAAATCTCTATCTGGAAGCTTACCAGCTTGTAATGTATGTGGAGATCATACTTATAGGTACTCTGGTAGGAGCGGAGATTCCTATACTTACACGTATAATCGAGCTGGATAAGAAGAATCTGAGAGTTACACTGTCCCATCTTTTCAGTTTTGATTATATCGGTGGACTGCTGGGATCGGTCGCATTCCCACTATTGCTTATGCCGCAGCTGGGATTCTTTGCGACTGCATTTATGGCGGGAACCTTTAATCTGATCTGCGCGACGCTTATAGTATTTAAGTATCATGGAAGGATCAGGGGTGCTCGTTACTATAAGATGGTTACTGTTATGCTTCTTATAACCATGATCTTTGGAATGCTGGTTTCGGAGAATATCGGACAGTTCATAGAGAATGGTCTTTACAGAGATGCTGTTATAATGTCTGAGCAGACACAGTATCAGAAGATAGTGGTAACAAGACATAAGGATGATGTGAGACTCTATATAGATGGAAATGTACAGTTTTCATCTAAGGATGAATATAGATACCATGAGGCGCTGGTGCACATCCCTATGAATGTGGCAGCATCAAGATCTGAGGTGCTGATCCTGGGAGGCGGTGACGGCATGGCTGCCCGTGAGCTCCTGAAGTATCCGGAGACAAACATTACGATGATAGATCTCGACAGTGAGATGACACGTATCTGCAGTGAGGATAAGGTTATCTCTGCGCTCAACGAGGGATCGCTGGATTCTGACAGGGTTACAATCATCAATATGGATGCCTATAAATATCTTGAGGACTGCGATAAGAAATATGATGTCATAATCGTAGATCTGCCGGATCCGAACAATGAGGCACTGGCAAAGCTTTATTCAAATATCTTTTACCGCATGTGTGGAAATGCACTTGCTCCGGGCGGAGTATTAAATGTTCAGTCCACAAGCCCGTATTATGCTACCAAGTCTTTCTGGTGCGTTACAAAGACACTGGAGAGCGAAGGCTTTGTAGTATCGCCTTATCATCTGCAGGTTCCTGCCTTCGGAGACTGGGGCTTTAATATGGCGGTTAAACCGGATAACGATATGGTTGAAGGAGACCGCATTGCTTACGAGAATATCAGAATAGACAGTGGGATTGAGACAAAATATCTTACTGAGGATATTATTCAGTCACTGTTCCGGTTCGGTAAAGATGAGAGTCCGGCTCCGGGAGATAATATAGAAGTAAACCAATTGACAAAGCCTGTTATGATACAGTATTATAACGAGGCTGTGCGTAATTGGGAGTAATAGACCACGGGATTGCCTGAACGGAGTGAAGGAGGGACCCGTGGCCTCGAGCGAGAGGAACGAGCGAAGAGGTGTGCGACTGCGAAGCAGCGCGAATACTTGCGAAGCAAGGATTCCATGACGCATGAAGTGCGGAATGACATCGTGACAGTGCTCGGCTGACGAAGTCACATATTTAAGGAGAAAAATTATGAATGATTATATGATACAGGGTATGGCCTATAATAACGAAGTCAGATTCTTTGCAGTCAGCTGTAAGGATATGGTGGAAGAGGCTCGTAAGATACATGATACAACACCTGTATGTACTGCAGCACTGGGACGTACACTTGCAGCCGGTGCCATGATGGGTGCTATGCTGAAGAATGATTCAGATCTGCTTACAATAAGATTTAATGGTGATGGCCCTGCCAGAAGCATTACAGTAACAGCAGATGCAGCTTCTAATGTAAAGGGAATAATCGCAAATCCACAGGTTGAGCTTCCGCTCAGAGAAACAGATAATCATCTGGATGTGAGAGCTGCAATAGGACAGGGAACCCTGTCAGTTATAAGAGATACAGGACTTAAGGATCCTTATGTAGGACAGACAGAGATCGTATCCGGTGAGATAGCAGAAGATCTTACATATTACTTCGCTACAAGTGAACAGATTCCGACAGTTATCGGACTCGGCGTTCTGGTGGATACAGACTGGTCTGTAAAGCATGCAGGAGGATTTATCATCCAGCTGCTTCCGGGAGCATCAGAAGAGACTATATCAGCTCTTGAAGCTGCTGTAGCAGGATTTGGTTCTATCACAGAATATCTGAATAATGGTGAGACACCGGAAAACATAGCAGAAAGACTGCTTGCTGATATGGTAATAGAAGATACACGTCCTGTTCAGTATAAGTGTAACTGTGACAGAAAGAGAGTAACCAAAGCACTCATCAGCCTTGGCCATAAGGAGCTGCGAGCTATGATAGCTGATGGCAAGCCTGTAAACCTTCACTGTGATTTCTGCGGTAAGGATTATGAGTTTGATATAGAAGAATTAAAGCTTATAGATGCAAATATATAAATTTATGCTTTACTTTATCACTTTAGTGTGATAAACTGCTCATTGTGCCAAGGGCAGAAGCCTATGGTACATAATGATAGAAAGAAGGTAACACCCCATGGAAATGCAAATGGAATTTATCAGGAAACTGCCTACTCCTCAGGAGCTGAAGGAAGAGTTCCCTGTTACAGAAGAGATTAAGAAGATCAAGGAAGAGCGTGATAAGGAAATCGCAGATATCTTTACAGGTAAGAGCGATAAGTTCCTTATGATCATCGGACCTTGTTCAGCTGATAATGAAGAAGCTGTATGTGATTATATGAACCGTCTTGCAAAGGTTGCAGAGCAGGTCAAGGATAAGATATTTATTATCCCTAGAGTTTATACCAATAAGCCTCGTACAAAGGGAACAGGATATAAGGGAATGCTTCATCAGCCGGATCCTGAAGGACATGAGGATATGCTTGAAGGTCTTATAGCAATAAGACAGATGCATACAAGAGTAGTACGTGAGACAGGTTTTACCTGTGCAGAGGAAATGCTCTATCCTGGAAATCACAGATACCTTTCAGATCTTCTGTCCTACATAGCAGTAGGTGCAAGAAGTGTAGAGGATCAGGAACATAGAATCGTATCAAGTGGTGTTGGTATTCCTGTTGGTATGAAGAATCCTCCAAGTGGAGATATCTCAGTTATGATGAATGCCATTACTGCAGCACAGTCTCCTCAGGACTTCATTTACAGAGGCTGGGAAGTAAGAACACCTGGTAATCCGCTTGCTCATTCCATCATGCGTGGATACATAGATGAAATGGGACATGCAAAGCCAAATTACTACTATGAGAATCTTAAAATGGTATACGAAGAGTATCAGAAGATGGGACTTAAGAATCCTGCAATCATAGTAGATACAAATCATGCAAATTCAGACAAGCAATATCTTGAGCAGATAAGAATCGCAAAGGATGTTCTTCACAGCAGACGTTCTTCACCTGAAGTTAAGGCTATCGTTAAGGGTCTTATGACAGAAAGCTACATCGAAGATGGAGCACAGAAGATAGGTGAGGGAATCTATGGTAAGTCGATAACAGATCCATGTCTGGGATGGGAGAAAACTGAGAGGCTTCTTCTTGACATCGCAGAGCTTTTATAAAGTTCGTTATTTGAACTAATATAGCAAAACAAAACCCCTTGAGATGACACAATTAAATGGTCACTCAAGGGGTTTGTTTCGCTTTATAATTACAAAATAACTTATATTAAAAGAGTTCTGCGATGTTATGAACTATACTATAACATAGCCTTTGCTTGTTAATGACGCTTCGATTTCTGCATAGCCGGCGGCTTTCATAACTGCCAGTGGTGTTTTTGAATCTCTGCTGTATGATACGTAGAGATATTCGATGTTGATGTTGATGGATTCTACATCTGTGAGAAGCTTTGTAAGGCTTCCTACATCATCAGGAATCTGTACACCGATTACCTTATCTATCTTGCACATATAACCCTTCTGCTGGAGAAGCTCCAGTCCCTTTTCAGGGTCAGTCAGAAGCATTCTTGCAATTCCATACTCTGCACTGTCGTTTGTAACAACATTGTAGATGTCTATTCCATTTGATGAAATAATCTCTGTAATATCCTTCATTGCGCCTTTACGGTTCTCTGTAAAAACCGATATTTGATTGATCATAGTATTTCCTCCATTGCCGAAAAAACAAAAAATATATATAATATATAACACATTAGTTTCTTATATGCATTATTTTTTGACTGTATCAGATGAAGGATTAATAATATTAACGGGGAATGCTGGAGATGATGAATATTCATGGTCTCAAATCTAATTATATAAATGTACTTGAGGAAGATGGTTCGGTCAGTTTTGGCGGAAATCAGGGCTGGGTTGTTAAGGACAGTGAGAAGAAACACTCCCGAAACAACATCATCCGTAAGTTTGGCTGCGGACTGGTAAGTGCAGTGGATATTGTCGCCTATATGGAGCGGGCATCACAGTCAGATACTGAGGGCAGTGCAGACGGGCATTCAGAGATTTCTAAGACGGAAGAGACACCACTTACGGTTGATGAGTACCGCGAGAGGCTTCATGAACTGGAGAAGCGGATATTCCATGTGAGCTACTGGCTGGGAGTTCCGGGAACCAGACTGGCACGACGGATGAATCGTCTCTTTAGAAAGAAGAACATGCCTTATAAGGCATCCTGGGGAATGTCAGGGAAGAAGCTTCTTTCCAGAGTAAGAGATATGCTTGAAAACGATATTCCTGTAACTCTAGGTATCGGGCCGGGATTCTTCAAAAAGGACAGAGT
>ONEC01000100.1 GCA_900316715.1 uncultured Eubacteriales bacterium
TCTCCCGGATCTCCAGGTCCGTTTGATATGAAGAGTCCGTCCGGCTTCATACGGAGAATCTCTTCAGCCGATGTATTATATGGTACAACTGTAACGTTGCAGCCGTGAGCGTTAAGTTCACGTACGATGTTCATCTTCATGCCGCAGTCGATAGCAACTACGCTGTACTTTGGATTAGATGTTCTTGAATACCATCTCTTTCTGCAGCTGCAGCGTGCAACCTGATCCCTCTTCAGCTCTGTTTCCTTAAGCTTCTTAAGGCCATCCTCAAGAGATGTTGCTGCATCTGTTATAAGCACCTTTCTTGAACCGAAGTCTCTGATGCTTCTTACAAGCTTTCTTGTATCAACTCCGTAAACTCCCGGAACATCTGCATCCTCCAGAAGTTCTGAAAGAGTTCTTGTGAATCTGAAGTTTGAAGGGAAATCGTTGATCTCTCTAACGATTAATCCTCCCAGATTCAGAAGCTTGCTCTCAAAATCCTCATCGGTTATTCCGTAATTACCTATCAGTGGATAGGACATTACAATTGCCTGATCGGTATAGGACGGATCGGATACTATCTCCTGATATCCGGCCATGGATGTGTTGAATACGATCTCGCATACTGCCTCTTTGTCAGCACCGAAGCCGTATCCGTAGTACTCACTTCCATCTTCAAGAATCAATTTTTTACTAAAATCGGACATACGTTTTCGCTCCTCTAAACTATTACAGTTCCTTAAAGCCCTTAAAAAGAGGCACTCCGAGCATTAAGCCCGAAGCGCCCTTGCTTCCGTAGATTTAAAAAATTATTAATAATTTAAACTGTTAATAGTATATTACTTTGTTTTCAAAAGTCAAGAACTTCTTTAAATTACTTTTTCAGGCAAATTTAAGCGATTGCTGCCTTCATGCTCTTAACGTATTCAGCCAGCTTCTCAGGTGCATCCTTGCCGTATTCAGCAACGATTCTTACCATAGCTGAACCAACGATTACGCCGTCTGCGATCTTGGACATCTTCTCTGCCTGCTCAGGACTGCTGATTCCGAAGCCGATGGCTGCCGGTGTATCAGTTGCCTCCTTGATAAGTCCAAGAATTGTTCCGAGGTCAGTCTTGATCTCACTTCTCACACCTGTAACTCCGAGAGAAGAAACTACATATATAAATCCTCTGGCCTGGGATGCGATAGTCTTGATTCTGTCTTCACTAGTAGGAGCGATCATTGATATAAAGTCGATTCCATGTGCAGCAGCTACTTCATCAAACTCATGACGCTCTTCAAATGGGCAGTCCGGAATGATGATTCCATCAGCGCCTGCCTCAGCTGCCTTCTGGAAGAACTTCTCAGCGCCGTAGTGATAAACCGGATTTGCATAGGTCATGAATACAATAGGTGTATCGTAATCCTTACGAAGTTCGCTTACCAGCTCGAATACCTTATCTGTTGTCATTCCTGAACCAAGAGCTCTGATGTCAGCCTCCTGAATAACAGGTCCCTCAGCGATAGGATCTGAAAATGGAATACCTACCTCTACAAGGTCAGCTCCTGCATCAAGTACAGCTCTGAAGTTTGCAAGGCTTGTTTCATAGTCAGGATCACCTGCTGTAAGAAATGCTATGAAAGCCTTCTTATTCTCAAATGCTTTATATATATTACTCATTTCTGACTCCTCTCATTATAGATTCAATTCTCTCTTCGGATTTTATTCCCGGAGATATCTCAATCCCCGTCATCATATCTATTATATCCGGCTGCAGGATATCCACTATATCCCTGACGTTTTCAGAAGTTATGCCTCCTGCCGCCATTACCGGAATCGTAACAGCCTGTTTAACTGCTTTGTAAAGCTCTGCGTCTATAAGACCTGCGGAGTTCGATGCGTTCTCCGGCCCTCTGGCATCCACCAGAACTATGTCCGCTCCCGCCTCTTCAAAAACCTTCGCACATTCTGCGATATCAGACCTGCCGCTCTGGGCCAGTCTCTCTTCCGGCTTCAGCGGTACCGTCTTTACGATCTTCGCTGTGATTCCTTCTGCTTTAAGTGCACGGATATCATCTGCAGTCTCTTTATAATGCAGCTGTATATAATCAGGATGCAGGGTGCGCTCGATATTAAGTATCTTATCCACCGGGCCGCCGGTAACAACGCAGCACCCGGTTGCCTGCGAACTGCCTGCCGCATTTCTGAAATGCTTTATCAGTTCTTCCGCCCTCGCGAGCTCCATATTCCACGGAACCGGTACCGGGTAATCAACAACAAAGCCTAAGATATCAACACTTTGTCTTATTCCGGCGTTCACATCCTCTTCTCTCATGAAGCCGCACATTTTAACTATTACTTTATCCATATCGGCCTCACGCATTCATCATTTCTTTATAATATGCAAACGGGTCTTCAGCTTTCCAGATGGCTGTGCCCACCAGAGCTGCATCTGCGCCGCTGTCGATGGCACGTCTCACGTCCTCTGGTGTGAGTATTCCGCTTTCACTTATAAGGAAAGCATCTTCCGGCTTACTTCCCGCAAGTCCCTGCGTTGTGGAGACGGTTCCTCCGTCCTTCTCCAGTCGGAGAATGTCACGGTTGTTAATTCCCATAAGCTTTACTCCCAGGGATGCAGCGAATTCAATCTCCGCTTCAGTGTGGGTCTCCACCAGTGGTTCGATACCTCTCTCCAGAGCGTAGTTGTAACAGATCACCATCTGTTCCGCGCTCATGACGGAGCACATAAGAAGCACTGCCGATGCACCGCACTCGATGGTCTCATCGATGGCTTCCTTAGTTCTGATGAAGTCCTTTCTCAGAACCGGAACATCCACCGCGTCAGTTATAGCCCTCAGCATATCGAGGGAACCGCCGAAGTCCGTCGGCTCTGTCACCACTGATATGGCAGGAGCCCCGGCTTCTATCATCTTCAGTGCATTACGTACAGCGTCATTCTCATCAAAGAGCCGTCCCTCACCGGGAGAAATGCATTTAAAATCAACTATTACAGGAACCAGTCCGTCCTTCTTTTTCTCTTTCAGACATGAACTAAATTTATGCATACTTATTTGATTCCTCAACAAGCTCACTGAGCTTCTTAGCAGCTGCGCCGCTCTCTATGATCTCTCTTGCAAGAGCGATACCCTCTGCGAAGTCAGCAGCCTTACCGCCGACAACAAGAGCACCTGCTGCATTAAGGATGATGGCATCCTTTCTAGGTCCTTCGATCTCGCCTGAGAAAACGCCCTTGATAGTCGCTGCATTTTCCTCAGGAGTACCAGTCTTGATGTCCTCCAGCTTGCAGCTCTTAAGACCGAAGTCTTCAGGTGCGATTGTGTATCTCTTAATCTCGCCGTCTGCGAGCTCTGCGATGGTTGTCTTTCCAAGAAGTGAGATTTCGTCGAGTCCGTCCTCACCATATACGAACATAGCCTTTGTGTAACCAATTCTTCTTGCAACTTCAGGAACTGTATCCAGAAGCTCCTTCTTATAAACTCCGAGAAGATGTCTTGGAGCGAAAGCCGGGTTGATAAGCGGACCGATGATAGTGTAGAAGATTGTCTTTATTCCAAGTTCAGTCTCAGGTGGAAGAACCTTGCCCATAACCGGATGGAAAAGAGGTGCATAGATAAATGCAATGCTGATCTTCTCTATAAGTTCTGCAGCCTGCTCTGCACTAAGATTGATGTTAACGCCGAGAGCCTCAAGTACGTCAGCACTTCCTGAAAGTGATGATATGGAACGGCTTCCGTGCTTAGCGATAGGAATTCCGGCTGCTGCAGCTACAAGAGCTGTTGCAGTTGAAATGTTGAAAGTACTGAGACCACCACCTGTTCCGCAGGTGTCCATCATTTCAGCATCAACCTTTGCTCTGATAGGAACGCAGTTCTCACGCATTGCATTTGCAAAAGCGGCAAGCTCTTCTACATTAGTTCCCTTCATAAGGAGTCCTACCTGAAATCCTGCGATCTGGACAGGTGTTACTTCGTCCTTTGCTACTCCGCTGATGAATTCTGAGATATCCTCAGCTGTCAGAACTTCGTTATTAGTTACCTTTGATAATATATCCTTGTACATCTTTAAAACCTCATTACTTCTTTGAAAAACATTGTATTACTTCTTACTCATAGAGCTCCACGCCGCGGTAACGGGCGATGGCTGCTACGTCCTTATCTCCACGTCCGGAGATGGTACATACGATGATTGAGTCCTTCGGCATGGAAGGCGCAATCTTCAGAACATGGGCAACTGCGTGGCTGCTTTCGATAGCAGGGATGATACCCTCTGTTCTTGACAGATACTCGAAGGCACGAACAGCCTCTTCATCTGTGATAGGAACGTACTCTGCTCTTCCTGTGGATGCAAGATATGCATGCTCAGGTCCGATACCCGGATAATCAAGTCCTGCTGAGATTGAGTAAACCGGTGCGATCTGTCCGTACTCATCCTGGCAGAAGAGGGACTTCATACCGTGGAAGATACCCATGGAACCGTTAGCCATAGTAGCTGCGTTCTTTGGATTATCAACTCCGAGACCTGCTGCCTCACAACCGATGAGACGTACGCCCTCATCCTTGATATATTCATAGAAAGAACCGATGGCGTTGCTTCCGCCGCCTACACAGGCGATAACAACATCAGGAAGCTTGCCCTCTGCCTCGAGGATCTGTGCACGGCTTTCCTTACTGATAACAGACTGGAAATCTCTTACGATAGTTGGGAATGGATGCGGTCCCATAACTGAACCGAGAACATAGAGTGTATCATCAACTCTGCTGGTCCACTCACGCATAGCCTCATTAACCGCATCCTTAAGAACCTTTGTCCCTGTCTTAACCGGATGAACCTTAGCACCGAGAAGCTCCATTCTGAATACGTTAAGAGCCTGTCTTATAGTATCCTCTTCGCCCATGAAGATCTCGCACTCCATATCCATGAGAGCTGCTGCTGTTGCTGTTGCAACACCGTGCTGGCCTGCACCTGTCTCAGCGATAACTCTTGTCTTACCCATCTTCTTTGCCAGAAGCACCTGACCGAGAACGTTGTTGATCTTGTGAGAACCTGTGTGGTTAAGGTCTTCTCTCTTAAGATAGATCTTTGCTCCGCCCAGGTCTCTCGTCATCTTCTCTGCATAGTAGAGAAGAGATGGGCGTCCTGCATACTCACGGTTCAGCTTATCCAGCTCAGCCACGAACTCAGGATCATTCTTGTAATGCTCATAAGCTTCCTCCAGCTTATGAATCTCATTCATAAGAGTTTCAGGGATGTACTGTCCACCGAACTCTCCGAATCTTCCTACTACCTTTTCTTCGATATTACTCATATCTTTACTACCTTTCCTTTTTCTAAGTACACGAACTCAAGCTCGTCGTTAATTACTTTATTGTCATATATTTTATAGCCGCATTTCTGATATAGAGAAATATTATCAATACTTCTCGTGCTTGTAAACAGCTCATATCGTTTTCCGGGATAGCACTTTTCTATTTCTTCCAGGAGGTGTCGTCCATATCCCCTGCGCTGTCTGGTCGGATGGACCATCAGCTTTCCGATATATACTGTTTCGTCCTTTTCCGAGGCACGGACGGATCCGATTATCTTTCCGTCTTCAACGAGCTTAAGAACCGTTCCTGCTTCAAACTCTTCGATTACTTCGTCTAAAGTTTCCTTAAGCGGCGGAATGTCCCTGCTCTTAAAGAGGGCGGCTTCGCTCTGATATGCCAGATACTGGAGCTGCAGGATTTCTTCCAGGTTCTCCCGCTTTGCAGCGGAAATGCATGGTTCCGCATCCCGAGCGGCTGTACTCAATTCTGTCTCCCGCACCAGCTCCACGAATCGTCTCATCTTCTCCGGGTCTTTCAGCTTATCAGTTTCAACACCGGAACTTACATCCACACCGTATGGATGAAGCGCTTCCACAGCAGCTCCTATATTGTCCGGGCTGAGGCCTCCGGCCAGAAGGTACGGACGCTTTATCTCTGCCAGCCTGCTCCAGTCAAAAGTCTCTCCGGAACCCGTTCCCGAATCCACCAGCACAAGGTCCGCGGTGGAGTTTTCTATCTCCGAAATGTCTGCGATCTTGTTGATGTTGAAAGCTCGGATGATCTTGACCTCGGCGTCATCCTTCAGCAGACTTCTCAACTCAGCGATATAGTCGTTATCCTCACTTCCGTGAAGCTGGGCTATATCGATTACTCTATCGTTCATGAGCTCTGCCACAAAGTGCACATCTTCATTAACGAATACTCCAACCGCCTGAATACCCGGGTCAAGCTGACTCTTCAACGCTCTGGCTGTTTCCTTATCTACATAACGGTGACTGAAATCCGCAAAGACAAATCCGATGTAATCCGGATGGAGTTCGTTCACTACCGCTATATCCTCCGGCCTTGAGAGTCCGCATATCTTCACTTTTGTAATTGATTCTTTATTCATGATCAATCCCTCATGGTCTGTAACGCGGCACTGATTCACACTCTCTTCAGTTCACCTATAAGTGACTTCTTATCGCTGCTTCTCATCAGCATCTCACCGATGAGCACAGCATCTGTTCCGTTCTCCTTGAGGATTTTCACATCCTCCGGCTTCTCGATTCCGCTCTCTGATACGAAGATGATGTCCGATGGAACCATTTCACGAAGTCGTACGCTGTTTGTTATATCAACAGTGAAGTCCTTCAGGTTGCGATTATTCACTCCGACAATTCTTGCCTGCATCATGTGCTTCGAAGAGGCAGGAGAGTCCCAGTCTGTCAGCGATGTCGAAGTAATTCTTCAGCTCTTCATCTGAGAGGATAGCTGCTATAAGAAGCACTGCTGAGGCTCCCATAAGTTTTGCCTGATATATCATGTAAGGATCAACCGTGAAGTCCTTTCTGAGGACCGGGATTGAAACCTTCTTAACTATATCCTTCAGATATTCATCACTTCCACGGAATCTGTCCGGTTCTGTGAGACAGGATATGGCATCCGCTCCGGCTTCTTCATAGGTAGTTGCAATCAGATATGATGGAGAGTCCCTCTCTTCCGAGAGCTTCCTCAAAAGGATAATCAAACTCCTGAACCTCCATCTCGCGATCTGCCATAAGCTCTGCATCACGACGGGCATCCTCCGGTGAATATGTCGCCATCTGCTTCTCTATTCTTGCTCTTGTTAAGTTTGCTAATTCATCTAATATCATAATTACACCATTCTAACGTTTGTGCCGACCGTCGGCCTCAAACAAAATCTCATTCTTTACTGGTTGCTGACGGCGATAAACTTCTCAAGTGTCTCTGTAGCCTTGCCTGATGCGATGATTTCCTTAGCAAGCTCGATACCATCCTTCATAGTATCAGCCTTGCCGCCGATGTAAAGAGCTGCACCTGCATTAAGAAGAGTTGCATTTCTCTTAGCACCTGTCTCTGCACCACTTAAGATTCTTCTTGTTATCTCTGCATTCTCTGCAGGAACGCCGCCCACAAGGTCAGCCTTCTGGCAGAACTGCATACCGAAATCCTCCGGTGTGATAACTCTTGTCTTATACCATCCGTCCTTGATCTCGCATACTGTTGTAGGTGAGCTGAGAGATATCTCGTCCAGCTTATCCTGTCCGAATACTACCATTCCACGCTTAACTCCGAGATCTGCAAGAACCTGTGCAAGAGGCTCAACTAAGTACTCATCGTAAACACCGAGAAGCATCTGTGATGGCCTTCCGGGATTTGTAAGAGGTCCGAGGATGTTAAATACTGTCCTGAATCCCAGCTCCTTACGGATAGGTCCTACATACTTCATGGATGTGTGATACTTCTGTGCGAAGAAGAAGCACATGCCAACTTCATTGAGAAGCTTAACGCACATCTCAGGATCCTGCTGGATATTTACTCCGAGAGCCTCGAGACAGTCAGCTGTTCCGCACTTGGAAGAAGCTGCTCTGTTACCGTGCTTAGCAACCTTCATGCCGCCTGCTGCAGCGATGAGTGCTGATGTTGTTGATATATTGAAGGACTGAGCGTTATCTCCGCCTGTTCCAACTATTTCGAAGATTTCCATACCTGTGTTTACAGGGATTGCATGGTCTCTCATGGCTGCTGCACATCCGGCTATCTCGTCCTTTGTCTCAGCCTTTGCACTCTTTGTTGAAAGAGCAGATAAAAATGCAGCGTTCTGTGTCGGTGTTGTCTCACCGCTCATAATCTCATTCATTACTGTATAGGCCTCATCATATGTGAGATCCTGCTTATTAACTATTTTCTCAATTGCTTCCTTGATCATCTTAATGTACCTCCTTGATCAATCTTTTCATTCATTCTGCTCTTTACGCAGCCAAAAAGTTCTTTAATATTGTCACTCCCTCAGGAGTAAGTATTGATTCCGGATGGAACTGCAGTCCATATACCGGATAAGTCTTATGTTTAACAGCCATTACTTCGCTGTCGTCATCTGATGTTGCGATAACCTTGAGACAATCAGGAATCGTCTCTTCCTTGGCTGCCAGTGAGTGGTATCTTGCAACTGCCAGCTTTCTGCCGGAACCAGCAGCACCTGCACCCGAATCCGCCTCGTCCGTCTCACCGATACCATTAAAGATCGGCTCACTCTCATCTATAGTACACACTGACTGCTTGCCGTGCATAAGTCGCTTCGCATAGGTTACTGTTGCACCGTATACTTCGCATATGGCCTGATGTCCGAGACATACACCGAGGATAGGGAACTTCTCTCCCAGCTCTCTTACCACATCCTCACATACACCGGCATCACTTGGCTTTCCCGGTCCCGGTGACAGGATGATGTGTGATGGATTCAGAGCCTCTATCTCACTTACTGTCAGCTCATCATTTCTTACTACTTTAATATCAGGATTTATTCCTCCGATCAGCTGATAGAGGTTGTATGAAAAACTGTCGTAATTATCTATTAATAAAATCATTCTTCTGCCTCCCTCTATCTTAGTTCTCTGCGCCATCAAGATCTGCGCTGTCCTTGATTGCATTTATAACGGCCTTTGCCTTATTGATGCACTCTGTATGCTCCTTCTTCGGAACTGAGTCAGCTACGATTCCAGCGCCGCTTCTTACGAATACTCTTCCGTTCTTCTTATAGGCGATTCGGATAGCTATGCAGGTATCCATGTTTCCGGTGAAGTCGATATATCCGATGGCTCCTCCGTAGATACCGCGCTTGCAGTTCTCCAGCTCGTCGATCAGCTGGCAGGCTCTTATCTTCGGAGCTCCTGAGAGCGTTCCTGCAGGAAGCACTGCTTCTATGGCATCAAGTGCATCCTTATCTTCTCTTATCTCGCCTCTTACTGTAGAACCTATATGCATGATGTGTGAGAACTTCAGCACATCCATATATCTTTCAACTTCAACTGTTCCAAACTTGCTGACTCTTCCGAGATCATTACGACCGAGATCTACAAGCATGTTGTGTTCTGCCAGTTCCTTCTCATCTGAGAGGAGGTCTTTGATAAGCTCCTCGTCCTCTTCAGGGCTCTTTCCTCTCGGTCTTGAACCAGCAAGAGGGAAGGTATGTAAAACGCCGTTCTCGAGCTTTACAAGGGTCTCAGGAGACGCACCAGCGACTTCCACATCTGTTCCTGAGAAGTAGAACATGTAAGGGGATGGATTGATGGTTCTGAGGGCTCTGTATGTATTAAGAAGACTTCCTTCAAATGGAGCCGACAATCTGTTGGAAAGCACTATCTGGAAGATATCTCCTTCGAAGATGTAATGCTTACCCTTCTCAACCATGTCGCAGTACTGTTCTTCGTTAAATACCGGCTCGAACTCCCCGAGGATACGTCCCGGCTTCTCCTTGGCTTTCTTACCATTCTTAAGGAGATCTGCGATTCTCTCTAATTCATTAACTGCTCTGTTATATTCTGTCTCTATATCAGCCAGCTTTGCGTTGGCTATAAGTACTATCTTCTGACGGACATTGTCGAAGGCGATAACCTTATCGAAGAGCATCAGATCCACATCCTTAAACTCGTTCTCATCCACCAGATCCTTCTTAAGGATAGGCTCGCTGTACTTAAGATAGTCGTAGGAGAAGTAACCTACCAGGCCTCCTGTAAATGGTGGAAGGTAACTTACCTTCGGACTTCTGTACTGTGTAAGAACCTGTCTTAGGTACTCTGTCGGGTTCTCTGTCTTAAAGGTTATATCTCCGGCCTTCATCTCTCCGTTGATACAGCTTATCTCCAGCTTAGGCTCGAATCCGAGAAATGTATATCTTCCCCAGGTATCACTCTCCTGTGCTGACTCCAGCATGTAAGTGTGAGTTGATACGTTCTTAAGGATTCGAAGCGCCTCGATCGGAGTTATAAAGTCTGAAAAGATCTCGGTGCTCACCGGCGCTACGGTGTACTTGCTCGTATCATACGCTTTCAATTCTTCAAGTGTTGGTCTTATGTTCATTGTTACCTCCTATAAACCATCACATGCGCCGTTTTGCCGGATCTTGGACATCGTGCAGGGAAACCGCCTGTTTTTAAACAAAAGAAAACCTGTCTCAGCAATCAAACTAATCTGATTGCTGGGACAGGTTAAAATCTAATTCACCTGCGGTGCCACCCGGCTTGGTGTGATATCACACCCACTTAGCGCAAACTATCATTTGCCGAACTTTTGTAACGAAGGTTCTTACTCCGTCTCCCATACTTTGTATAACAGTTCTGGTCGCCCTCAGAAGTCCATTCAACAAAACACTTAGCATCGCAATCTCACCACCTGCGACTCTCTGTAAGGAAGGAGGTTCTGCCTACTTACTCTTCATCTACGGTTTAACTAGGTATAAAAATACCACCGCAACGTTATATATGTCAATAAAAAATTTTCGTGCTGTGACTTGTATCCCGTCACAACTTTACTCAAGATGGCCCTTTGCCTTAATCACGTCAATTACCTGATCAACGTACTTCTCGCACTGCTCATCGGTTTCAGCCTCAACCATAACACGGATAACCGGCTCTGTACCTGACTCACGAACGAGGATACGTCCTGTATCGCCAAGCTCCTCTGCCACCTTAGCTACAGCTGCCTGTACATCAGGGTCATTCTGTGCATCCGGCTTGCTCTTAACGCGAACGTTCTTAAGAACCTGCGGATAATATACAACCGGTGCTGCAAGCTCTGACATGGTCTTGCCCTTAGCCAGAAGTACTTCCATCATCTTAAGGCTGGTAAGGATACCGTCTCCTGTAGTTGCATACTTTGAGAAAATGATATGTCCTGACTGCTCACCGCCGATACGGTTGCCTGTACTTACCATGTTCTCATATACATACTTATCGCCGACCTTAGTCTTATCGTACTCGATTCCTACTTTATCAAATGCCTTGTAAAGACCGAAGTTGCTCATAACAGTTGTAACAACCTTGTTATTGAGAAGCTTTCCACGCTCCTTCATGTAACAGCCGTAAATGTAGAGGATATGATCGCCAGTGATCACATTTCCCTTCTCATCTACACAGAGACATCTGTCTGCATCACCGTCATAAGCAAAACCAACATCCAGGCCCTTCTCAACAACGAACTTCTGAAGATGCTCGATATGAGTAGAACCACAGTCTGTGTTGATGTTATAGCCATCAGGGTCATTATTCATTACATAAGTCTTTGCTCCGAGGGCATCGAACACGCTCTTTGCTATCTGCCATGCGGCACCGTTAGCCACATCAAGTCCGACCTTAACATCCTTGAAGCTGTACTTGCTGAGTGAGATGAGATAACCCATGTAGCGGTTACGTCCGGCAACATAGTCTACTGTACGTCCGATGTCATCTCTCTCTGCGATAGGAATCTCAATCTTTCCGTCAATGTAATCTTCAACCTTGAGTATTGTCTCCTCATCCATCTTCTCACCGTTTCCGTTAAGAAGCTTGATACCATTATCATAGTACGGATTGTGTGATGCTGAGATCATGATACCGCAGTCAAAATCATCAACTCTTGTTATATAAGCTACTGAAGGAGTTGTTGTAACATGCATGATATATGCGTCCGCACCGCTGGCCATAAGACCTGTACAGAGTGCATACTCAAACATATATGAACTTCTTCTTGTATCTTTACCGATTACGATCTTAGCCTTCTTATTCTGTCTGGCACCGTAGTACCATCCGAGAAAACGTCCGATCTGAACAGCATGTTCAAATGTAAGGTCCTTGTTAGCCTCACCTCTGAAGCCGTCTGTTCCGAAATACTTACCCATCCTATTTATCCTCCTTGTGAATGACTACCCCGTTATCTTTCCATATAGAATTCTCAGGAACAACTCCTCTTACGCAGGAAGTCGGGTAAACATTTGAATGGCGGCCGATGACCGTTCCCGGATTACATACCGCATTACATCCAACTTCAACATAATCGCCGAGCATGGCACCGAACTTCTTGATTCCGGTCTCCATCTTCTCTGTTCCGTCATGAACGATAACAAGTTCCTTGTCACTCTTAACATTACTTGTTATGCTTCCCGCACCCATATGGCTGAAATAGCCCAGGATAGAATCACCAACATAATTATAATGCGGAGTCTGAACATGATCGAATAAGATAACATTTTTTAACTCAACACTGTTACCCACTACACAGTCAGCTCCCACAAGAGCCGAGCCGCGGATAAACGCGCAGTGTCTTACCTCTGTGTTTGGTCCTATGATACATGGAGCACCGAGATAAGCTGAAGGGTAAACAGTTGCTGTTTTATGAACCCATACATTCTCTGACACTTCTTCATAATCCTCACCCAGTGTAGGACCGAGCTGCAGGATGAAATCCTTGATTCCCTTAAGAGCTTCCCAAGGATAGGTAAACTGTAACAGGTAATCCTTTGCCAGAGTATGGTCAAGGTCATAAAGATCTGAAATTGTATACATGGTTAAGAATCTCTCTTTCTTTCCAATTATAAATGCTTACTCTACCGTAACTGACTTAGCAAGGTTTCTTGGCTTATCCACATCAAGACCCTTTGCGTCAGATGTGTAATATGCGATAAGCTGGATAACTACTGCTATAGCGAATACCGAGAAGATGCTGTCTACCTTTGGTATTCTTATCTGTCTGTCGCATACTTCGGTACTTTCTGATTTATCTCCTGAGGTTACCAGGATAACATACGCACCTCTGGACTTAACCTCTCTTACATTTGAAATTATTTTGCTGTATACATGCTCCTCGCTGGCAATAGCGATGACCGGTACATTTTCAGAGATAAGCGCGATGGTTCCGTGCTTTAATTCTCCTGCTGCATAGGCCTCTGCATGTATATATGAAATCTCCTTAAGCTTGAGAGATGCCTCAAGACTCATGGTGTAGTCGATTCCTCTTCCGATATAGAACGCATCCGGTGCATTCTTGATATGATTTGCAACTTCCTTAATTCTGTCAGCTTCCTGAAGTGTTTCCTTAATGATGTCGCCTACAGAAAGAAGTCTTGTCATGAATTTCTTAACAACGCTTTCGGAGAGAATTCCCTTAACAAGTCCGATACGTGCTGCAAGCAGATACATTGCGGATATCTGAACCGTATAAGCCTTTGTACTTGCAACGGCAATTTCCGGACCTGCATGTGTGTAAAGAACGTAATCACTCTCACGAGCTATGGTTGAGCCCTTTACATTTACAATTGAAAGAACCTTGCTGTCCTTATGCTTTGCAAGTCTGAGAGCCTCAAGTGTATCGATAGTCTCACCTGACTGTGAAACAACGATTGTAAGTGTGTCGCTGTCGATGATCGGATCCTTATATCTGAACTCTGACGCAATCTCAACAGTTACAGGGATTCTGAGTCTTGTCTCGATAAGAGACTTGCCTACCATACCCGCATACATTGCAGTACCGCAGGCAACGATATTTATATTCTTCAGATTCTTAAGAACGCAGTCATCGATTCCATCCTCTGTAAAATCAGGAAGACCGTTCACAATTCTTGGTGTGATGGTTCTCTCGAGTGCTTCAGGCTGCTCATAGATCTCCTTCAGCATGAAATGCGGATAACCGCCCTTCTGTGCAGATGTGATATCCCAGTTAACCTCCAAGTACTCAGGCTCTACCTTACGTCCCTTAAGGTCCTGAACTTCAATACCTTCCTCTGAAAGAGTAAGAATATGATACTCAGGAACTACAAAATATCTTTTTGAAAATGCGATTACTGCTGTCAGATCCGACGCAATGATCGAGCCGCCTTCAAAGTCTGCCGCTACCATAGGGCTGACATTTCTTACTGCGAAGATTTTACCCGGCTGATCGTCAAAGATTATGCACAGAGCAAAAGAACCTGCAAGAAGATTTACCGCCTTCTTGATAGCCTTGTAAGGATCGCCCTCATAAAGCTTATCCAGAAGTGCTGCTACAACCTCTGTATCAGTCTCAGACTTAAGAGATTCCTTAAGTCCGTACTCAACTGTAAGTTCCTTATAATTCTCTATGATACCGTTATGAATAAGAGTAACACTGCCGCTTCTGTGAGGATGGCAGTTGGCTTCAGTAACTCCGCCGTGAGTAGCCCATCTTGTATGGCCTATACCGCATGTTGCATCTGTTGTGATATCCTTTGCGGACTCCTCGAGTTCTGCAACCTTACCTGTTCTCTTCTTAATGACTATGCCTGTCTTCGGGTCGTAAAGTGCGATTCCTGCACTGTCATAACCACGATACTCAAGCTGCTTTAATCCGTTAATGAGGATATCCCTGGCCGGACTATCCCCTGTATAACCTATTATTCCACACATGTTTTTTACCTCGTAATATTAATCTTTATATCCCCTTGCG